>JAYTOM010000204.1:0-44888 GCA_043747765.1 Actinomycetota bacterium
GCACCCCCGAGCACCACACCTGTCGACAACACATCAACGACTCAGACCACGTCTGGGTCGACCGCGTCCACGACGGTGGCGACAACGGCTCCGACGACCGCGACCACCGTGGTGCTCGCCGCCAACCAGACACTGAACAGCGACGGCCTGATCGTCGCCAAGGACGGCATCGCCCACGCAGGGGTCAACGAAGTCGCCCCTGGGCCGAACCCGATCGTGCCGGAGGTCAAAGAAGTCGTCTGGGGTGCCGGCGCGTTCATCGTGTTCGCGCTGATCATGCGCTACATCGCCTTCCCGCGACTGAAGAATGGCATGGATGCCCGCTACAACGGCATCCAGTCCGATCACGCCCAGGCGACAGCGTCGCGTGACGCGGCTCGCTCCGAAGTAGCCGAGTACAGCGCGCAAGTCGCCACGTTGAAAGCTGAAGCGGCCGCTCAGATCGATCATGCCCGGCAGGAACTCGAGACCGTTCGGACGGCACGGATCGCTGCCGCCAACGCAGAGATCGCCACCAAGCGGGCTGCGGCGACAGCCGAGAACGAGGCCGCCCGCGCTGCCGTGCAGTCGCAGATCAAGGGTGCCGTCGAAGACGTCAGCTCCAGTGCGATCCGGCTCGCGATCGGCAAGGATCCCGACCCGAGTGTCGTCGGCCGAGTCGTCGACGACGTGATGAATGCAGGAGCCCTCCGATGAGTTCTTTCGCAGCGATTCTCCCGCTGGTCGGCCGTGCCGTCACCGACAACACGGTCTCGATCGACACCCAGGGCATCGTCACCCACAGTTCGTTCCTGCCGGAGACGTCCGAGGTCATCTACGGCAGCATCGCCTCGGTCATGATTTTCGTGCTGCTCGCCAAGTTCGCCTGGCCTGCCCTGAAGAAGGGTCTCGACGGGCGCACTGCGAAGATCCAGAAAGAGCTCGACGGGGCGGCCAGTGACAAATCGGCCGCCGCCGACGAGGCTGCGAGCATTCGTCAGGCCAAAGGAGACATCCAGGCCGAACGGACCCGCCTCCTCGATGAGGCTGCTGCGCAATCAGCAGCACTCGTCACCGACTTCAACACCCGGGTCGACGCGGAGATTGCCGATCTGCACGCCCGAGCCACAGCGGACATCGAGACAGCACGGAGTCGACAGGGCGACGAATTGCGTGCCGAGATCTCGAGGATGTCGGCAACGGCGGCCGAGCGGGCTGTCGCCCAGTCGATCGACGACGCGACGCATCAGCAGCTGATCGAGAACTTCATCCAGACCGTTGGCCTCCAGACTGCCGGCGCGACCACCGCTGGAGCAGCATCATGAGCGACGCACGCATCGAGGGTTACGCAAAGGCATTGTTCGAGATCGCTCGTGCCGAAGGTTCGCTCGACGAGGTCGAGGACGAACTGTTCCGCTTCGCGCGCAGCTACGAGAACAGTGATGCCCTCCGCAACGCGCTCACCAACGACATGATCCCGGCGTCACGGCGCCAGGCCATCGTCGAGGACCTGCTCGGTGGGAAGGCAACGTCGACCACGGTCCAGCTCGTCAGCATGGTCGTCGGTTCCGGGCGCGGTCGCGACCTACCCGCCATCATCGACATCCTGGTTCAGCGGGCGAGCAGCTCGAAGAATCTCGAAGTCGCCGAAGTGCGCAGCGCGATCGAACTCACGCCGGATCAGCAGGACCGCCTGCGGGCCGCGCTGGCCAATGCCACCGGCAAGCAAGTCAACCTCAAGGTCGTCGTCGATCCCTCCGTTCTCGGCGGCCTCGTCGCAACGGTGGGCGACACCGTGATCGACGGCACCGTACGTACCCGCCTCGACCAGTTGAAGGCCCGGCTCTAGAGCCGCCCCAGGATTCACAGGAACGGAACAAGACATGGCAGAGCTCACACTCAGCGCCGGCGACATCGCTTCAGCGCTCAAGAAGAACCTCGAAGGCTTCGAGCCGTCGCTGGAAGCACGCACCGTCGGCCGCGTCACCGAAGTCGGTGACGGCATCGCCCGCGTCTCCGGTCTTCCCGACTGCGGCGTGAACGAGTTGCTCGAATTCGCCGACGGTTCGGTGGGCCTCGCCCTCAACCTCGACGAGGACTCGATCGGCGCGGTCATCCTCGGCAACGCCGATGCGATCGAAGAGGGTCAGCCCGTCAAGGCAACCGGCCAGATCCTGTCCGTCCCGGTCGGCGACGCGATGATCGGCCGGGTCGTCAACGCGCTCGGCCAGCCGATCGACGGCAAGGGCGACATCGTCGGGTCCACCCAACGTCGTGTCGAGATCCAGGCGCCCGGCATCATGGGTCGCCAGCCCGTGCACGAGCCATTGCAGACCGGCATCAAGTCGATCGATGCGATGACCCCGATCGGCCGTGGCCAGCGCCAGCTGATCATCGGTGACCGCAAGACCGGCAAGACCACGGTCGCGATCGACGCCATCATCAACCAGCGTGGCCTCGGCGTGAAGTGCATCTACGTCGCCATTGGCCAGAAGGGTTCGACGATCGCTCAGACCGTCGAGACGCTGCGCCAGTACGGCGCGATGGAGTACACGGTCGTCGTCGCCGCTCCGGCGTCGGACACCGCCCCCTTCAAGTACCTCGCTCCGTACGGTGGATGTGCAATCGGCCAGCACTGGATGGAGAACGGTGAGCATGCGCTCATCGTGTACGACGACCTGTCGAAGCAGGCCGAGGCCTATCGCCAGGTATCGCTACTGCTTCGCCGTCCTCCGGGCCGTGAGGCCTACCCCGGCGACGTGTTCTACCTGCACAGTCGTCTGCTCGAGCGTGCCGCCAAGCTCAGCGACGAGCGCGGCGCCGGCTCGCTGACCGCCCTGCCCGTCATCGAGACCAAAGCCGGCGACGTCTCGGCGTACATTCCGACCAACGTGATCTCCATCACCGACGGCCAGGTCTACCTGCAGGACAACCTGTTCAAGTCCGGCGTCCGTCCGGCCGTCGATGTCGGCATCTCGGTCTCACGAGTCGGCGGAGCCGCCCAGATCAAAGCGATGAAGACGGTCAGCGGAACGTTGAAGCTCGACCTCGCCCAGTTCCGTGAGCTGGAGGCGTTCGCCACATTCGGTTCCGAGCTCGACGCGATTTCCAAGGCGCAGCTCGAGCGTGGCTACCGACTGGTCGAACTGCTCAAGCAGCCGCTGAACAGCCCGATGCCCGTCGAGGAGCAGGTTGTGGTCGTGTTCGCCGGAACCAAGGGCTACCTCGACGATCTGCCCGTCAACCAGGTCCGCGCTTTTGAAGCCGGGTTGCTCGACTTCATGCGCACCCGCAACGCAGGTGTGTTAGCGGGGATGCGCAGCAACCCAAAGGCCGATGTGCCCGCCGAGATCGCCGACCTGATCACGACCTTCAAGGATCAGTTCGTCGCCGCCAGCGCGGCTGCTGTGGCCGCCCGTGCGGTTGATGCCGCCGCCATCGATGCCGCGCAAGTCGGCGACGCACACAGCAACAAGACACTGGCGACGGAATGATGGTCGGGACTGACCTCCGCTCCGCGCCGGCTGCTCCCTCCGTGCGGCTTGTCGCTGTCGTTCCGGGCGCTGCGACTTGTTTCGGGCTGGTGGTCTAGTTGGCAGGGGGTCAGGAGCGCATTCTTCGAGGACGCATTCGCAGCGTCCAAGCCACCAAGAAGATCACGCGCGCGATGGAGCTCATCGCCGCTTCGCGCATCGTCAAGGCCCAGCAGCGAGTGCAGGCCGCAGTGCCGTACAGCGACCGGATCACTGCTGTCGTCAAGGATCTGGCAGCGGCAGGAGCAGGAAGCGGTTCGCCGTTGCTCGCCGGACGCAGCGAGGTCAAAAAGACCGCATATGTGGTGATCGCCGCCGACCGAGGGTTGTGCGGCGGCTACAACGCTGGTGTCCAGCGCGCGGCCGAGGGCGAGATCAAGGCCGATCTGCTGGCGGGCCGCGACTACACGATCGTTGCCGTTGGCCGAAAGCCAGACAGCTACTTCCGTTTCCGCGGGTACAAGCGTGCGGCCAGCTTCGGTGGTTTCAGCGACGGCCCGTCGTACGAGAACGCCCGCGAGATCGGCAAGCTCGTCGTCCAACTGTTCATCGACGGTGAGGTCGACAAAGTGCAGCTCGTCTACACCCGCTTCATCTCGACCGGCTCACAAGAAGTCGTACTGCGCCCGCTGGTTCCGCTCGACTCCGACGCAACCGCAGGTGGTGACGGTAAATCCGAGAACGCCGACGGCGCCGCCACCGGTGACTACGAGTTCGAGCCGGACCCCACCGCGATTCTCGACACCCTGCTTCCGCGCTACGTGGAGGCACGGATTTACGCCGCTCTTCTCAACGCTGCTGCCAGCGAATATGCGTTCAAGCAGCGGGCGATGAAGAGCGCCACCGACAACGCCGAGGAACTGATCAAGAACCTCGCGCGCATCATGAACCGGGCCCGTCAGGACTCGATCACGACCGAGATCATGGAAATCGTCAGCGGCGCCGAGGCACTCGGCGGCGGCAAGGACAAGCACGTTCGTTACATCGACCTCGACGCCGTGGCGTCGAGCAACTAGCGCATCAGCGTCAAAGGTAAGGACACCCAGTTATGACCATGACTGAAACAACCCGCACCGATTCGGCCAAGAGCGACGGTCGGGTCGTCGCCATCGCCGGCCCCGTGATCGACGTCGAGTTCCCTCGTGGCTCGCTGCCCGAGCTGAACCACGCTGTCGAGTTCACCGTGAACGTCGACGGTGTGCCCGTGGTCGTGCTGGCCGAAGTCGCCCAGCAGCTCGGCTCGAGCCGCGTTCGCGCCGTCTGCCTCAAGCCCACCGACGGCCTGGTGCGCGGCACACCCGTGCGCAACACCGGTCGCGGCATCAACGTGCCCGTCGGCAACCGCACGCTCGGCCACGTCTGGAACGTCTGGGGCGAAGTCCTCGATGGTGACAACGCCGACTTTGCCGACGTCGAGCGCTGGGACATCCATCGTCCGGCCCCGAACTTCGATGCCCTCGAGCCGTCGAAGCGCGTCTTCGAAACGGGCATCAAGGTCATCGACCTGCTCACCCCGTACGTCGCCGGTGGCAAGATCGGCCTGTTCGGTGGTGCCGGCGTCGGCAAGACCGTGTTGATCACCGAGATGATTCGCCGCGTCGCCCAGAACCACGGTGGCGTGTCCGTGTTCGCCGGTGTCGGCGAGCGCACCCGTGAGGGCACCGACCTGATGATCGAGATGACCGAATCCGGCGTCTTCGAGAAGGCCGCCTTGGTCTTCGGCCAGATGGACGAGCCGCCAGGCGTGCGCCTGCGTGTCGCGCTGTCGGCGTTGACCATGGCCGAGTACTTCCGCGACGTGCAGAACCAGGACGTGCTGTTGTTCGTCGACAACATCTTCCGTTTCGTCCAGGCCGGCTCGGAAGTATCCACCCTCCTCGGCCGGATGCCGTCAGCCGTTGGCTACCAGCCGACGTTGGCCGACGAGATGGGCGCCCTCCAGGAGCGCATCACGTCCACCCGGGGCCGCTCGATCACATCGTTGCAGGCCGTCTACGTGCCCGCCGACGACTACACCGACCCGGCGCCGTTCACCACGTTCACCTTCCTCGATGCCACCACCGAACTCAGCCGCCAGATCGCCTCACTCGGCATCTACCCGGCTGTTGACCCGCTGTCGTCCACCTCGACCATCCTCCAGCCCGAAGTCGTCGGTGATCGTCACTACAACGTCGCTCGGAGCGTGCAGGAGATCCTCCAGCGCTACAAGGAGTTGCAGGACATCATCGCCATCCTCGGCTTGGACGAACTGTCCGAAGAGGACCGTCTCACCGTGTCGCGTGCTCGCAAGGTGCAGCGCTTCCTCAGCCAGCCGTTCTACGTGGCCGAAGTGTTCACCGGCGTCAGCGGCGAGACCGTTCCCGTTCTCGAGACCGTCGAGAGCTTCGAGGCGATCGTCAAGGGTGACCTCGACGACGTTCCCGAGCAGGCGTTCCTCAACGTGGGTGGCGTCGAGCAGGTGCTGGCCAAGGCCAAGGCCCTGCAAGAAGGCGCTGCCTGATCATGGCCGGCGCCACGATGACAGTCAATGTGGTCTCGCCGGAGAAGGTTCTCTTCACCGGCGAGGCAACGCAGGTCATCACCCGCATCCTCGACAGCGGCGAGATCGCGTTCCTGCCCGGCCACGCGCCCTTCCTCGGCGCGTTGATCGAGAATCACACCCGGATCTATCTGGCCGACGGGACCATCACCGACGTCGCCGTGCATGGTGGCTTCGTCGAGGTCAGCAACAACAACGTCAACATCTTGTCCGACGTGGCAGAGTTGGCCGAGCAGATCGACCGGCGTCGCGCTGCGCTCGCCAAGGAGCGGGCCGAGGAGCTGTTGCGACACGAAGCCGACGCCGACGCCGAGGCGGCGTTGGCGAGGGCCCATGCCCGCCTCAACGCAACAGGCGGCATCAACGGCACCACCGCCAGTAATCACTGACTCGTCGCGCGGAACTCTTGGTCGGCGGGAACTCGATGCCTGCCACTGACGACTGCTCTTGCGTATGTCGATCGTGCGCCCTTCACCATGGCGCGCGGCGCTGATGGCGATGATGGTATTCGGATGTCTGCTCGCTCCGGCGAGCGCCGCTTTGGCCCACAACGGCACCGGCGGAAGCAGCAGCGACTACAGGATTCAGATCACCGGTTGGCAGGGCGACCACACCGGGATCGAACTACGCATCGTCGAACTCGGCAATCGCCTCGAACTACATCGCACCACAGCACAGTCGGTGATGATCCTCGGGTATTCGGGCGAGCCGTACTTGCGTCTCGACCGGTCCGGTGTGTCCGAGAACGTCAATTCGCCGGCGCACTACCTGGATCTCGACCGTTTTGCGTCGATGAATCCGCCGGCGACTGCTTCAGCGACGGCCGTGCCTTCCTGGAGCACGCTGAGCACTGGACCGGTTGTCCAGTGGCATGACCACCGCGCTCACTGGATGAGCAACACTCCTCGCGCCGACGTGCTCGCGGCCCCCGACGTCGAACGAGTGATCTTCGCGGCTCATCACATCGACTTCGTGGTCGACGGTCGCAATGTCGATGCCTTGATCAGGGTCACGTGGCTGCCGACTCCGATGCGTTACGTGTGGCTGGGAGCGGCGTCGGCACTCGGTCTCGGGGCCGCCGCAGCACTGGTTCTCGTCCCATCGACGCACAAGCTGCTGCCCGTGCTTGGTGTACTCGGGACCGTCGCCACGCTCGTCGGTCAGGGCGCCAGCAGTACTCGTCATGTGCTCGGCCTCATCGCGATCCTCGCCGCCGTCCTGGCAATCGTCATTCGCCGTCCACTCCTGGCCGTTGTCGCAGCGATCGGCGCCGGTGTCTTGGCGGCGACGCGGATCGAGGCCTTGGAGCACGAGTTGCTGGCCGGCTGGCCGACAGCCGTTGTCCAACGTGTCGCGCTGGTCGTCGGCATCGCCTGCTGTGTGGGCGTCGTTGCCACGTCGATCGTCGGTGCACTCGAACCAACCCGGCCGGTTGCACCAACCCGGCCGGTTGCACCCAACTCCCCGGACTCCCCGAACTCGCCGACCGGAGCGACGTCATGACGGCCATGTCTGCGAGCGATGGGCGTCGTCGACATTGGCTGCTCGGCGCGGTCGGGCTTCTGGTCGCCCTGCTCGCGACCCTGTTCGTTCTGCCGGGACAGGCCCTGGCCCATGCTGAATTGTTGACCACGAATCCGACTGCCGGTCAGATTCTCGACGCTGCACCGGCCGTGATCACGCTGACCTTCAACGAGCCTGTCGAGATCAGCCTCGGTGGGGTCAGGCTGTTCGACGGACGTGGCAATCCGGTCGAGATCGGCGCCGCCAGCCATCCCTCCGGCAAGAGCCAGGTGGTGGCCGTTGCGCCGGGCAAGCTGACGGCCGGGTCGTACGTGGTCGATTGGCGAGTCGTTTCGGCCGATTCGCACCCGGCGCAGGGAGCATTCTCCTTCCAGATCGGCGCCACCTCGAACCTCCAGTCGGGCATTGTGACCCAGATCATCAACAGCGATCACACCGGCCACGTCGCCAGTGTCGGCCTCGGCATCACTCGCGGCGTGATCATCGGGGCGATCGCGCTGGTCTTCGGCGGCTTGGTGGCGCTTGGTTGGGGCATCGTCGAAGCAACCGGACGAGTCCGTGCGATCATCGCCTCGAGTGCGATCGTCGGCGCTGTCGCCGGGCTGCTGCAGCTGCCGCTCGAGGTCGCCTACGCGACGAATCGCGGGCTGTCCACCATCGTCGAACCGAGTTCGTGGAAGGCCGCGTTCGATTCGCGCGTCGGCGTCTCCTGGGTCATTCGGGCAGCGATCGTCGGTGCCATCGGCGCCGGCCTGCTGATCACCGTCGTCGACCGCCGACGGGTGTGGTGGAGAGGCGTGACGATTGCCGGACTGCTCGCCGTCGGTGTGGTCTCCGCGTACGGCGGTCACGGTGCCACTGGTCGGTGGATACCGGTCGGTGTCGCGGCGACTGCGGTGCACGTTGCTGGGATGGCGGTGTGGCTCGGTGGTCTCCTGTTGTTGCTGATCGAGTTCCGCAGCGTCAGCGCCGCAGCTGCGCGACGATTCTCGGCGATCGCGCTGGTCATGCTCGCGCTGGTCATCAGCAGTGGTGTCGTGCAGTCAATCCGCCAGCTCGGGTCGATCCACGCTCTCACGAACACCACCTACGGCACGCTGCTGATCCTCAAGACGATCGTCGTCGTCGTACTGTTGGCTGTCGCATTCGTCAGTCGGCGGATCATCCGTCGCAGCGATGTCGACACCCCGCGTCTCGGGCGGGCGATCACGATCGAGACGATTCTTGCCGTGACGATCGTCGCCTTCACGTCAGTTCTGATGGCCGCCAATCCCTCCCAGGTAGCCGCGGCAACGCCCTTCTCGGTGACGTTGACCGACGGCGATTACCTCGCATCGATCACCGTCGAACCCGGCCACACAGGGCCGAACGAGATGCACATCTACCTGTCCGATGCTGTCAGCAGTCTGGCTCAACCGGACGAGGTGACCGTCGAGATCAGCGATCCGAGTCGCCAGGTCGCAGCGATCCAGATCCCCGTGACTCGCAGCGGTGCCGGACACTTCACGACCTCGACCGCAACATTCCCATACGCGACGACGTGGACGCTGACCATCACTGCTCGCTACAACCAGTTCGACGAAGTGAAGTTCACGGCCCAGGTCAAGATCAGCTGATTCTCGCCTACAGTCAGGCAGATGACGAGCTACCCGTTCACGTCCGCATTGTTGACCGGCGCTTCGAGTGGCATCGGCGAGGCGATGGCCAACCTGCTCGGCGCAGCCAAGGTGCCGACGGTGCTCGTCGCCCGCCGGACCGAGCGGTTGCAGCAGCTGGCCGACCGGTATCCAGGTTTCACCGTTCTGACCGCCGACCTCGGCGATCCGGACGACCTGAACGGAGTCGCTGACAGGATCGCAAGCTCCACCGAGCCGATCGACCTCGTCGTCAACAACGCCGGATTCGGGACGACAGGGATGTTCCACCAACTCGATGCCGATCGCCTCGACGACGAGATCGGTCTCAACGTCGCTGCACTGACCCGGCTTTCACATGCGGCTCTGGCGACGATGGTGCCGCGTGGTCGTGGCTACCTGCTCAACGTGAGCAGCATGGCCAGCTTCCAACCGGCCCCGAAGTTAGCGGTCTATGCAGCGACCAAGGCCTACGTCACCAACCTGACCGAGAGCCTGCACGAGGAGATGCGTGGCACCGGTGTGCACGTCACGGCGCTGTGCCCTGGCCTGACCAGAACCGAGTTTCAGAGTGTCAGCGGCAGCGAGGTCTCCGCTGCGAACTACCCGGCCATTGCCTGGCTCAAGGTGGAAGATGTCGCCAGAGCCGGTCTCGACGATGTCGCTAAGGGACGGACCCTGTCGATCCCCGGCGTGCTGTACAAGGGCATGTCGGTGGCCTCAGGGATCACTCCGCGAGGGCTCACCCGCCGCCTGGCCAGCCTCGTCCAGCGTTGACAGAGATCATGCGTAGTCGACCGAGGCGAAGGTCTTCAGCTTGTCGATCTTGTGGTGGGCGTCGACGAGGCGGACCGTGCCCGAGCGCGAACGCATCACCAGCGACTGGGTGTGCGCACCCAAGGAGTCGTAGCGCACGCCGCGCAGCAACGCACCGTTGGTGATGCCGGTGGCGGCGAAGAAACAGTTGTCGCCTTCGACCAGATCGTCGGCACTGAGTACGCGGCTGAGGTCGTAGCCGGCGGCGATCGCGGCGTCGCGCTCGGTGTCGTTGCGTGGATAGAGACGACCCTGGATCTCGCCGCCCATGCACTTCAGCGCTGCGGCCGCAGTCACGCCCTCCGGCGTGCCACCGATGCCGATCAGCACGTCGACGCCTGCATCTGGCCAACATGTGGCGATGGCGCCGAAGATGTCGCCGTCGCTGATCAACTGGATCCGGGCGCCGCTGGCGCGGACCTCGTCGATCAACGGCTGGTGACGTGGGCGGTCGAGGATCATCACCGTCAGGTCGCGGACGGTCGTTCTCTTCGCCTTGGCCACCCAACGCAGGTTCTGTGTCGCAGTGGCCGTGACGTCGATCGCACCCTTGGCCTCGGGCCCGACCGCAATCTTCTCCATGTAGAAACACGGACCCGGGTTGAACATCGTGCCGCGTTCGCTGACCGCGATCACGGCGATCGCGTTGTCCTTGCCGAGCGAAGCAAGCGTCGTACCGTCGATCGGATCGACGGCGATATCGGTCAGTGGAGGCGTGCCGTCACCGATCCTCTCGCCGTTGAACAACATCGGCGCTTCGTCTTTCTCACCTTCGCCGATGACGACGATGCCGTCCATCTGCACCGTGCTGAGCACGGTCCGCATTGCCTCCACAGCAGCACCGTCGGCACCGTTCTTGTCACCGCGGCCGACCCAGCGGGATGCTGCAAGGGCTGCAGATTCGGTGACCCGGACGAGTTCGAGAGCGA
Source organism: Actinomycetota bacterium (assembly GCA_043747765.1). Classification (GTDB taxonomy): domain Bacteria; phylum Actinomycetota; class Acidimicrobiia; order Acidimicrobiales; family Ilumatobacteraceae; genus WLMZ01. The sequence goes on from JAYTOM010000204.1 coordinate 10,955, forward strand.
GGTTGCGGTCAGGCTGTTGCACGATCGGCATTTCGCAACCATAGCTGTCGATCGTCGACGGCCTCGATTGTCCTCGGTCCAGCGCCGGCAGGCACGACGTGAGCGACGGTTGCCGCGTGGACGATCAATACCGGATCGAACCGGGCAGCCCACCACCGGCCTCGATCATCTCGCCGTTGATCACGAACGAAAGCGGAGAAGCGAGGAACGCCACGAGTGGAGCGAGGTCGTCGTCGTCGATCATCCGGCGGACACTGTTGATCGTCGGGATCAGCGCCTCGATGCGTGCCGCCTGTGCTGCGAGATCTGCGTGATCGTGGTCTGTCAGATCGGCTGACCTGACCGTGCGAGTCATTCCCGGGTGCACACAATTGACCGTGATACCGAACGGGCCGAGCTCGTCGGCGAGGTTCTTGGTCAGCGCTGCGACCGAGACGTTGCGAATCGTTCCGATGGTCGATCCGGTCGTGCGCCAAGCGAGTCCGGCGATGTTGATGATCCGTCCCCATCCCGCTTCGCGCATCGCTGGCGCAATCGCTTGGGCGCCGAACAGATAGCCCAGTACCTTGACGTCGATTTCGCCGAGAAGCGCATCGCGGGTGATGTCGGCGAGGGCCGGCGGTTTGGCTCGTCCGGCTGCCGTGGCCGCATTGTTGACGAGGATCTGCACTGGTCCGAGCATGTCGACGGCCTCGTCGACCATCCGAATCACCCCCTCTCGACTCCCGGTGTCGGCGACGATTCCGAAGACCTCACCCCCCGTCTGGCGACGAAGTTCGTTCACTGTCGATGTGATCGTGGCAGGAGTGCGCGCGCTGATCGCGACCCGCACACCTTCGGTGAGGAGCAGCCTGGCGATCGATCGCCCGATGCCGCGGCTTCCGCCGGTGACCAGTGCTGACCGGCCGCTGAGCTGCAAATCCATGAGATCAGCGTAGGCGGCGCTGTGTCAGCATTGCCTTGTGCACGACGATCGAATCACGCCAGAAGACCCGCGTTCTGCTGACATCAGCGCGTTGCTCGCGAGACATCTCGAGTTCGCTCACGAGAACAGCCCACCGGACGACGCTCACGCATTGGACGTCGATGCGTTGGCCGTTCCGGAGATCCTGTTCTTCGGCTTCCGCCCGATGGGGTGTTGATAAACCGGTGCGATGGAGGCGTTCATTCCCGCGCGATCGCGCTACGCGCGCTGCGGCTTCGAGGTCTGCGAGCCCTTCGCCGACTACGTCGAAGGCCCGAACAGCACGTGCATGACACTGGATTTGAACAGCGTTGAAGGGCTCGTCGACTGATCAGCGTCAGGTGTCAGTGTGGTTGCGCCGGCCGATCGGGCGCACCGTCGACGTTCAGACGAATTGTGTACAACGACGTCGTCGCCGTGACGAACAGGTGGTTGCGTCGCAACCCGCCGAAGGTGAGGTTTGCCGCTTCCTCCGGCAGATGCAACTTGCCCAGCAGCGTGCCATCCGGATCGATGCAGTGGACACCGTCGCCGAACCCGCCCAGATTCGTCCGGCGTCGTCCAACCGGATCCCGTCGAAGCGTCCGGCGGTGCACTCGGCGAACACGATGTCGCCCTCCTCGACACCGATTGCCGTCGTCGTGAATCGGCGGATGTGGTTGCGTCGGGTGTCGACGATGTAGAGCTGACTCTCGTCGAGGGCAAGAGCCAAGCCGTTGGGCTGGACGAAATTGCCGCCGATCAGGCTGAGAGCGCCTGTCGCCGGCCCGAATCGAAAGACGTTGCACGAGCCGATCTCGCTGGCCGATCGATGGCCTTCGTAGTTCGAGTCGATGCCATACGAGGGGTCGGTGAACCAGATCGATCCGTCGGAACGAACGACCAGATCGTTCGGGCTGTTGAATCGCTTGCCCTCGAAGCGATCGGCGATGACGGTGATGGACCCGTCGTGCTCGGTTCGCGTGACCCGTCGACTGCCGTGCGAACACGAGACCAGCCAACCTTTGCGATCTCGCGTGTTGCCGTTCGAGTAGTCGGATGGACTGCGAAACACGCGCGAAGCCCCGGTGAGCTCATCCCAGCGCAACATCCGGTTGTTCGGGATGTCGCTCCAGATCAGCGAGCGCTGGCTGGGAAGTACACCGACCTTCTGCCCACCGGCAGTCGTCGTACAGGCGTTGGATGCGCGAGTCGCCGCCGACCGAAGCGAACCGGTCGTCGAGCACCTCGAAATCCGCGACGATGGATTCGGGTTCGTTGAGGTGGTTCACGGCCCAAAGATACGTCGCAAAAAGGGCTGGCGCGATCCCGCACAGTTTGCTTGAATTGATTCACCAGAGAAAGGAGGTGGTCCAAACGTGACAGACAAAAGTCGTGGGACTCTGGAGGTGGTTGGCCGCTAGGCCTTCAGGCTGGACTGCCTGGCGAAACCACGCCAACCTCTGCTGACACCCTGCCGGAACTTGTCCCGTCGGCTTGGAACCGGGTGCTCAGTTTTCGATCAGCTTGTGACGGCGAGGCCTTCGGGCCTCGTCGTTGCGCGTGCAGTCTTTGCGCGTTCGGGCTTCACGTATTCGGAAAGATCAGCACCGACCGGCCCCGGACGCCGCCGGCTTTGCGCAGACGATGGGCGTCGGCCGCTGCTTCGAAAGGGAATGTTCTGGCGACCCGCAAGGTGACGATTCCTTGTTCGGCCTGTTCGCCCGCAGCCGGTCGAGCGTGGCGTGCTCAGTTCTGCGGCACGCGTGCCGTCACAGATCAGCGTGTGTCCGTCGGGTTCACCGATGCAGCCGTGACTCGCAATCGCACCGGGCCCGACGCAGCGTGGCGTTCTGGCAGTTCGACGACGCGCAGCGCATCAGGACCGCCGAGCTCGATGACACCGACGGCACGGGTCACTCGTCCGCCGCTCGCAGTGCTGAGGTGGCGAGGGTTTCGGTGAAGAGCGCGAGCGCAGCGATGGCGAAGATGACCATGTTGTCGCTGCGATCATCGAGGCCTGTGAGGACGTGGCGGGTCGCAGTGACCGGCCCTGCAACCGCGACCCAACAGTGTCCGGCTGGATCGCCGTAGGGGTTGGCCGGGCCAGCGGCGCCCGCTTCACCGATGCCCCACGTGGCCTGCAATTTCTTCGCCGCCGATTGTGCCAGATACAACGCAAACGGTTCGGTCGCACCGCGCATCCCCGGGGGCGCCTCGATCTCGCCGGACATCCATGCTCGGTTGGCGGCACGTGTGTACACGACTGCGCCGCCGAGGTAATACGCCGAAGCGCCGGGAACTGACAGCAGCGCTGCCGAGATCAGGCCGCCGGCCGAACCCTCGGCGACCACGACCGTTTCGCCGCGTTCACGCAGCATCGCCCCAACCACCTGGGCGGGCTCTACCAACTCGGGAATGAACATTCGGACAGCTTGTCGGATCGGACCGACTGGGGTGAGCATCGGGCGCGTCTCGGCCGGTGTGTCGGCCGGGCGTGTGCTCAGGACAAGTGTGTGCTCAGGACAAGTGTGTGCTCAGTCGGGGTGTGTTCAGGACAAGTGTGTGCTCAGTCGGTGTGTTCAGGACGGGTCCGTGCTCAGAGCGGAGGGCGGTGTTCCGCCCGGCGGCTCGCTATGGATGCTCGGTTGGCCTGGCGGCGCCGCGTCCGTGGCAGGCGGTGTGATCGCGCCGGCACAGGCAGACAAGGTTCGGCGCATCGCTGAGACCGCTGTCCGGTGGAGCCCAGTGGACGATGTGATGGACTTCTTGGCCAAGGGTCGCGGCGCAGGTGGGTTTGCGGCACATCCGGTGCCGGTTCTCGACGAGGATCCGGGTGTGGAGGCAAACGTTGTGCTGGGAGCGGCCGATATCGACCGGCAGGTCGCCGGTCGTCCACACCGGCCGAACCTGGCCGTCGCACAAGAACGTCGCCAAGAGGGTGCGAGGGACGGGCCCACCCTTGTGCATCCTTGCGCCCTCGGTGTCGAGATGGATGGCGGCGCGGTAGAGATCGCGACGCGATTTCGTTGTCAATGTCCCGAGCGACCGCGCACACTCCTCGACGAGGACATCGAGCCATGTGGCACGGATGTCGCCGCCGCGGAACAGCGCGTCCTCGGCCTCTCGCGACGCATTCAGGATGATCGATCCATCAATGCTGTCGGCGTTGCCGCGAAGATGCACGGTGCCGTCGTCGTCCCAGCCGGCTGCGAACCAGTGCGCAGATTCCGGGTCGGGCTGAGCCGGGTCGGGACCGGTCGCTGGCGGGACGAACTGTGTGCGGAACGCGATCCCGGCGACCTGGTCGATGCTCCGCGGGCCCTGCTCGAAGCGGATGAACGTCTCAGGCAGCTGATCTTTGCGTCGCGCCATCGTGGCCACCTGGCGGGCTCGCTCCGGCGAAAGGCCGGTCTGCCAGGCCAACCAGGCCAGCCAGACGGCTGGTGAGGCGATCCCGGTGCCTTCCCACGCTCGGGTCGCAACTGCTTCGACCATGATCGAGACCATCGATTCGTGCAGGACGTTCAGGTGACCGACACCTCGGCAAGCGACGACTGCAGACGAGCGGTGGTCACCTCCGATGTCGTTGCCTCCAACACGCTCGTTCCCATGCCAACAGCAGAACACAGGGGTGCGACGCCGTTGGTCGGACAGCAGACGTGATCAGGGCCGGGTGTTTCGACGGGTACATTCGGTTGATGACGACGATCGCGGTCGAACGCTGTTTCGGTGGACCCGATCTCACCGAACCGCGCCTTTCGCCAGATGGGTCGTTGCTCGTCTACGGACGATCGACAGCCGGTGGTTCAGCGCTGATGTTGTCCACGCTTGACGGCTCACCGCCACGGCAACTCTCGTCGTACCCACCACCGCGAACAGGGCGCGGGCTCAGCGGAGGGTGTTGGTGTTGGACGCCTGATGGGACAGCGGTCGTCTACTCGGGCACCGACGGGAATCTGTGGCTGCAGCCGGTGCCGGGTGGGTCGTTGCGGCGCATCACCGATTGTTCGTCGGACCGACCTGCGCAGGCCCCGATGGTCACACCCGACAACACCCAGGTCGTCTACGTGGTCGATCAGTCCGAGACATGGATCCAGCAACTGGATGGCGGGTCCCCGACGCGGATCGACGATGGCTCTGCTGACTTCTGTTTCGACCCGACCATCACCCCCGACGGCTTCCACGCGATGTGGCTGGCGTGGAACGTGCCGGACATGGCGTGGGATGCCGCGCGCATCGAGCGGTTCGATCTCCGCAGCGCTGTACGAACGACCGTGGAAGCGAACGGTGCGATCCAACAGCCGCGATCGACGACCGACGGCTTCGATCTCTGCGTCCGCGATGACACCGGATGGAACAACGTCTGGCTCGGCGACCGTCCGCTCGTCGACGAGCCGTACGAACACGGCGGTCCGACGTGGGGACTCGGGCAGCGCAGTTTCGTGTCGTCGCCCAACAGTGCTCATGTGGCGTTCACGCGCAACGAGGGCGGCTTCGGCCGACTCTGCATCGTCGACACCGTGACGGGCGAGGTGACCGACAGAGCACGTGGCGTGCACGGTCAACTGTCGTGGCAGGGACACCACCTCGCCGCGCTCAGAACCGGTGCTCGCACTCCGACGCAGATCGTCGTCCACGACACCCGATCGTGGGATCGACGGGTGATCGACGTTGGCTCACTCAGTGGGTGGGAGGACGAGTCGTTGGTCGAGCCGGATCTCGTCGAAGTCACGGCCCGCGATGGCGTGACCGTGTTCGCTCGCCTGTATCGCGCCGACCAACCGACCGATCGGATGATCTGTTGGCTGCACGGTGGTCCGACGGATCAATGGCAGGTCACGTTCATGCCCCGCCTCGCGTACTGGCGCTCGCGGGGCTTCAACGTCCTCGTCCCCGATCATCGTGGGTCGACCGGGCACGGTCGCGCCTACCAGCAGGCGATGAATCACCGGTGGGGCGACATCGATGTGACCGACACGATCGACGTCGTCCGGCATGCTCACGCCAGCGGCTGGGGAGACCCGCAGCGGACGGTCCTGATCGGCGGCTCGGCGGGTGGCTTCACCGTGCTCGGTGTGTTGGGTGCTTCCGCCACCGACAGGGCGCCGGCCTCCGCTCTGGTCGCGTGTGCCGTCGTGTCGTACGCGGTCACCGACCTGTACGACGTCGCCGAGCGCGGCGACAGGTTCGAACGCCATCACACACATCACCTCGTCGCGCCGCTGCCGACCGAACGCCCGACAGCGGGCCCCTATGCCGACCGCTCACCGATCTCGTTCGCCGAGCGGATCACCACGCCGCTGCTGATGTTGCACGGCGACGCAGATCAGGTCGTCCCGGTCGAGCAGAGCATTTCGATGGCTGAGCGGATCGGCTCGCACGGTGGCGTGGTCCAGTTGCACGTCTACGCGGGCGAGGGTCACGGGTTCCGCAAGCCGGCCAACCAGCTCGACGAATACCGTCGGATGACGGCCTTCGTCGACGAACACATACAGACTGCTCACGGCCTGAACTCGCTAGGGTCGCACCCGTGACCGAGTGGAACCCCTCCGATCCCGACACCGCAAAGGTCTTCTACGACCTCAGCGGCTGGGACTTCGATCAGCAGGCCGAGTTGTCGTCTGCCCTGGCCGATTCGGAGGTGCCGCACACGTGGGACGACACCGAACTCGTCATCCCGCCGGCGTACGAGGACGACGTCGATGCGATCTTCGCCGATCTCGAGCAACGCCTGAACATCGGTGGTGTCCACGAGTCGAGTGAGACCGATGGTGGACCCGGCACGGGCCGCGAAACGGCGGGCGATGGCCTGAAGAGTCCTGCAGAGTGGTCGGTGCTGGAAGATGAAACGCCGGTCACCGACTACGACCTCACCGAATGGGCCGATCTCGATCGTTCGATGGTCACCGAGGCGCTCGACGCGGCCGGTGTCGCTTACCGGTTCGACGAGGGCGTGCTGTCCGTCCCGACCGCAGCCGAGCACGCAGTGGACGACATCCTCGACGAGGTCGAAGTCGGGGAGATGATCCCGGTCATCCACGACGGTCCCGAGGGCGATGCCCTGCCGTTCGAGAGCCTGAACAGCTTCTTCCTTGCCGGCGAACGACTGCGTAAGGACGCCCGTGACGCCGATGGCCTCGAGCGTCTCCTCGAAGCAATCAAGATCGCCGACCCGAATCGGCCGCCACGCGGTGTCGAGCTGCGCGTCTGGCGCCGTAGCTGCGAGCTGGCCGAGCAGTTGGCCGATGTCCTGGTCGACGGTTCCGAGGACGAGGTCATCACCGACGCCCAGCCGGTGGCGGAAGCGTTGCACGATCTGTTGCGTCCCCTGATCTGACCTCGCCAGTAGCGTTTGCTCCATGCTGCTGGCTGAGTTGGAGGTGTGGCACTCGCGCCCTGTCACCCCGACCCGCCGGGTGTCGCTCGGCAATCTGATCCTGCCGGTCGACCCGACCCCTGGCTTCGGTGGATTGCTGCTCGGCGCTGTCGTCGCTGCGCATCTCGACGACATCGACGACGACCTGCACGCCGACGTGCATCGGCTGTTGAACCAGGTGGATCGCGGCGAGCGCATCGTTCAACCACGCCTGAGGCACCGATTTCAGGTCGACCGCCACGGGCTCGGTGTCAGCCGGCATCGGCTGGAGGGCGAAGGCGAGAACGTTCGGTTCATCTTCGACAGCAACGGCAGCGGGTTGGTGCAGGTGCTCGGGGCGATCTACGCGATCGAACGACTGGAAGCCACCGCCCGGCATGGACTGCTGCCGGTGATCAACAAGGCAATACGGTGGAGGGGTCCGATCGGACCGTCGTTCATCGCGCATCTCGCGGGCGGCTCGGCGATGTCGTTGGCAGCAATGGCCGATCCCCGGGCGTGGGCGCTCGAGTTGTTCGGCTTCCCACTCGGTACCGGCAAGGTGACCAAGAAGCAGGTGATGGGCCGGTACCGTGATCAGTTGCGCATCGTCCATCCCGATCACGGTGGCGACGAGGTCGAAGCCAGCAAGGCCATCGGCGACCTGCATGAGGCCCGCAAGATCCTGCTCGCATGAACGCAACACGGTGAAGGCGACTCGTGCGGTCAAAGGGCTGCTGGTGTTCCCCGGCGCCGGCACCGATTGCAACCACCCGTCGCTCGTCCACCTCGAGGAGTCTTTACGACCGCTGCCGGTCCGGCGCGCCGACTTCGAGTATCGCAAGAACGGCAAGCGCGCTCCTGACCGCGCACCAGTCCTCCTGAACACCGTTCGCTCCGAAGCCACCTCATTCGCCGCGGAACTGAAGACGAAGACATCGAAGCTCGTGCTCGGTGGGCGCTCGATGGGTGGACGGATGTGCACCATGGTTGCCGCCGGTGGTGACGAGATCGGCGAACCGCTGGCTGTCGCCGGACTCGTCATGATCTGCTATCCGCTGCACCCTCCGGGTCAGCCCTCGAAGCTGCGTGTCGGGCATTTTCCGCGTCTCGATGTGCCGTGCCTGTTCATCAGCGGCACCCGTGATCCGTTCGGCACTCCCGATGAACTGCTGCGGTGGACGGCGACCATCGCCGGGAACGTCACCCATGTCTGGGCCGAGAACAGGGGCCATGATCTCAAAGGCGCCGACGAGCTGATCGCACCGTCCCTCGCGGAATGGCTCTCGTCAGTTCAGTAGATCGGCGATCGGCAGAACGTCGGGCCCCGGCTCGGGGTTCAATTCGTCGAGATCCTTGTGTGCCGTCTCGGGATAGCGGGCCATGATGATCGCAACGGCGACCAATTCGCCGAGGGCCATCAATGCAAGCGATCGCCCGTATGACCACCCACTGTCCAGCAGACGTCCGACCAGGAGGAGTCCGACCGAGCCGCCGAGCAGCGCGGCTGCTGTGATGAGCCCTGCAGCTCGGCCGCGATTGCCCGTCGGGAACAGTTCGGTCCGATATACGGCAAAGGCCGGGTAGGCGATGCCGCCGATGAACCCGGCGCCGAATGCACCGATCCACAATCCGGCTCCACCGACACTGAACGACAGAACGCCGAGCGCCGTACTGATCGGAATGCCGACCACAAGGAGGCGCCTTCGCCCGCGCACGTCGGCGATCTTGCCGCCGACGACGAAGCCCAGTGCGGCCGGTGTCGCGGTGCTGAACGTGAAGACGGTGACTTCGGCGGGGGACAGGCCACGCACCTCGTCGAGGTAGCGGTTCTGGAAGAACGAAGCGGGAGCGACGAAAAGGTTGGCGAAGAACGAGACGGCTGCGATCTGGGCGAAGCGCAGGCGGTGCAGGGGAGGCGCTGTGACGTGGGCGCGTTCGAAGCGGCGGGTTTCGGGGAGGCGCCTGCCGAGGTCGAGCGCGACCACGATCCAGATCAACGTGATCAGGTATACGAGTCGCCATCCGGCAGCACCGAGACGAACGAGTGGCAGTCCGCCGACAGCGATGCCGGCGCCGAGTCCGCTGGCCATCGCCAGCACGCTGACCGCGTATGCACGGCTGCTGCGCGGCATCTCCTCGGTCGCCGCGACAGCGACCAACAGATCGAGAGCGAGGCCCATCGGCCGTCCGACCGACTGTGTCGCGACGAGGACCGGAAAGTTCGGTGCGAGTGCACCGAGGGCACAGATCACCGGTGCCAGCCAAGCTGCGAGCACGATCATCCGCCGCCGTCCGACGCGATCGGCCATGAATGCGATCGGTAGGGCGAAGACGACACCGATGCGCACTGCGACGCCACCGAGACCTTGACCGAACTTGTCGACGCCGAAGTCCTTGGCCGCGTAGTTGGCCGTCTGGGTGAACAGCGTGTTCGAGTAGGCCGCGGTCATCGATGCAGCGGCGAGCAGCCCGAGTAACAAAGACTGCCGTGGGTCGAGGCGGTCCGGTGGTGCCCACCAGGGTTGGACGCCGTTGGTCGAACCGGCGCTGCGACGTCGCAAGGTCCGGCGGACGGGCCAGGCGAACAGCCACGAGAACCACGGGATGTTCAAGCGATATTCGGTGGTCTCGCGGAGCACCTGAGCGGTTTCGACGACCGTTCTGGTGTAGGTCTCGAACGGGCCGTCGACCTGGACGAACGTGTCCGGAGTGCCACCGGAACCCTCACCGACGAAATCGTCCCTGAGCTGCATGACCTCGGCGCGGTTGGCCGCCGTGGGTTCTACTTCTCGAACGATGCGCCGGGTCCGAGCCACATCGGGAGCATACTGATTGCCATGTATTCGGCCGCAGAGCACATCGTCGTGCGTCGTAGCAGGCCACTGAACGGTGAAGTGGTCGTGCCGGGGGCCAAGAACTCTGTCCTCAAACTGATGGCGACGACACTGTTGGCCGACGGTGTGACGACGTTGACGAACGTGCCCGACATCGCCGACGTGACGATCATGGGTGACCTGCTCGCCGCGATCGGGGTGACCACGCAGTGGCATCCGACCGAGGACCGAGTGTTGTTGCTGACCAACCACGGGGCGATCACTCCCGTGGCGCCGTACGAATTGGTCGAACGGATCCGTGCCTCGATCAACGTCCTCGGACCATTGCTGACGCGATGTGGCACGGTCAAACTGTCGCTGCCCGGCGGCGATGATTTCGGCAGTCGTCCGATCGACATGCACATGAGCGGCCTCGAGGCGATGGGAGCCACATTCGAGATCGCCCATGGTTACGTCGAGGCAACGGCCGAGCGTCTGCATGGCGCGAACATCACGTTCGATTTCCCGAGTGTCGGAGCGACGGAGAACATCCTCACCGCAGCCGTGTTCGCGAAGGGAACGACGGTCATCGACAACGCTGCGCGCGAACCGGAGATTGCCGACCTGTGCAACTTCGTCGTCGCGATGGGTGCCGACGTCGAAGGAATCGGAACATCGACGCTCGTGGTCCACGGTGTGGAGCGGGGAAGCCTGCATCCCGTTGTGCACGAGGTCGTCCCCGACCGTATCCAGGCCGCGACCTATATTGCTGCGGCCGCAGTGACGGGTGGCGAGATCGTGTTGCGCAACGCCCGCGCCGACCACATGTCGATGCTGCTCAGCCGTTTCGACGACATGGGCATTTCCATCACGCCGCAGACAGACGGCATCGCGGTGTGGTCCCCGAAGAGGATGCGCGCAATCGATGTCGCGACGTTGCCGTATCCAGGCATCGCGACCGACTACAAGCCATTGATCGTGACGATGTTGGCTGTCGCTGACGGCGTCGGCATCGTCACCGAAAATCTCTATCCCGGTCGCTTTCGCTACGTCGAGGAACTACAGCGTCTCGGTGCCGACATCAGTACCGACGGTCACCACGCGGTGGTGCGTGGCGTCTGTCGGCTCAGTGGTGCCCCAGTCAAGGCGCCCGATATTCGCGCTGGTGCGGCGTTGGTGGTCGCCGGCCTGGCCGCCCAGGGCGAGACGGTCATCACCGGCATCCACCACATCGATCGCGGCTACGACGACCTGGTCGGCCGACTGCAGAACCTCGGGGCCGACATCGAACGTCGTTCCTAATCGGTCGACTGGTTGGTCCGCGCTGGCCGGTCGGTCCGCGCTGGCCGGTCGGTCCGCTCGGGCCGGTCGGTCCGCTCTGGCTGGACGGGCTCGATCGGCTCTGTCTGTTGTAGGTTCCGATCAGCGCGTCGTTTGGCAGTTCTCAACAGCATGACGATGAAAATCAGCGGGCCGACGACGAACAGTGCTTCGTCCCAACCGCCCTGGTGAGCGAGCAGGACAGCGGCGGTCAAGGAACCTTCGAACTTGTCACATCGGGAATGACCGGGCAACGTCGAATTGTTGACATGTACGGCGATCTTAACGATCGACCTGCTTCAATGGACAGCGGTCCAGTCAGAAGGTCATACCACCATGCGCGCCCAAGTCGAAGAATGCATCGAGATCATCCGCCCTGCCCTGCAGGCTGACGGCGGTGACATCGAACTGAAGGACGTGGACGAACTGACGGGCATTGTCCAGGTCACTCTGGTCGGAGCATGTGGGACCTGTCCGGCCAGCACACAGACACTGAAAGCCGGCATCGAGCGGATCATGCGCGACCGCGTCGATGGCGTGACCGAGGTCGTGGCGGTCTGATCCGTGGGTCGTCGTGATCAACCTGTCGAAGAACTGTTCGAATCGGCACGGAACGGAGACCGGGCTGCGCTGGCGCGTCTGCTCTCGCTGATCGAGCGCGGAACCGACGACGCACGGGCCATCGGTCGCCTCGCCTCGCCACTCGGTGGTCACGCCTACACGGTTGGTCTCACCGGCGCTCCGGGGGCCGGCAAGAGCACACTGACCTCGTCGATCATCACGCACCTGCGCGCCCAGGATCTGGAGGTCGCCGTGCTCGCGATCGATCCATCGTCGCCGTTCACCGGCGGCGCGATCCTCGGCGACCGGGTCCGGATGCAGGACCACGCAACGGACCCGGGCGTGTTCATCAGATCGATGGCCACTCGCGGTCACCTCGGTGGCCTCTCGCTTTCGGCGCCCGAGGCAATTCGCCTGCTGGATGCGATCGGCCGTAAGTGGGTGCTGGTCGAGACCGTCGGCGTCGGCCAGGTGGAGGTCGAGATCGCCGGCAAGGCGGATACGACGATCGTCGTCGTCAACCCGGGTTGGGGCGATTCGGTGCAGGCCAACAAAGCCGGTCTGATGGAGATCGCTGACATCTTCGTGATCAACAAGTCCGACCGGAAGGGTGCCGATGAAACGCGTCGAGATCTGGAGCAGATGCTCGACCTGTCGGACCTCGCTCACGACACCTGGCGGCCCCCGATCCTGTCGGCTGTCGGAACGACCGGCAAGGGCGTCGCCGAGTTGTGGGCCGCGGTGCTGCAGCATCGAACGAACATCACCGACAGCGGCGTCCTGGCCGAGCGACGCGAGTTCAGGATGCGCGAAGAATTGCGGGTCATCGTTGCCAGGCGTCTGGAACAGCGGGCGCGCGAACTCACCGGTGGCCAGCGCTGGGATTCGCTCCAGGATGATGTCCTTCATCGCCGGATCGACCCGTGGTCGGCCGCCGACGAGATGCTCGCCGCCGTCGAATAGCGATGTCCAATAGGGTGACGCCATGGCTGAAGAACTGGTGCTCCTCGAACGCCGTGCAGACGGTGTTGCCGTCATCACGCTGAACAATCCGAAAGTCAATGCGCTGTCGCAAGGCCTGCTCTCGCGGTTGGCGAAAATTGCCGGGGAGCTGCTGGACGACCTGCCGGGTGCGGTCGTCATCACCGGTGGCGACAGGATCTTCGCCGCCGGCGCGGACATCAGCGAGTTCGGCGGTGCCGACGAAGCGGCCGCGATCACGGCGGGTTTCCACGCCGCCCTCGATGCGATTGCGGCCCTACCTCGGTTCGTCATCGCGGCCGTCAGCGGGTATGCGCTCGGTGGTGGATGTGAACTGTCGCTCGCCTGCGACTACCGCATCTGCGCCGAACGTGCCGTGTTCGGCCAACCAGAGATCCTGCTCGGGATCATCCCGGGTGGTGGCGGTACTCAGCGGCTGTCCCGGCTTGTCGGGCCGAGTCGGGCGAAGGAGTTGTGTCTCACGGGTCGTCAGGTGAAATCCGAGGAAGCACTGCGGATCGGTCTTGCCGACGAGGTGGTGCCCGGCGATCAGCTGAACGAACGAGCACTCGCACTGGCCGCCGAGATCGCTCGCGGAGCACGTCTTGCGCAGGGGCTGACCAAGCAGGCCATCGACGAGGGCCTCTCGACGTCGCTGTCCGACGGTCTGCACCTGGAGCAGCAATTGTTCGCAGAGGTCTTTCGATCTGACGACAGTCAGATCGGCGTGCAGAGCTTCCTCGCCAATGGCGCCGGCAAGGCGGAGTTCACCGGCCACTGACGTGGTCGGCCACGGTTGTCTGCGGCCCTGTCGTCTGTGGCCCTGTCGTCTGCCGCACGGTTGTCGGGACGGCTACTGGGCCGGCTCTTGGGCCCAGGCCATCCGACCGAGTTCGAATGGATTGGCGAGGAGTGGGTTGGTGGGGAAGACGCGCACGGTCAAACCGTAGGCACCGGACCGGCCGACGGTGTACGTGCCGGTCCACTCTCCTGCCGATCCCGACGGCGTGTTCGCGTCACCAGCGGCGAACGACAGATCCAGCCGGGCGGCGTCGGCGAACAGGTCGCCGTGAGTGTCGATCGGACCGTGTAACACCTGCACGGTCACATCGGACGGTGCCAGGTCGCCGAGCGCCACCGATGCCCGTACCGTCCTGGTCTGCCCAGCGCGTCCCGGCTCGACCCCGGTGTCGAGGCTGGTGACCTGAACGCTCGGCCAGGCAACGAGTACATGGCGCTTCCAGTCGGCCAGGAGGCGGGCGGCTGCAGCTCCGCCGGCTGCCATCGTCGTCGCGCCGGCAGCAGCCGGTTCGTAGAGGTCGGTGACGTAGTCGCGGACCATTCGCGACGCGGTGACTTTCGGTCCGAGGGTCTCCCAGTTGCAGCGCATCTTGTCGATCCAACCGTGCGGGATGTTCCCGGCACCGTGACGGGTCACGCCGACCCTGGTTTCGCCTGAGTTGGCGTCTGTGCCATAGAACAGAGGAACGATCTCGTTCTCGAGCAGGCCGAACAGGTTGAGTGCCTCGCGCTGATCACGGCGGTTGCCGTCCGGGTCGTCGTCGGCCGACACGATGTCCCAGCCGTTGCCGCCGCCGTTGCTCCACTCGTCCCACCAACCGTCGAGAACACTGCAGTTGAGTGCACCGTTCAGCGCCGCTTTCATGCCGCTGGTGCCACAGGCTTCCTGCGGTCGGCGGGGGTTGTTCAGCCATACGTCGCACCCGTGGTACATCGCCCGTGCCACGGCGATGTCGTAGTCAGGGATGAACACGAAACGATGCCTGACATCGAGTTCACGGGCGAAACGTTCGATGCCCTGGATCATCTCCTTACCCGGATGGTCGGCCGGGTGAGCCTTGCCCGCGAACACGAATTGCACGGGTCGCTCGGCATCCAGCAACATCCGCTTCAACCGGTCGGCGTGCGACAACAACAGGGTCGCCCGTTTGTACGTTGCGAAACGTCGGGCGAACCCGATCGTGAGGACATCGGGATCGAGGATGTCGTCACCCATCCGCGAGCGCACGAAATCGACGAGCCGGCTCCGGCCTGCTGCGCGGGCCGACCACACGGCGTCGTCTTTGAGGCGCCTTGCTCGCGCCCAGGCCTCGTCGTCGGCGCCGTCCCACACACCGTGAATGCCGTCACGCAGCAACTGGTCGATTTCCGGAGACACCCACGAGTGCGCGTGAACACCGTTCGTGATCGAGCCGATCGGGACTTCGTCGACGGGCACACCCGGCCACATCCCGCTGAACATCTCGCGACTCACCGCACCGTGCAACTTGGCAACGCCATTGGCGCGAGCTGCCAGGCGCAGGCCCATCACGGCCATGTTGAAACGCGTCTCGTCCGGCTCGTCATCGCGACGACCGATGGACATCAGTTGATCGAACGTGATGCCGAGTTCGGACACGTATTGACCGAAGTACTTGGAGATCAGCTCGCGTGGGAACCGGTCGATCCCGGCGGGTACGGGCGTATGGGTAGTGAACACTCCGCCAGCCCGTGTGGCCTCTGCTGCCTCGGCGAAGCTGAGCCCACTGATGACCAGTTCGCGGATCCGCTCCAGGGCCAGAAAGCCGGCATGACCTTCGTTTGTGTGGAACACCTGGGGGGACAAGCCCAGTGCGCGCAGAGCGCGCACACCGGCGATGCCGAGCACCATCTCTTGACGGAGGCGGTGCTCGACGTCGCCACCGTAGAGACGGTCGGTGACGCCGGGTGCGTCCAACAGATACAGCGAGATCCGGCCGACATCGGCCCGCCAGATCCCGATGTCGAGTTTGTCACCGGCGAGATCCAGGCCGACTCGCTTGCCGGTGTACGTCAGCGCCATCGCCGTGGGTTCGAGCCGTGGAAACCGCTCCTGCTGCCACCCGTCGGCGTCGAGCATCTGGCGGAAGTAGCCCTCGGCGTAGAGGAGGCCCATTCCAACGAGGGGGACACCGAGATCGGATGACGCCTTGAGGTGGTCGCCGGCAAGGATCCCGAGACCGCCGCTGTACTGCGGCACGGACTCGCTGATACCGAATTCGGGGGAGAAATACGCCACCAGGTCGAGCGGCGACGGGCCCTTGACCTCGGCGCGGGTCTGGAACCAACGTGGCGACGTCAATGCCGTGTCGAGACGGGCAGCGGCGTCGCTGACCTCGGTGACGACCGACGGGTCCTCGGCCAGCTCGGCCCACTCCTTCGGGGTGATCCTGCCGAGCATCTCGAGCGGTTGGTGACCGGAGTCCTCCCACGCCTGTGGATGGAGGCCGGCGAAGAGTTGCTGCAGTCCTCGGTCCCAGCACCAGTGCAGATTGTTGGCCAGCCGGTTCAGACCGGAGAGCGAGTCCGGAACGGCTGGGTCAACGCTGAACTGTCGGACGCTTCGCATTCCGAGAGGGTAGTTGTGGGGTCATGATGGTTGAAACCGCCGATGTGTAAACATTGAGTGTCGTCTTCGCGATCGCGTCCCACGTATACAGCTCCGTCAGAATTTTCGCAGCGGTCGTCTGCAGCGAAGCGGCCAGCTTCGGCTGAGTGAGCACGTCGGCGATGCGGTCGGCCAGTTCGTGGTGGTTACCCGGTTCGAACAGCAGCCCCGCGCCGGTTCCGTCGACGATCTCGGCAAGGCCGCCGGTACGCGCGACGATGGTCGGAACCCCGGACGCCATCGATTCGAGCGCGACGATGCCGAACGGTTCGTACAACGACGGAATCACGCCAGCACCGGCGCGATGCAGCATGTCCCGGAGATCTTCATCGGACACGAAGCCGGCGAGGTGGACGATGTCGCCGAGCCCCTCCACGTCGATCTGTGTCTGCAGTTCGGCAAGATACGAGCCGCGACCGGCGATCACGCAGCGAACACCGGGCACACGTTGGCGCAACGCCCCGATCGCTCGAGCCAATACCTGGAAGCCCTTCTCGTACTGGACCCTTCCCCAGGCGATGACGAACGGTTCGCGGGCCACTCCAGCCGCACCGTCGGCCGTCGCTGGCGGTGCCCACACGGCGAGGTCGACACCATTCGGCACCATGTGTACTTTCGTCGGCGGCAATTCGAAGCCGCTGATGACTTCGCGAACCATGAAATCGGAACAGCAGATCACCTGGCTGGCCTGATAGGTGAGCCACCATTCGACGGCGTTGATGGCCGCCGGCATTCCCGGGGGCACGTGGCCACCGTGGCGGCCGCGTTCGGTGGCATGAATCGTTGCGACGAGGGGTACTGCCCACAGTGTGGAGATGGTGTCGCCTGCCCAGGAAACCAACCAGTCATGGGCGTGCACGACGTCTGGTCGCCACATGCCGAGCCGAGCCGCCAGCTGTGTCAACTGGTGGTTGGCCGACGCCATCCGACCGACAAGGTTGTCGTCCGGAATCCAAGGGAGATCGATGTTCGCACGCAAGATCCGTACACCTTCGACGACCACGTCGTCAGGCGCTTCGCTCGTGTGCAGGCTGAGAACGACCACGTCGTGGCCCTGTCGCTTCATTGCTCTGGCGAGTCCGTCGACGTGTGCGGCGATTCCGCCGACGACGAGTGGTGGGTACTCCCACGAGAGCATCAAGATACGCACGGACGTCGACCGTAGCTGCTCGAGGCGTAGGGTGGGAATCCGATGACGACCACCGACAACGCGATCGGCGGCAGCGCCGCCGCCCCCGAGATCTGGCCCGGCCAGCTCGATGTCCACCTGTTCAACGAGGGTCGTCATCGGCAGTTGTGGAAGCTCCTCGGTGCACACCTCGTCGATCCCTCATTTTCCGAACGCGGCGTCCGGTTCACGGTCTGGGCGCCGAACGCGCGCACCGTCTATGTCGTTGGCGACTGGAACCAGTGGGGTGACGGCACGCAGATGTCGCCGGTCTTCACCAGCGGCATCTGGGTGGCTGTCGTGTCTGACGCACGGGCCGGGCAGGCGTACAAGTACGCAGTCGTGGACTCGGCCGGCAAGACGGTGCTCAAGGCCGACCCGCTGGCCCAACGAACCGAGTGCCCGCCACTGAACTCGAGCGTCATCGCCGGCCCCTCGAAGCATTCGTGGGCCGACGAGTCGTGGATGCAGACGCGTAGCAACAAACCGTCCGCCCCGCTGCGCGTCTACGAGGTGCATCTCGGTTCGTGGCGCTGGGGAGTCGAGAACTACGTCGAGCTCGGGAATCAACTTGCCGATCATGTGGCGGCCCTTGGTTTCACCCACATCGAGCTGCTGCCGGTGGCCGAGCACCCCTTCGGTGGTTCGTGGGGCTATCAAGTCAGTGGTTACTACGCCCCGACGGCTCGGTTCGGCACGCCGGACGAGTTCCGCGAGTTCGTCGACATCCTGCACCGTCGCGGCATCGGTGTGATCCTCGACTGGGTGCCGGCGCATTTCCCGAAGGACGAGTGGGCGCTGGCCCGGTTCGACGGCACGGCGCTGTACGAGCATGCCGACCCACGACAGGGTGAGCACCCTGATTGGGGCACGCTCGTCTTCAATTTCGAGCGCAACGAAGTCCGCAACTTCCTGACTGCGAATGCCTTGTTCTGGTTGCAGGAATTCCACATCGACGGCCTCCGCGTGGACGCCGTTGCATCGATGCTCTATCTCGACTACAGCCGCGAGCCGGGCCAGTGGATTCCGAACCGCAACGGCGGTCGCGAGAATCTCGGCGCAATCGCACTGTTGCAAGAGGTCAACACGTTGGTCGGCGCGGAGGTGCCGGGTGCCTTGACCATCGCCGAGGAATCCACGTCGTGGCCCAAGGTCACCCACCCAGTGCACGACGGGGGCCTTGGCTTCACCCACAAGTGGAACATGGGCTGGATGCACGACACGCTGGACTACTTCCATCGCGATCCGCTGTACCGCCGCCACCACCATCGTGATCTCACGTTCGGGCTGCTGTACGTGTTCGGCGAGCGGTATGTCCTACCGCTCAGTCACGACGAGGTCGTACACGGCAAGGGCAGCCTGCTGAACAAGATGCCGGGCGACGATTGGCAGCGTTTCGCCAACCTGCGTGCACTGTATGCATGGATGTTCGCGATGCCCGGTGCGCCGTTGTTGTTCATGGGTGCCGAATTGGCCCCGGCGACCGAGTGGAGCGAAACCACCGGGCTGCCGTGGCACCTGCTGGACCAGCCAGCGAATCACGGTGTGTACGAACTGCTGGCTGAGCTCAACACGGTGTCGGCTCGTCTCCCGGCACTGTGGGCGCAGGACGCATCGGCGGGCAGCTTCCAGTGGCTCGACGCGAACGATGCCGAGCATTCCATTTATGCGTTCTTGCGCCACGGCGTCGACGCGAACGTGATCTGCATTGCCAACTTCACGCCGCATCCTCGGCATGGATACCGGGTCGGTGCGTCACGCGGTGGTCAGTGGACCGTCGTCCTCGACAGTGATGGCCACCGTTTCGGTGGCAGCGCCTATCGTGGCGACTCATCTGTTGCATCCGCCACCGCCGACATCCCCTGGCAGGGTCAGCCGGCCTCGATCGTGATCGATCTTCCGCCGCTCGCCGTCGTCTGGTTGTCGATGCCCAACACCGGCTGACGACGAACGCCGCCGCTCGCCGGGGCATTGCCGCCGCTGTTGTCGCCACGGGACGCAGATGATCTCGCTGCGCGACGACCGGGTCCGCCCGATCCTGACCACCGGTGTCACCTTGGGCCTGGCCGTCGGCGTCTTCGCCGTGTTGTTCGGAGTTGGCGCCGTCGGGGCCGGAGCATCCATCCCGCAGACGTGCGCGATGTCGCTGCTCGTCTTCACCGGCGCATCCCAACTCAGTGCGGTCGCTGTCATCGCTGGCGGCGGCTCGGTCGGCTCGGCCCTCGGCGGCGCGCTCGTGCTCGCCGCCCGCAACGGTGTCTTCGGCTTGACGATGTCGCGCCGGATCACGGGTCGGCTGCCGACTCGGCTGTTGGCCGCACAGTTGACCATCGACGAATCGACCGCGATGGCAACGGCGCAACACGACCCGGAACTGCAACGCGCCGCGTTCTGGATCACCGGCGTTTCCGTGTATGTGTTCTGGAACCTCGGGACGCTGGTCGGTGCGTTGGCCGGGAACGCCATCGACCCGAAGAAGTTCGGGCTCGATGCGGCGATCCCGTCTGCGTTCGTCGCCATCCTCTGGCCGCATCTGCGCACGCCCCTCGGTCGGCGAGCAATGGCGTTGGGTTCGTTGCTGTGCATCGCGACGATCCCGTTCGTGCCGGTCGGCGTCCCGGTGTTGATTGCCTCGCTGGCGATCCTGGTCGCCGTTCCGCCGCCGGTCGGCGAGGTCGATCACATGGATCTGCCGGCATGACATGGGGACTGGTCCTCGGCTTGGCCCTGGGTGCATACGCGTTCAAGGTCCTCGGCCTGGTCGTGGTCGGGGACCGAGCGTTGCCGGCACGACTGGAGCGATGCCTGGCGCTGATCCCCGCGGCACTGATCGCATCGATCGTGGCCAAGGACACCTTCTCGATCGGCCAGCACCTGCAGATCGATGCTCGCGTCGTCGGTGTCGGTGTGGCGATCGTCGCGGCGTGGCGAAAGATGCCCGTCATCGTCGTGATTGTCGCCGCAGCCACTGCCACATCGCTCGTTCGCCTGCTGACCCACTGACCCGAGTTCTCGATCTGCTGCCCCGACACGATCAGTCGGGCAACATCGGCATCTGCAGGTCGAGGTCCTGGCGCATCAGCACCGCTCGCTTCAGCACGTTCGATCCGAAACGGACGCGAACGGCGTCGAGGGCGGCGTCGAGCATGACGTCGCTCTGATGGTCGAACGGCAGGGCCAGCTGAACCGCCTGGTCAGCGCCGAGGTTGCCGACCGAGACACCGACCAACGTCAGACCCTTCTCCTCGATCATCGGCATCGCAGTAGCCAGCAGATTGCGGGCAACATCGAGGATCGTGTGCGTGTGTGCGGTCGCCCGCGCCATCGAGTGCGAGCGGGTCGCCCGAGTGAAGTCGGCGAAGCGCATCCGCAGGACCACGGTGCGCCCGGCACGTCCAGCGTCGCGCATTCTCCGGGTGATCCGGTCGACCAGACCGATGACGATCGCATCGATCTCCTCAGGAGTTCTGACGGTGCGACTGCCGAGCGCGCGTTGGGAACCAATCGAGCGCCTTCGGCGGCCGGTCTGCACCGGCCGTGGATCGCGGTTGTGGGACAGTGCATGCAGATGACGTCCCGAGGCGCGGCCGAGCATCGAGATCAGCACCGACTCCGGCAATCGAGCGACCTCTCCGACCGTGTGGATGCCGCGGTCGTGCAGCTTCGCTGCTGTCACCCGGCCGACGCCCCACAGCCGCTCGACGGCCAATGGGTGCAGGAAGTCCAACTCGCCATCCGGGTCGACGACCAGCATGCCGTCCGGCTTGGCGACCGCGCTGGCCACCTTGGCGAGGAACTTGGTGCGGGCCACGCCGACGGTGATCGGCAGCCCGACGTGGTAGGCGACGTCGCGCCGGAGTGTGGTGGCGATTTCTGCCGGGGTACCCGAGAGCCGGCGAAGCCCGCTGACGTCGATGAAGGCCTCGTCGATCGACATCCCTTCCACGACAGGGCTGGTTCTGTCGAAGATCTCGAACACCGCACGGCTGGCAGCCGTGTACGCCGACATCCTTGGCGAAACGACGATCAGCCGTGGGCACAACTGGCGAGCCTGGCGACCGTTCATCGCCGCGCGGACTCCCAAGGCCTTGGCCTCGTAGCTGGCAGCGAGGATCACACCGCCCCCACCCACAGCCACCGCCTTGCCACGCAGCCTGACGTCGTCACGTTGCTCGACAGACGCGTAGAACGAATCGAGGTCTGCGTGGAGGATCGTCGCTTCACGGCCCTGTCGAATGCGTGACACGAACAGATGTTCGCACTCGGGTGCGCGAAAGAAAAGCAGTTGTTGGTCAGCGGCCTTTGGGGTGCTGCTCGACGAGTTGCTTCAGACCGCGCAGGTTGCGCCGCCAGATGATTTTCATCACGCCCTTGCCGCCGATGTTCTCACCGAGCACACCGCCGAGCCACCACGGGAAGTGCAATTCCTCGGTCCATCCGAATCGCGTCCGCCGGTCCATGTCGATCGGCGTGAGGACGAACATTCCCGTGCCTGTGACCAGTCCGGTATGACGCACTCCCATCCTCTGATTGGGTTCCCATTCGGTGATCTCCATCTGATCGACGAGCTTGATCGGACCAACCTTGGTGTCGCACAGGAACTTCGTGCCGACGCCGCGCGTCTGCTCGGTCTGGAAGTGGATCGCGACGGCGTCCTGCATCCAATCGATGTGCCGTTCGACCGGCTCGACGACGGACCAGACGCGCTCGACAGGGGCGTCGATCTCGATGCTCACTGCGATACGGCTCATCTGGCGAACGTGTTTCCGGCGCTAGCGCTTGACGGCGACGCGACGCAGCTTTTCGGCTGCGTGCTCGGGCGGCACGATGTTGATCAACACACCGGTGCCCCGCTCGAAACCGGCTGTGGTGACCAACTTCGGCCAGAGGTGAACGTGCCAGTGGAACTCACCGTCGTGCTGGTGCGGCGCCGTGTGGAAGACGAGTTGGTAGGCCACGTCACCGAACGTCTCCTGCAGCGTGAGGATGGCGTCGCGAATTGCCCGACCGACGGCGTTGAGCGACTCGTCGCTGGCATCCTGCAGGTGCAGATCGTGTTCACGGGGGATGATCAGCAGTTCGAACGCGCTGCCCGCCCAGAACGGCGAGAGGCAGAGCACTTCGTCATCGGCGAACACGACCCGCTTACCGTCGGTCAGTTCTGCCTCGACCGTGGCGCACAGGATGCACGCACTTTCGAAGCGGGCGAACGAACGCTCCTCTTCGAGGATCTCACCGGGAACGAACGGCAGCCCGAGCAATTGTCCGTGAGGGTGAGCCAACGACGCTCCGGCCTCGCGACCGTGGTTCATCATCGCTTGGGTGTACCGGATGTTCGGGGTCTTCGCGTGATCGACGAGCCGGCGCTTCAAAGCCTGCATGATTTCGGCGATCTTCGGATCGTCAGCCTGCTCGATGCCACCATTGTGGTCGGGGGTGTAGACGAAGACCTCGTGGATACCGCTGGCCTCGGCCATGACGTGGACAGGACCAAGGTGGTGAACTGCAAACGGCTCGTCACCATCGAAGGCTGGGAACAGGTTCGGGATGACCCGCAGTCGCCACGTGCCGCCTTCGTCGATCTGCTCCAGCGCAGGAAGAGTCTTCTCTTCGTTACCCGGGCAGAAGGGGCAGGGGCGGGATGGATCGGCTTCGACCTCGGGCGCTCGCGGGGCAAAATCGGTGGGCCGCTCGGCTCGCTCGGCCACAATTGTGACCCAACGACCGGTGAGAGGATTCAAACGCATCTGTGACACTGTCAGCTCAGGATAGGAGTCTTCGGCACACATCTCGCGGACGTATCCGAGATTTCTCGGGCGCCCCAGGTCACATCGCCGCGTAGATGCTGACGTGTCGGGCGCTGTCACCGTCGAAGGGCTCACGGGCGAACGTCTCCCACCGGTCGACCAGGCGCAATCCGGCGCGTGCGGCCATCGCGTCCAACTCGTCCGGGGCGACGTGACGGATGCTCCACGGTCGAAGTCGCACGCCGCCCGCCTGGGTGAACTCGACGAACTGCCCCTCGGCCTGCTGAGAAGCTCCGTCGTATCGGGCCACGCTGAGCACCACGCGGTCGGCCGTGATCGTGCGGACCTCGACGTGACTGCCGGTTCGAATCACGTCGTCCGGTACGTATGCCTCGACAACGAGGCGGCCGTTGGGAGCGAGGCGAGAATGTACGGCGTCCAGACAGGCCTGCTGTCGATCGGCCGTCCCGATGTTGAAGAACGTGTTGAACGCGACGAAGACCAGCCCGAAGGCCCCGTCGGGCAGACCGTCGACCATGTCGCCGAGCACCGGATGCACCGGATGAAGGTGTTGTGCGTCCGTGCGCTGCTGGTTGGCGGCCAGTCGATCGAGCATCGCCTGGCTCGAGTCGAGGCCGAACACAGCGGTCGGATGAACTCGCGCGGCCAGTGGAATCGCCAATCGGCCGGTTCCCACGCCGAGTTCCAGCACGGGCTCGCCGCTCGTGGTCTCCTGCAGTTGGGCAAGGCTGGAAACCGTCGCCTCGACGTCGGAGATGTCGGCGTACCAGTCGTCGTACACGTCGGCGAACGCGTCGCCGTAGCTGCTGTTCTCGTAGCCCTCCACGACGCGCCACGGTATCGGCACCCCGGATGGCCGCCGGACATCGTCCGGTTTCGGACAGAATGTTGTTCGTGAGCAGTTGGGCAGGCATCGAATCCGGCTCCGACCAGCCCGCGCTGGGTTCGCCGACGTCTGCGTCCACGTCCACGTCGGTGTCGGTGTCGGTGTCGACGTCGACGCCGTCGCCGGCGCGCAACGTCGAGTCGGCTCGCTCGACCTCGGCGGGCCCATCGACGAACGTCGGCACCCGACGGATCCGTCGCCAGCAGCGTCCGGTGATCGGATCGCTCGACGGGTCCGGCGTCTTCGTGCAACGGAACTTCAGGGAGTTCGTGCTCGGATCGGCGTTGATCCTGTTGCCGAGCGTGGCGCTCGACCTGGTGGCCACGACGCTTGCCTTTGATCGCTACCGAACATTTCGCGGCTCCTCGTTCTCGATTCCCGAGTTGTTCGGTGGTGCGAAGTCGGCGTCGAGCATCGAGAACCTGCTCTGGTATCTGGGCCTGATCGTCAGCAGTCTCGTCGCAGCGCTCGTCGGTGGCTATGTTGCGACGCTGGTGGTTCATCGACAACTCGGTGTTCCGTTGCGGATCAGCAGCGGCTACCGAGCGATGTTGCCTCGGCTGCCGGCCCTCCTGACCGCCTGGTTGATCGGGCACTGCTGGTTCCCGTTCGTCGCCCTCGCCCTCGCCGCAATCGACAGCGCAGCGCTTCGCCCACTGCTCGTCGTCGGTGGGCCGGTGCTCATGCTCGCTTCGACGATGACGGTGTGCGCGTCGCCGGCCATCGTGATCGAGAAGCTCGGACCGATCCGAGGCCTTCGTCGGTCGTGGAACCTCGGTCGGGCCAGCTTCGGGGTGCTCTTCGGATTCGTCACCGCATCGATCATCATCGGATCGCTCGTTCAATACGGTGTGGCCTACCTGCCTCGCCTGCTGCAGGCGACCAAGCTGTTGTCGTTCGGCCGGTTCGGTTGGTTGATCGAAGGCGCTGCCGGACAACTCGGTCGGTTGATGAGCACGCCGCTCGTCGCCGTCGCGACCGTGCTCGTCTACCTCGAGGTGCGGATGACGATGGAGGGCATGGACATCGTGCTCGACGCAGACCGGGCGTTCGGGGGTCAGCGGTGACCGCCTTGTCGTCGGTGTGGATCATGCTGTCCACCCCGCCGTCAGACCCGCTCGGCCCGGTGAGCCAGAACCCTGATGAGGTTCGCGATGCGGCATGCCGTCTCGTTGCGACGAACAGCGTCTGCAATCGCGCGGGCCCGCCGAACACGGTTGCTCCACGTCCGACGCCCATCTCTGCAGGCGGCGTCAGCGGCTTCCTCGGACTGTTGCTGTGGGTGTTGTTGATTGCAGTCGTGGCCGCGACGATCTGGGTGGCGGTCCGCTTCTTCGTCGATCGGCGACGGTCCGCCAGCGGTCTGGGTGAGGACGTCGCCGATCCCGATGACGATGCACTGGTCGGAACGGTGATCATCGACCGGTCTCGTGAGCCACGTGGCTGGCGAGAGGAGGCCGAACGTCATCGAGCCGAGGGCCGGTTTCGGGATGCGCTCCGTTGTCGGTACCGCGCGCTCGTCGGCGACCTGGCCCGCCGTGGACTGCTCGACGAGATACCCGGGTGCACCACCGGCGAGGAGCGGCGCCAGCTGCGGGTCACGTCGCCGAACGCCGTTCCGTTCTTCGGTGAGGCTGCCGACATCTTCGATGGTGCGTGGTACGGAAACGTGTCTGTCGACGCGTCGGACGACGACCGTTTCCGGCAACTCGATCGCGATGTCCTCGCCAACTCGACATCCATGCCGCACCGGGTGCCGCGGTCGTATTTGGCGCGATTGGCCGAGCGGGCCGACGGATGAGCCCGTCCAGGTCGGCGTCTGCCGGCAGCGGTCGTGCGGGCGGCGGGCGCGCCGTGTTGACCGCGCTGATCGTGGTCGGTGTCGCCGTTGGAATGCTGCTGCTGATCCGAAGCCGACCGGGCGTCGAGGCGTTCGATCCCCGGTCCGATGCGCCAGACGGTGCGAGTGCGGCGGTGCAGCTGTTGCAGAAGTACGGCGCGACGGTATCGATCACATCACAGCCACCCAGCGCAGCCGACGCGAGCCGCGGCGAGCGCGTCCTGGTCATCGCAGACCGACTCAGCGCCGAACAGCGTTCGTCCTTGCTCGCCTTTGTCGGCGCTGGAGGCATCGCAATCGTCGCTGATCCGGCCAGCACCTTGCCGGGCGGCGCAGGTGTCGCTGGCGGAGCGACGGAAGTCACCCAGTCGCCGCCTGGCTCGTTCACGGGTGGACGACCCGGAGCATCGGACGAGGCCAACGTGAGCAAGGGAGACTGCACGATCGGGGCACTCGTCGACCTCCGCGGCATCTTCACCCCCAAGGGTTTGCTGTTCCCGACGACGTCCGAAGCCGGCCACTGCTTCAGCGTCGGCGGTCGATCGTTCGTGATCGAGCGGTCGTACGGAACGGGGACGATCGTCGGGTTCGGCGACAACAGGATCGTCACGAACGCGTACCTGCGATACGCCGACAATTCCGGGCTGCTCACATCGCTGTTGGCGTCGCACGACGGGTCGGTCGTGCGCATCATGCTCGGCACCGGTGCGAAGCCGTCGGTGAAAGACATCGGACACGGCAGCGAAACGCTGGCCGACATCGTCAGCCCCGGCGTGTGGATGGGTCTGACCCAGCTCGCCCTGGCCTTCATCGTCTTCGGCATCGCGCGAGGCGTGCGGCCCGGCCGGGCCGTTCGAGAACCGCAGCCGACACCGATCGCGGGCAATGAATTGGTCCTCGCGACCGGCAACCTGATGCAGCGCGCTCATCACTTCGACCGTGCCGGCCGTCTGATCCGCGACGACTTCTCTCGCGAGCTCTGCATGCACTACCGAGTCCCGCCGGGCACAGCTGTCGACGCCCTCGCCAGGGTTGCCGCGCAACGCAGCGGTGCGGATCAGACACAGCTGTACAACACTCTGTCTCGCGAGGTCAGCGATGGCCCCGGCCTCGTCCGACTGCGTGACGACATCGACGAACTGCGCCGACGAACGATTTCCGATGACTTGCCCGAGAGGACACCCGAACCAGCATGAGCCGCACAGCATGAGCCGCACAGCATGAGCGACAACATGACGATGAACCTGCGGCCGCCCTCGCCCGAGAGCTCACCTCGGCAAGCGGTGCTGGCCGTGCGCGACGAGGTGGCCAAGGTCGTCGTTGGTCAGGACGGCATTCTCACCGGTGTCATCGCAGCACTGCTCGTCAACGGGCATGTGTTGCTGGAAGGCGTTCCCGGTGTGGCCAAGACGTTGCTCGCGAAGAGTCTCGCGGCGGCGTTCGACATGCGTTTCAGCCGGGTGCAGTTCACTCCCGACCTGATGCCGGCGGACGTGATCGGGCAGAGCATCTACGAGATGGTGCCGGGTCAGTCAGCCGGCTTCCGGTTCCGTGAGGGGCCGGTGTTCACGAACTTGTTGCTGGCCGACGAGATCAACCGCACACCACCGAAGACCCAGGCGGCGCTGCTCGAGGCGATGGAGGAGCGCCAGGTGTCGGTCGATGGCACGACCCGGATGCTGCCCGATCCGTTTCTGGTGATCGCGACGCAGAACCCGGTTGAGTACGAGGGCACCTATCCGCTGCCGGAAGCACAACTCGACCGGTTCCTGTTCAAGTTGCAGGTGCCATACCCGAACGCCGAACAGGAAGTGCAGATGCTTGCTCGGCACGACCGGGGCCTGAATCCGCACGATGTTCGCGCTGCCGGCATCAGACAGGTCGCGTCGGCCGCCGATCTGGCTGCCGGTAGGGCCGAGATCAACGCGATCCGCGTCGATCCTGCAGTGCTGGCCTACATCGTCGCAGTGTGCAGGGCGACGCGCGAGTCGCCTTCGCTACTGCTCGGTGTGTCTCCGCGGGGTGCCACATGGCTGTTACACGCGTCCAAGGCGTGGGCGTGGCTCAGCGGTCGTTCGTTCGTGACGCCGGACGAAGTCAAGGCCGTCGCTAAGCCGTGCCTGCGTCACCGCATCATGGTCAAGCCCGAACTCGAGTTGGAAGGCGCGCTGGCCGACAGCATCCTCGACGGCATCCTCGCCACCGTTCCGACCCCGCGCTAGCCGACGACGCCGCCTCTCGATGCCGCTTCCCTCCGGACGTTTCGCGCTGCTGATGGCGTTGACCGCGACCGGGTTCTTCTTCTGGTCAGGGCGCAGCTGGACGTTGCTCTGGTTCGTCGAGGGTGTGCTGGTTCTGCTGTTCCTGCTGGATGCGCTGGTCGGCGCATCACCGGCAAAAATCAAGGTGAGACGCGATCATCCTGATTCCATCACGCTCGGCGAGACGGCCACGATGACGTGGACCGTCGAGAACCACGGGCGCACTCCGTCGCGAGTGACGATCACCGACGCTCTGTGGCCCAGCCTGCGTGCGACCCGCCGGACGTTCAGCGTTCGCCTCGGCAGTCGGGCGAGGCACATCGCGACCACCGAACTCTGGCCGAGTCGGCGTGGTCGCTTTCCGTTCGACGAGGTGACGGTGCGTGTGGCCAGTCCGCTGCGACTCGCTGTTCGCCATCGAACACGATCAGTTCCATCGGCGTTACGGGTCTTGCCGGCGTTCCCCAGTCGCGACGAGATCCAGCGTCGGATGACGCAACCGCGGATCATCGAGGTCGGCCTGCGCGCCCTCCGGGTCAAAGGTTTGGGAACCGACTTCGATCAGCTGCGCGAATTGCGGCCGGGCGACGACTCGCGCCGTATCGACTGGGCTGCGACGGCGCGCAGCCAACGGCCGATCGTCCGCCAGTTCCGCGCCGAACGCAATCAATCGGTGGTGATGCTGTTGGACAACGGTCGGATCATGGCGGGGTCCGTCGCGGGTGTCCCCCGGGTCGAACACGCGATGGATGCTGCGCTGGGACTGACCACGGTCGCCATGCACGTCGGTGACAAGGTCGGTCTGGTCACCTTCGATCGGCAGATTCGCACAGTCGTTGCGCTGTCGCAGTCGCGTGCACAGCAGTCGCGCGTCGCCGAGGCGATGTATCTGTTGGAGCCGCAGTTGGCAGAAAGCGCCTATCTTGCTGCGTTCACGTACGCGACGGCACGGTTCCGTCGCCGCTCGCTATATGTCGTCTTGACCGATCTGGTCGAGTCGGCGGTGGATGAAGCGATCCTCCCGGCGCTGCCGATACTGTGTCGCCGACACCTCGTCGTGGTCGCCGCTGTTCAGGATCCGGCGATGCAAGCGTGGGCCACGCCGGCGTCGGGCGGCGCGACCTCTGAGGCGTTCAGACAGGCTGCAGCCATCTCCCTTCTGCAGCAACGTTCGCGCAGTTCGGCCCGGCTCGGCGCCGCCGGTGCAATCGTCGTCGATGCGGCCCCTGGCGAGTTGGCCATCAGACTCGTCGACACCTATCTCGAGCTCAAGGCGTCAGGACGCCTGTAGTTTCTTCCGGTCCCGCAGTCGTGGCGTCGGTCCTCGCCGACTTCGCCGCACGGACGACGCCGCGCTCACGTCGCTGTCGCCGCTCACCGGCTCGTTCGATGCGATTCTGGCGGACAGCGAAGGCAATCGTCCATCCCCAGAACGCGCCGAACGCGGTCACGCCGATCCCGAGTCGGATCGATGTCGGCCATGGCTGCCCGGTGACGAAACCCTCGATCATGGCGGCCAACAGAAACGCAACCACCAGACCCATCAGGATCGTGCCGGCCCGACGCCCCTCCTCGGCCAGCGCGGAGAGGCGGGTCCGGTCCCCCGGGTCGATCACGGTCCATCCGATACGTAGTCCGGCAGCCCCGGCAACGATGACGGCCGACAGTTCGAGCAAGCCGTGCGGCAGGATCAGACCCCAGAACTTCTGCCATTCGCCGACGTTCGTGAAGAGGCCGCCGGCAATGCCGACGTTGGCCCCGTTGTAGGCCAGGAGCAGTGCCGTCACGACACAGAGCAGGATGCCGGCAGCGAAGGCGAGGATCGCGACCCGGACGTTGTTCCAGAACACCTGATTGGCAAACGACGACGCCGACCCCGAGCGGTAGTAGTTCTCGAAATCGCCGTGGATGTATGCATCTCGGAGTGTGGCCGGCCCGCTGGCAGAGACGGCCCGTGGCGAGACTGCCAACCAGATGTTGAACACGGCCCATGGGACGAATGTGAGGAGTGCCGACGCCGCGATGAACCAGCGAATGCGGTAGACCGCGCCCGGGAACGTGGAGGTCGCGAAGTCGCGCAGACTGCGCTTCAGTTCCACGTCACGCTGGCTGTACAACACGCTGTGCGCGTCGGTGACGAGCAGGGTCAAGCGCCCGACGAGAGCCTGATCGGCGGCATAGGTGACCCGCGCGTCGGCAAGGTGTGCGCTGGTGCGTTGGTAGAGCCGGATCAGCTCGTCAAGTTGATCGGCGCTGAGGTTGCGTGGCTTGCGGGCCTGACCGGTGAGCACGCCGAGGCGGAACCAGTCGGCCTGGTTGCGAACGACGAATGCGTCGATGTCCATGTCGCGCCTAGGGTACTTCGGCGATGAGTATCGACGCCGGCGAGGTCAACTCAGCGATCGGCGATCCGGTCGAGGGCATCATCACCCCGGAGGCGGTGGTCCTCGAACTGGACACCGCAGGTATCGCCTCGCGCGTGTTCTCCGGCCTCATCGATGCGTTGATCCAGATCGTCGTCTACTCGGTCGTGTTGCTGCTGACGTTGCTCGCACTCACAACCACGGGTGGCTACTCCGATGGCACCGTGGGCGCCGTCGGCGGCGCACTGCTGTTCGCAGTGATCTTCTTCTATCCGCTGCTGTCGGAGTTGCTCAGTCGTGGTCGCACGATCGGTAAGGCAGCGATGGGCCTGCGAGTCGTGACGATCGAAGGCGCGCCGATCCGCTTTCGCCATGCTGCGATCCGGTCGATGGGCGGCATCATCGACAAGTGGATCCCGCCGGGCGGACTCGTCGGGACGTTCTTCGTCCTGGGGACGCCGAGCCGGCAACGAATCGGTGATCTGCTGGCCGGAACCATCGTCATCCGCGACCCGAACCGCACCCCGCTGCCGGCAGGGATCTGGTTCCCAGTACCGTCCGGGTACGAGGCGTTTGCGGCGACGATCGATCCAACGGCGTTCACCGTCGATCAATACACGATCGTGCGTGGCTTCCTGATGCGCACGAGACAGCTGACACCCGCTGCCCGATACTCGGTCGCGCTCGACCTGGCCGACCGGCTCGAACCGGTCCTGCGCATCAGTCGCCCGGCGCATATCCACCCTGAGACCTTTCTCCTCTGCGTCATCGCGAGGTACCAGCGCCGAGCCTTCCCGACCTACCGCTGACCCCCACCCCCACCAAAACCCCCACCCCCACCAAAACTTCTCCGAGCGCTTTTGGCCCCCGTAGCGCGCTTTCGACTGCAAACTTCAGCAAGCGAGCTGACAACTGTGGGATCGCCACCCGCCAACGCACCGTAGTGACCGGCGATACCCTCATCAGCGTGCATGCTGGCGACACGTTCACCTATTTGGACCACGCAGCGACCACCCCGATGCGCGCCGAGGCTGTCGAGGCGATGCTGCCATTCCTCAGTGAGCGATTCGCAAATCCAAGCGGTTCTCATCGATTTGCCCGGTCGATCCGTCAAGTGGTCGACGAAGCGCGCGACGTCGTCGCAGACGTCATCGGCTGCGAGCCCGGCGAAGTCATCTTCACGGGTTGCGGCACCGAGAGCGACAACGCTGCCATCGTTGGCATGCTCGGGCGACATGGTGGCGTCGCCGTCTGCTCGGCTGCCGAACACCATGCTGTTCTGCACGCTGTCGAGCACAGCGGCGGTCGGGTCGTTGCCGTTGATTCAACAGGTCGGATCGATCTCGACTCGCTTGCTTCGGCACTCGATGACGACGTCTCGATCGTGTCGGTCATGGCCGTCAACAACGAAGTCGGATCGATCAATCCCCTGAACGAGGTTGCGGCACTCGTGCGCTCTCGTTCGCCGCGAGCCGCGCTCCACACAGATGCGGTGCAAGCTGTCTCTTGGATCGACCTTCGCACCATCACGCCGCACATCCAGATGATGGCGTTGTCAGCTCACAAGTTCGGCGGTCCGAAAGGCGTGGGTGTCCTCGTCGCACGCAAGGGAATCGCCCTCCAGCCGCTGTTGCAGGGAGGCGGCCAGGAGCGCGATCGTCGAAGCGGCACACACAACGTGGCAGGCATCGTCGCAATGGCCGAAGCGATTCGGCTGACCGACATCGAGCGCCTTGCCGAGAATTCGCGAATCACCGAACTGCGGGACCGCTTGGTCGATTCATTGCAATTGCAACTGGTTGATGTCATCGAGACTGTCCCACGTGAGTTGAAGGTCGCCGGGTCGGCTCATGTGTGCATCGCCGATATCGAGAGCGAAGCGCTGTTGTTCATGCTCGACGAAGAGGGGCTCTGCGCCTCTTCTGCCTCGGCTTGCGCGAGCGGAGCGATGGAGCCGTCGCACGTTCTCGCCGCGATGGGTGTCGACAAGCGCTACTCGCTCGGCGCCCTGCGCTTGACGCTTGGTCACAGTACGACCGAATCGGACGTCGATCGGGCGATCGCGGTCCTGGTCGATGCCGTCACGCATCTCCGTGCGGGTGCCGTGCAACGAGCGATTCGATGAAGGTCATGATCGCGATGAGTGGCGGCGTCGACTCGTCGGTCGCCGCTGCGTTGTTGGTCGAGCAGGGTCACGATGTCGTCGGGGTGACGATGCGGCTATGGGGCGGCGAGAGCGACACAGGATGTTGCAGTGTCAGTGATGTCGACGACGCGCGGCGTGTCGCACAGCAGCTCGGCATCGATCATCTCGTGTTCAACTTCAGCGAGGACTTCAACGAGCACGTCGTGAATCCCTATGTTGCGGCGCACGCGACCGGTGTCACCCCGAACCCGTGCATCGAGTGCAACCGACACGTCAAGTTCGCGCGCCTCAGTGAGCGGGCCACACTGCTCGGGTTCGACGCGGTGGCAACGGGTCACCACGCGCGGGTCACCGCGTCGTCGACCGGTCTCCAACTGGAGCGCGGCTTCGATCGCGCCAAGGACCAGAGCTACGTCGTGCACATGATCGACGCTGCCGAGTTGGAGCGGACGATGTTCCCGGTCGGCGACATGAACAAGGCCGACGTGCGGGCACACGCCGCGCGGCTCGGTCTGCGCACGGCGACCAAACCCGACAGTCAGGACGTGTGCTTCATCACGAGCACGGGCGGGCGAGTCGCCTTCCTCGGCAAGCGGATCCCGTTCCGCTCGGCGGCCGTGGTGGATGCTCATGGCACCGTTCTCGGCACCGTTGCGGCCGTCGAGATGGTCACCCTCGGTCAGCGCCGAGGCATCGGTCTGCCGGGCGGGGGACCGAAGCGGTTCGTCACGAACATCGACCTCGAATCTGCGGTGGTGACGGTCGGCGATGAAGTCGATCTGCTCGTCGCCGGCCACGCAGTCGGCCGAATGACGTGGGTTCAGGGACCATCGTCGATCGCTGATTTCGAAACGGTGCTCGTGCAATGTAGTGCACACGGCGTTCCGCAGCCGGCGACTGTGACGGTTCAGACGGACGGCACATCGATCGACGTGCGATGGATCGAGCGGCAGCGGCGGATCGCTCCCGGCCAGAGCGTCGTTCTGTACGACCCCACCGACCGATTCGTGCTCGGTGGCGGGATTGCGGTCAGCGTCCTGTAGGTCCGCCGGGGCTTGCTCGCTCAGCTCGCGAGTCACCGTTCTGGCTGCAACGC
>JAYTOM010000205.1:0-1636 GCA_043747765.1 Actinomycetota bacterium
GGCTTCCAGGGCAACGCCCGAGTCATCACAACGAGTGACGAAGTGCTCCAGGAAGTCGTCAACCTCAAGCACTGATCGCACCCATGTCGACACCATCTCACCCCTCCAACGTCGTGCCGAGCGCGAAGGCGCGCCCGTCACAGCGACGTCGCCGATCCGAGCCGCGCTCGTTCGACTTCCGTCGGCAGAGCAAGCTGTCACGCGAGCACGTGCGCACGATCCAGATCGTGCAGGAGACCTTCGCCCGCGGCTTCTCCACGATGCTCGCAGCACAGCTGCGCAGCGTGACGCAGGTGACGATCAACTCGATCGAGCAGCAGACATACGACGAATACATCCGCGATCTGCCCAATCCGACGCTGCTCACGCTGCTGAGCCTGGCCCCGTTGGCCGGAGCCGCCGTGTTCCAACTGCCACTCGATGTCGCCTTCTGCGCGGTCGAGTTGCTGCTCGGCGGTAAGAGCGATGGTGCGCAACCGGCGCGGCCCCTGTCCGAGCTCGAGTTGGTCTTGATGCGCGATATCGTGGAGCGCGCTCTTCCCGAGTTGCGCTACGCGCTGGAGCCGGTCGTGGCAACCGAACCCCGAATCGTCAGCCAGGAGTCCAATCCGCAGTTCGCCCAGACGGCAGCGCCGACGGACATGGTTGTCGTCGTCGCGTTCGAGGTGCGTATCGAGAGCGTGACCGGCGTGGCAACACTGTGCATTCCGTTCAACAGCTTGCAGCCGCACCTCGAGGCACTCTCTGCGACAACGCTCTATTCCGGTCAATCGCAGGCGCTGGCGGAGGAGAACCGCGCTCAGATCGCGTCGCATCTGGCCGAGACACCGGTCACCGTGTCGGCCGAATTCCGGCCGGTGGAGATGAAAGCATGCGACATCCTGCGCCTCCAGGTCGGCGACATCGTCCCGCTCAGCCATCGCGTCGATCAGGTGCTTACTCTCACGGTGGACGGTGTGCCGACGTTCGATGCGCGCATCGGCCGGCGCAACCGGCGGCTGGCCGTGCAGATCACCGGCGCCGCGGACGAGCGGTCACCCGACCGTCGCCCGATCCGCTTCTCGTTGCCGCCTGCTTCCGCGACCGTCTGAGCGCGCCCGACAGTCCGCCGAACATCCCCCGACCTCCTTTACAAGTGGGGGACAGTCGGCACCGTTCTCATCGGCCAGCCAGGCCCAGGAGACCGAGGAGCATGCGTGACCGACGGAGGCTTTGCACAGACTGATCTGATCGCCGCGGCCGAGGCCTCCGCCCTCGCCCTGGCGACGGCGTTCGGACTCGGTGACGAAGTGCGTGCGGGTGAATCCTGGACCGTCGACGAAGGCGACATGGTGATCGCCGCACCGCTTTCCGGAGGCGCCACCGGTCGCCTCGTCCTCGGCGTCAACGATGTCGTCGGAAAGGGGCTGCTTGCCGACCCCGATGCACTGCAGACCGCGTTCACCGCGGCGGCGATGGCGCTGGGGGACACTCTCGGCACGAACTTCGAGATCGGGCCGATCGCACCGATGGGCGACACGCTGCCCACGGTCAGCGTCGACATCACCAATGCCGGTGTGCTGACTGCGCTGGCCGGCGTCACGCTGCCAGTGGCCGCCGTCATGGCCCCCGCCGTCGATTTCGAGCCAGGCGCCTT
>JAYTOM010000206.1:0-5347 GCA_043747765.1 Actinomycetota bacterium
TGATGCTGTCGAGTCCGAGACCCAAGCCCGGGCTCGGCACACCGCCGGGCGCGGTTCCGGCAGCACGATATTGGAATTGTTGCGGGACCGGTGTCGATCCCGGAACGGCCTCCGTGTACAACCGCTCAGTAGTCGAATACAGGTTGTGGGGAGCCTGCTTGTCGTTGGTGCGGAAGTAGAGATTGGCCATAGCTGGACCGATGTTGATCAACTCGCTGGCATCGATTCTGTCGGTCACCGTCTTGTTGCCGCCGCTCCACGCGAAGAGGGGATGATTCAGCGCGGTGAACAAATCGATGTCCTGGATCCGGCCCGAGCGGATCGGGCCGACCGGATCGCTGCCACCGCTCTGGAAGATCATCGCGAAACGCGTCAGGTTGTCATTGACGATCTCCTCGATGACGATGTCGGCTTCATTGAAGCCGCTCTGTGGCCGGGCGCCCGGCGCGTTGTCGATCTTGACGACGAGAGCCGGACGAGCAGCGGATGCGGGGTCGTCCACCGGAACACCGGTGAGCGGATAGACCGGCACTCCCGGAACCGTGGTCGTCGAACCTGGAGCGGTTGTCGTATCGGTGGATGCGCCGGTGGTCGATGTCGTGGAGGTCGTGATTGCGGTGGTCGACGTCGATGCCGATGTCGTCGTCGACTTCACCGCCGTGCCAGGCGACGATGTGGTGGCTGAGCCGGAAGCGCTGGGGGACGACGCGGCTTTGTCGCTACTGCATGCAGTGGCGGCGGCGGCGAGAGCGCCGATCAGCAGCGCGCACCGCAGCTTGGACGTGCGGGACGTGTGGGACAAGGGGGAGTGCATGAGGCAGAGTTCCAGTGTGTTCGAGTCAGGGGTTCCGCCCCCTGCACCTATTCTGCCGAAGGCCCACGGCCAATTGACGTCGGGGTCGGGGAGAATGCGGATCGGTGGTCGAAACGCCGTTCAACGAAACGCCGGGATGACCTCGCTGCCGAACAGTCGCAGCATCTCGGCGATCTCATCGAACTCACCCAGCGTCGACCGGTCGCTGGCTCCTGCCGGCAACCCGGCTCCGAACGCGGCGTGAATGTGCTCGCAACCGGTCGCCTCGCTATACCTCTGGATCTGTGCGATGACATTGTTCGGGGTTCCCCACAGCAGCCGATCGGTGGCGATCTCTTGGGCGCTGACCTGTTCCCCGGAATCCATGCGTGCGAACAGTTCCAGTTCTTCGCGATCCTCTGCGCTCTCGCGCCAGTGGTCGACGAGGCCGCTCACATAGGCCGGCAGGACCTCTTCTTCTATCGCTCGTCGGTCTGTGCCGAGCCACGCGAAGCGGCGCAGGATCCAGTCGGCGGGGCGGCCGACGTCGGCCGCTGCAGACCTGTACAGATCCAGGCATCGTCCACCGGCGGCAAGCGATTGCACGGGACCCCACAACCAGGCATCGCCGAGTCGGGCCGCACGCTCGACAGCTGGACGAGCGACGCCGGCCACCCACAACGGAGGGTGCGGAGACTGCACGGGACGCGGATACACGGTGAGGTTCTCGAAGTGGGTGAACCGCCCATCGAAGGTGGCGTTCTCGGTTGTCCAGACCAGCTTCAGGATCTGCAATGCCTCCTCCATGCGCGCCCCGCGCTCGGCGAAGACCGATCCGTGGACTTCGTATTCGAGCGGCCACCAACCCATGCCGACACCCAATGAGACCCGTCCGGCGGAGATCTGATCGATCGTCGCAACCTGTTCTGCGACTCGTACGGGGTTGTGGATGGGCAACTGGAAGATGCCGGTTCCGACTCGGAGAGCGTCGGTGCGCGCCGCAACGGTGGCCATCAGGGTCAGTGGGTCGCTCATGTTGCCCGGCATGAAGTGGTGGTGACCGATGGTCGCTGTGTCGAAGCCGCTGGCCTCGGCGATCGTCGCCAGGTCGTACGTCTGATGGAACGGATCGCGGGCGGTCGAGTCACGCAGCACGGGGAGGGAGAACGAGAACTTCATCGATCTGTTCTACTCGGGGTCGGTTCGGCGTCTACTCAGGGACGGCCAGCACGCTGTCGAAACGGCGGCGCACGACGTCGAGCCGCTCTCGGTTGGGGAACACCCACAGTCGATCGGCTCGCACCCCCTCGATCATCGCTTCGGCGATGTCGTCGGGCGATTGGATGTCCTCGGTGATCGCGTCGATTCTGTCCTGTTCTGCCCTGTCGGTGGCGCCCGAATCGTGACCGTCGAGGTCGGCCGGACGGTTGCGGTCCGAGCTGAATAGCTTGGTCCTGACGAGGGACGGGCACACGGCGGTGACACCGATCGGCGAGGCAACGGCGAGCAGATCGCCGAGCAGTGCTTCGGAAATCGCTGCTGTCGCGTGCTTGGTGGTCGAGTACATGCCGTAGCCAGGCATCACCGTCCAACTCGCGATCGAGCAGGTGTTGACGACGTGGCCGGGATCGCCTCGCTCGATCATCGTCGGCACGAAGCTCTGGATGCCGTGGATGACACCCCACACGTTCACGCCGAGCATCCACGTCCAATCGGCCGAGGTCGCCGTGAGCAGCGATCGCGTGACGCTGACGCCCGCGTTGTTGCAGAGCAGATGCACCGTTCGATGTTCGGCGAAGGTGCGAGCCGCCAGGGCTTGAACGGACGAGGCATCGCTGACATCGGTGACGACGGCGAGCACCGATGGCGTCGCCGTCGGGAGCTGCTCCACAGCGCGTTGCAGAGCCAATGCCTCGATGTCGGCGAGCACGAGGTGCATGCCCAGCTGACCGAGGCACTGCGCGTAGGCGAGGCCGATTCCGCTCGCGGCCCCTGTGATCACCGCAACACGTCCTGCGAAGTCGTCCATTGTCGGAACGTACCAGCGGAGCTCGGCGCCGACACGGCTCCAGCTCACGAATGCTCCAGCTCACGACGGCTCCGCTCACGAGACATCGGGGGGAGGTGGCGTGGTCGGTGGGGCGATGAGGCCGTACGATTGCCACTCGGACTCGCCCGACAGTCATGCAAGGTGCCTCGATGCCCGGAAAATGGAAGGTCACAGGTGGAGGCGCGTCGGCGCAGCAGAAAGCCGACCGCCTTCGTTCTCGCGCCGACAAGTTGGGCCGTCAGGCAACGGCATGGGAAACAGGGGCTGAGCGGGAGGGGTCGATCGGCAAGAAACTCGCCGAGCTGCCCCCGGGGTTCACGGTGCTGCACGACCTTCGGCTACCAGGCACAGAGGACCGGCTCGACCATTTCGTGATCAGCGCCGGCGGGCTCTACCTCGTCGACGCGAAGAAGTACTCGGGCCACCTCATCTACAGCAAGAAGATGCTGTGGCACGGACGCTTTCCGATCGTCGACAAATTGGAGACTCTGGCCTGGGAAGCCGAAACGCTCGGTGGCCTGCTCGGTCGTGAAGTCGTCCCGGTGATGTGCTTCGTCGACGCTGTTCTGCCCCAGCCCGTGACCACGCTCGGTACGGTGATTGTTTGTCGGACATCGGTGTTGCACACCATCGTGCGATCGACGCACGCCACGATGTCGGCGGTGGAAGTCGGCCGTGTCACGGAGGCCGCAACCAAGCTGACCACACCGCGACGCGCAGGCAGTGGGCCAGCGGTCGCGCCGGTTGTGCTCATCGACTCGGTGGCAGACGTCGCAGCGCTGACTCCCGAAGCGGCACTCGCTGCAGTGGACGACGAGACGTTCTGGACCGGGCCGATGGTCGGGAAGCCTCCGGCCGGTCAGATCACGGGGCAGACCGTCGTGGTCCCGAGTACCTCGGTTCCAGCGATCAGTACCATCCCGCCGATCGGTGTCGATCCCACCGGCGCCCGGGTCAAGGAGCCAGTCGATCGGCGTTGGGCACGCCGAGCGATATATCTCGTGCTCGGTGGTGTCCTCGCGGTCGCCACCGTTGTCGTGGTGTGGAAGTTGTCGCGAACGTCCGAGACGAACCGGCTCAATGCCGAGAAGGCGGCCGCCAGCACGACCACCACCACGTCAGCAACGAAGAACTCGTCGCCAGGTTCTGTGGCTGAAGCAACGACGACCACGGTGCTCGATCTGACCAAGGCCGGGTTCAGCGCGACCTGTCCGGTCCCCGGTGCCGGATGGTCGCTTCGTCCCGTGTGGCCGGGAAACCTCGACAATCTCGCCTGGTACGCATTTTCGTTCGAACAGTTCGATACGTCATTCACCCAGTTCGCGGTGATGACCGCGCCGGAGTTCACGCAGTACACCCCGACCCGGGTCCCGTCTGGTGGAATCCGCGCGATCCGCATTCAACCGGTGTTCAAAGACGCAACGCTCGGAACGCCGTCCAACACCGTCTGGATCGCGCCCGAAGCGGGATGCTGAACGCGGTCGCCGGGTGCTGATCAGAGCTGATCGATGTGGATCTCGTCCGGGAAGTCGAACAGCGCTGCCGGCACGTTCCGGCGGGCAAGCGAATGATACGTCCGATGGGCGAACCGCCACTGACCGTCCATCCGCACGAGACGGTCGTGGTACACGCCATAGACGGTCGACCAGTGGCCGGAGGGCGTCTGGCGTAGCTCCGTCATGTACATCCGCGACGCAGCGCGGTCGGCATCGCCGCCGCTGCGCAGATGCACTCGTGTACCGAGGATACCGAACTGGAAGAACTCGAACTGCAGCAACATTTCGCCGATGAAGTCGCCGATCACCTTCGGTCCCTCGTACGTCAGCGTTCGGTCACGAAGGTCGAGATCCAGCACTGTGTCAGGCAAGAACACGTCGTTCAGATCCGCCCATTGCCGACGCGAGACGATGTCAGCGTATGCGTCGTGCAGCGCACGGATCTCGATGCGGTCGACGGCGTCTTCCAGGCGTTTTGGGTCCATGGCCGACAGTCTCGCGTCGGACGCTGGGCTTGACACCACGAGAGCGTTCCCCTAAACCGTGCCTCGATGTCAACTGTCGGCGGTCCTCTCGATCAATCAACCCTTCTGCCCTCCACAGACGAGCTCGAACAGATCTTCCAGAGCGTCAAGAACTGGAGTCGATGGGGCGTCGACGACGAACGTGGGGCATTGAACCATCTCACCGACCAGCATCGCACCCGGGCCGCAACGCTCGTCCGAACCGGCAAAGCGGTCAGCATGGCGCACGATCTGACCACCCGGCCGACACCGGAGACGCCGATCCCGGCCCATCACCACATGCTGTCGAGCGGCGATGCGCTCGGATCGAGTGGTGTCCCCGATTACGAGGCAACCCAGGACTACCTGGGCACGGCGGTGCACGGCCTGGGACTGACCCACATCGATGCGTTGTGCCACATGTTCGTGCGTGGCGAGATGTACGGCGGCCGTCCCGCTTCGATGGTGCGCAGCACTGGTTCCGAGGCGAACACGATCATGTCGG
>JAYTOM010000207.1:0-18277 GCA_043747765.1 Actinomycetota bacterium
GCCGCCCCGCACTCGATCGAGGTCGGGCTGACGCTGGTGCGCCGCGAATATCCGACCGCGATCGGGCCGATCGACCTGGTCTGCCGTGATGCCTCCGGACAGGTCGTGGCGATCGAGGTCAAACGGCGCGGCGAGATCGACGGCGTGGAACAGCTGGCCAGGTACATCGAACGCCTTCATCTCGACTCGTCGCTGGGTCTCGTGCGCGGCGTCTATGTGGCTCAGGTCGTCAAGCCGCAAGCTCGGGTTTTGGCCGAGGCACGCGGTTTCACGTGGGTCGAGGTGGACTACGACGAACTGCGTGGGCTGCGCACGCAGGACCTCCGGTTGTTCTGATGCAGACACACGGCTTCGCGGGCCTGCAGTGACCTCGTTTCAGGACCAGCTCGATCTCCTGGTCGGCAAACCCGTTCGCTCCGGCGACGATGCAGTTGCTCCGGACCCGGTAAATCAGCCGATGATCCGCCACTGGGCCGCAGCATTCGAGGACGACAACCCCGTCTACATCGAACCGGACTTCGCCGCATCCTCTCGTTTCGGACGCATCGTCGCTCCGCCACTGATGTTGCAGACCTGGACCATGCCAACCCCGGTGATCACCGGCATTGCCGCTCGGGGCGGCTCGCCGGTCGAGTCCGAATCGGCCTCTGCACTCGGCGTCTTCGACGCCGCCGGCTTCGTCGGCACGCTGGCCTCGAACTCCGAGTTCGAGATCCACCGTTACCTGCGCGTCGGCGATGTGATCTCGGCCAGCACCGTGATCGAATCGATCTCGACCGAGAAGAAGACACGCATCGGCGCTGGACACTTCGTGACGTGGGTGACGACATATGTTGACCGATCCGGCGAGGTGGTCGGACTCCAGCGGTTTCGAATCCTCAAGTTCAAACCGGGTACCGCATGAGCGGGCGACCTGACCGGACCACCCTGCGAACAGCCGATGTGCGCGTCGGAGACGAACTGCCCGAGATGATCGTCGATGTCACGGCCACGGTCGTGGTCGCCGGGGCCATCGCAACGCGCGACTTCATGCCCGTGCACCATGATCGCGCCTACGCCGAGGAGCAGGGATCCCCCGAGATCTTCATGAACATCCTCTCCGACACGGCGTACTGCAGTCGCTTCATCACCGACTGGGCCGGCCCCGAGGCGATGATCCGCAAACTGGCGATCCGTCTCGGCGCGCCCGCATACGCCGGTTCGACCCTCGTCTATTCGGGTCGGGTGACGGCGATCAGCAGTGGTTCGCCAGGCGAGGACACGCTCATCTCGGTGGAGCTGACCGCCACGAACAGTCTGGGTGTACACGTCTCGGGAACAGCGGTCGTCGGTCTGCCCAACTGACCACCGACTACAGTGTGGCGCTCATGCGACACGTGAAGGGAACCGTCCAGCACTATCCGTGGGGCGATGTCGCGGCGATCCCAGGGCTGCTCGGATTGCCACCACAAGGCGGCCCGTGGGCCGAGTTGTGGTTCGGAACCCACCCGGCAGCACCCTCGTACCTGGATTCTGGTGCCATGCTCGAATCGGTCACCGGCGAACTGCCATACCTGCTCAAGGTACTGGCCGCAGCGCAGCCGTTGTCCCTTCAGGTTCATCCATCAGCGCAACAGGCGCGTTCCGGGTTCGCCCGAGAGAACGCAGTGGGCGTCGCACTCACGTCGCCACAGCGAAATTATCGTGACGATCGGCACAAGCCCGAATTGATCTGCGCCCTGACCCGATTCGAGGCTGTCTGCGGCATTGCGCCCCTCGACGAGACTGACGCCCTGCTCGCAGCGCTCGGAGCACCTGCGGCCTCGCTGCGGTCGATCCTCGGCCACGGTGGCGCGGACGGTGCGATCGGGCTGTTGCTGCACGAACGGCCCGACCTGAGTGATCTCCTCGCGGCGGCGGCCGGACACCCGGACCCGCGCTGCCGTTGGTTGAGCCGTCTTGGGCAGATTCATCCGAACGACCCATCTGCGGCGATCGTCCTGATCCTCAACTACGTCTGCATGGAACCTGGGCAGGCGATCTACCTCGGTGCCGGCACCATGCACGCCTACCTCGGGGGCACTGGCATCGAGGTGATGGCCAGCAGCGACAACGTCCTGCGATGCGGATTGACGGACAAGTACGTCGATGTCGACGAGGTCCTACGCATCCTCGACGACACTCCCCTGGCCGACGCACTGGTCGATCCGGTGATCATGGTCGACGGGGGTATCTCGTTCCCCGTACCCGTCGACGACTTCCGCATCACCCGTTACGACGTGGATGGGTCGACGAGCTGGATTGCCGACGGGCCGGAGTTGATCATCTGCACGTCAGGTACCACCGTCGAACTCGGTCGCGGCGAATGCGCTGTGGCGCTCGACGCAGAGCCGGTGTCGCTCGCCGGAACAGCGAGCGTCTTCCGCATCGGTGGTCAGTTCAGCTGACGGCGCTTTGGACAGCACCGCGCACGCCGAGGCGGTGGAACGAAGCCGCCGTCCGGGCCCGACTGAAACGGCTTCAGGCTTCGACGGTCTTGCGGATTTCGACGATCTTCTCGCGCGCGTGATTGGCGTCGGCACCCTGCTCGTCCAGCAGCTGGGCCCGATCCTTGGCCGCCTCTCGCTCGGCCTTGGCCGTGTCGACCCGGGCGATTGCAGCTTCGGTGCCGTGTTCGTGGATGAACTCGGCCCACTCGACCAGCGCCTCGACCATCTCGCTCTCGGGGACGACCGCCACGTTCCGACCTTTGACGAACAGATGGCCTCGCTTGTTGCCGGCCGCAATGCCGAGGTCGGCTTCGCGCGCCTCACCCGGCCCATTGACGACACAACCCATCACGGCGACCTGCAGCGGGATCTTGCGATCACCGAAAGCTTCCATCGCTCGTTTGGCGACGTCGATCACGTCGATCTCTGCGCGTCCACAACTGGGGCAGGCGATCAGATCGATGTTCTTGCGTTCACGGAGGCCGAGGGCCTCGAGCAGCTGCCGGCCGGCACGAACTTCCTCGACCGGATCGGCCGTGAGGCTGTACCGGATTGTGTCGCCGATGCCCTCCAACAACAGCGTTGCAATCCCGGCCGTGGCCTTGAGCAGACCGGCTGGCGGAGGGCCTGCTTCCGTGACACCGAGGTGCAGCGGAATGTCGGTGACGTCGGACAACTGGCGGTAAGCCTCGACCATCAGGGGAACGCTGGATGCCTTGACACTGATCTTGACGAGGTCGAAGTCCACTTCTTGAAAAAAGCGCAATTCGTGCATCGCCGATTCGACCAAGGCTTCGGGCTTGATCCCGCCCCACTTCTCGTACAGGGCCGGGTCGAGGGATCCGCCGTTCACGCCGATTCGAATCGGCACCTTGCGGTCTCTCGCCTCCGCTGCGACAGCCCGAATGTGCTCAGGCTTGCGGATGTTGCCGGGGTTGAGTCGCAGGCCATGTACGCCGGCCTCCATCGCTGCCAACGCCATCTTGTACTG
Organism: Actinomycetota bacterium; assembly: GCA_043747765.1. Classification (GTDB taxonomy): domain Bacteria; phylum Actinomycetota; class Acidimicrobiia; order Acidimicrobiales; family Ilumatobacteraceae; genus WLMZ01. Next base: position 3,460 of record JAYTOM010000207.1, read on the forward strand.
ATGATGGATGTCCGCGATGATCGGGATCGGCGAGCGGGGCACGATCTGGGCCAGACCCTCGGCCGCTGCGGCCTCGTTGCACGTGCACCGCACGATGTCGCAGCCTGCTGAAGCCAGTGCGTAGATCTGCTGCAGCGTGCCCTCGACATCGGCTGTCTTGGTGATCGTCATCGATTGGATCGTGATCGGCGCGTCACCGCCGACCGGGACCTTACCGACGTATATCTGACGGGTCTTACGACGTTCGAACATCGCCTTCAGTCTGCCAGGGAGTTAGCGGATCGGGTTGGTGATGTCGAGGTACAACCCGGCGAACAGTACGAATGCCAGGAAGGTCATCACCGCCATCGCGACCGGCACCATCTTGCCGACGTCAGCGCGGTAGATGCGACCTTTGCGCGATCGCAGCCGCTCGTACGTAGCAACGGCTGCGTGTCCACCATCGAAGGGCAGCAGAGGGACCATGTTCAACAGGCCGACGAAGACATTGACACCGGCGAGCGTCAGCAGAATGCCTGCCAATCCCGTCTCGTCGCCGATCTTGGAGCTGAGCTTGCTGATTCCGTAGACGGTGACAGGCTGGGTGGTCTGGTCCTTGTTGCTGCCGTCGAGGTGGCGATAGATGTTCACCGGGTTCAACACCTTGACGACTCCGCCGACGCTGTCCCAGGCAACTGTGCCGAGATCACGAAAGCTGTTCACGAATGTGGTCGCCAACCCATGGCGCACGAATTCGGTCCTGTACCCGGAGCTGACGCCGAGGTAGGCAACGTTGTTCAACGTCGGATCCGGGTTCGTGCCGAGCGTGGCGTGGAGATCGATCTGCTGACCGGCTCTCGAGACGACGAGGGAGATGGTGTCACCCGGCTTGTGTGAACGGACGATCACTCCGACTGCATCACTCGTTGCCGGTACTTTGCCGTCGATGCTGATCAGGACATCGTCAGGCTTCGCGCCGGCATTGGCCGCGCCTTGACCTGCGGCCACTTCAGCGAAGGCGAGACGATTGCTCGCCTGACTCTTGCCGAAGGTGGCGTAGACGGTGAAGATCAGCACGATCGCGATGATCATGTGCATCATCGAGCCAGCGGTGATGGTCAGCATCCGGCGCGGGTATGACTTGCTGCGGTACGCCCGGTCCTCGTCCTCGGGCGGCGTCTCGTCCAGATTGTTCATCCCGACGATCCGTACGAACGCACCGATCGGCAGGGCACGAACGCCGTACTCGATCTCGCCCCTGCGGAAGCTCCATACCTTCGGTCCCATGCCCATGAAGAACTGGGTGACCTTCATGCCTGAGCGGCGAGCGGTGAAGAAGTGCCCGCACTCGTGCAGGAAAATGGAGACCAACAGTCCGACGACGAAGACAAAACTCCAGATGCTGGCGAACGCGAGCAGCACGAGCAACGCCAGGATCGCGCCGACACCGAGTACGGCACGCATGCCGCCGACTGTCGGATCCTCTTCGCCCATGGCGCCACCGGCGAGCACCTCGCCGCGAATTCTCTCGTACGTGTTGCTCATCGACTGAGCACCTCCTGGGCAGCGCGTCGCGCCGTGGCATCGGCAGCGACGATGTCCTCGACGGACATGGCTGATGTATCGGTTGTTTCGGTGTGTTGCTGGAGCACGGCGTCGCAAACCTCTGCGATTCGGATCCACCGGATCCGTCCGGCGAGAAAAGCCTCGACGGCCTCTTCGTTGGCTGCACTGAGCCACGCTGGGGCCGTACCGCCGACGCGGCCAGCGGCATAGGCAAGGGCCAGGCAGCGGAACGTGTCCAGGTCCGGCGCCTCGAAATCGAGGCGGCGCACGGTGGTCCAGTCGACGCGCCCGAATGCCGTGCCGATCCGGTTCGGGTAGGCAAGCGCGTATCCGATCGCTAGACGCATGTCCGGCATGCTCAGTTGGGCAATGGTGGCCCCATCGGTGAACTCGACCATCGAGTGGACGATCGACTGCGGGTGCACGACGACCTCGATCTTGTCGTACGGCGTGCCGAACAGTTCATGGGCTTCGATGACCTCGAGACCCTTGTTCATCAGAGTCGACGAATCGATCGTGATCTTCGGACCCATCTTCCAGGTCGGGTGGGCCAGCGCCTGATCCACGCCGACATCGGCCAGGTCAGCGGCGCGGCGCCCACGGAACGGTCCGCCACTGGCCGTCAACACGATGCGCGACAGTTCGGCATCCGGGCGAGCAGCGCTGCGCAGGCATTGGTGTACAGCGCAGTGTTCTGAATCGACAGGGACCAATTCTGCGCCACGAACGAGTCGCAGTGGCTGCACCACCGGACCAGCCGCAATCAGACTTTCCTTGTTCGCCAAGGCAAGCCGCTTCCCGGCCCGCAGGGCGGCGACGGTGACATCGAGACCGGCGAAACCAACGACTCCGTTGACAATGACGTCGGCGTCGTGGGCGAGATCGGAGAGATCGGCGATGACCTCGGCGAAAGGAAGCGCAGCAGCGACTTCGGCGCGCCGCGAAGCGTCGGCGACGGCAACGACCTTCGGGCGGAACTCGTTGGCCTGGGCAATCAACGCCTCGACCGAGGAACCAACACCGAGGCCCACGACCTCGTAATCGCCCGCTTCAGCGCGGATGACATTGAGCGTCTGCGTGCCGATAGAGCCGGTGGATCCGGCAATGGCAACCCTCACCGCGCTCATGTTTCGGCCCTCATCGCAGCTCAGTCTGTCAGCGTTGTCACGCGATCGGCCGGCACGACGCAGACGTCACGCGCTGGCGTGTCACTTGATCTTGACCGACGTCCACGGCTCGAGCGCGAGTGTCAGGTAATACACAGCCGGCAGGGTGAACAGGAATCCGTCGAAACGGTCGAGCACGCCACCGTGGCCCTTGACGATGCTGCCGAAGTCCTTGATGTCCAGATTGCGCTTGAACATGCTTTCCGTGAGATCTCCGAGCGGAGCGACGATGGCAATCACGACGCCGAGGAAGATCAGGTTCGGCGAGTCCCAGTTGGTGCTCTTCTTGGCGATCCCGATGACGACCATCGCAACGATCGTGAAGAACGCCCCGCCGATGAAACCTTCGACGGACTTGTTCGGACTGATCCAGCCGCGTAGGGGCGTCTTGCCGGCAGCCGAACCAACAACGAGCGCACCGATGTCGTTGACGATGACGCCGACCGCGAGGAGGAAGATGGTGTCCGTACCGAGGTGGCGAGGGCTGAATGCGCTGACGGTCTCCAGCCTGAGGATCAGTCCACCGAACGCGCCGGCGAGTCCGATCCACGTGACGCCGAGCGTCGTGATGGCCATGTTCGGCATCGGACTGGAATTCAGGTTCGGAGCACCGATGAAGCTGATGCTGCCGGCGATGAATGCGAACATGACCACCAGCGGAACAGCCATGTCGCCAAAGGCGTATCCCGCGAGAGGGGCGAAGAAACAGGCAGCGATGCCCACCACACTCGATGGTTGATACCCTTTTTCGGTGACTTTCTCGTAGAACTCGATGGCGGCCAACGTGATCACGATCACGACGATCGCGAGCACGGCCTGTGGGCGCCATTTGGTGGCCAGGATGAAGACGAGCGCAAGGCCTGCGCCGACCATGATCGCCATCGGCATGTCACGCCCGCCGAGGCCACCGGACGGCTTGGCTCCCGGAGTGGTGCGGACGCCACCCGTGTGACGCGCTCGGGCTGCAGCGCGTGCCTGCTCTTCGCGTGTACGGCTGCGCCCCTTCGAACCCGGTCGGCCGATTCCTTCGTCGGTCGGGTCGGTGCCGATCGTGATCCGCCCGGCCTCACGCCGAGCAGCCGCGACGGAACCACTCGGATCGGAATCCTCGTAGTACGACTCACCGCCGGGCGTGACCGGCATCTGGCCGGACCGAACGACGTCCGAAACGCCCTCGTACCCGGACGACGGATCGGGATTCTCATCGTCACTCCACACCGGCGAAGCCGACGAGAACGACGACCAGACATCGAGATCCGAATCGTCGCTGACCACTTTCGGCATCTCCCCGGTTGGCGGTGCGGTCCAATGCGGCAGCGGGCCGGTGTTGTCGTCGAACGACAAGGCGGGCCGCTGTGTCGTCGTGCTCGGCTCACTCGGGTCCGCCGGGTCGCCGAACAGCGGCGGGCCGAAGTCGTCCTCGTCGCGCTTCTTACCGCGCCATACGTCGTCACTCATCGCGAATTCCCCTGACCCATTCGGTTGTCACAGTCCCCAACTGGCACTGACCCGTTCATACCTCGAGCAGTTCTTTCTCTTTGCGGCCGAATGCCGCGTCGATCAACTCCACATGGTCGTGTGTGATCTTGTCCATGTCCTTCTCGGCGCGTTCCAGTTCGTCGGCCGAGATCGCTGCGACCTTCTCGGCCGCCTCCAGATGCTTTCGTGCGTCTCGGCGAAGGTTCCGTACTGCGATCCTGCCGTCCTCGGCAAGGGTCTTGACGATCTTCACGTATTCCCGACGACGCTCCTCGGTCAGTGTCGGAATGTTCAATCGGATCACCACTCCGTCATTGGACGGGGAGATACCGAGATCGCTGTCGCGGATGGCCTTCTCGATGACGGCCAGGGTGGAGCGGTCGTGCGGCTTGATGATCAGCTGACGGGCCTCGGGAACCTGGAAGCCGGCCAGTTGCTGCAGCGGAACGGTGCTGCCGTAGTAGTCGACCATGATGCGGTCGACCAGTGCCGGCGTCGCTCGTCCGGTGCGCACAGACGTGAATTGCTGCTGCACGTGCTGGACTGCTTTGTCCATCTTGTCCATCGCCTCGAGAAGCGTCTCTTCGATCACGCCGACAAGCGTACAGAACGGCCGGTACCGCCACCGTGCATTCGCCCCAGACACGTCCGTGGCATCCCTGGGCGAGAAGGGCTCAGGCTGGCTCGTCGGTGATGATCGTGCCGACGCGTTCGCCTTCCAGGATGGCGCGCAGAGCGCCATGGGCGGACATGTCGAAGACCACGATCGGCAGCTTGTTGTCGCGACAGAAGGCAATTGCAGTCGCGTCCATGACCTTGAGATCCTTGGTCATCACGTCCATGTACGACAAGCGGTCGAACTTGGTCGCCGACGGGTCGAGGCGCGGATCGGCCGAATACACACCGTCCACGCCTGAATGAGTGCCCTTCAGCAACGCGTCGGCATCGATTTCCGCGGCGCGCAATGCAGCGGCGGTGTCTGTCGTGAAGAACGGGTTGCCGGTGCCGGCGGCGAAGATGACCACTCGACCCTTTTCGAGGTGACGCATCGCTCGTCGCCGGATGTAGGGCTCGGCGATGCGGGGCATCTCGATCGCAGACTGCACCCGCGTCGCCTGGCCGACGCGTTCCAGCGCATCCTGCAGTGCAAGGGCGTTCATCACGGTCCCGAGCATGCCGATGTGGTCGGACTGAGTGGCGTCCATACCAGTCATTGCGCCGGTCCGACCTCGCCAGAAATTTCCACCCCCGACGACGACAGCGACGTCGACGCCGAGGTTCTCACGGATGTCCCGAATCTCGAGCGCCGTACTCGCCAGCGTCGCGCCGTCGAGTCCCGAGCCGGATGGGCCGGCCAACGCCTCCCCCGATGGCTTGAAGACGATTCGCTTCCATCGGGGGTTCGGCACGGCTGCGGTCATCGGATTCTTCAGCCGATCTCGACCTGAGCGAACCGGATGATGCTCGCCGATCCGATCAGCTGTTTGATCGACACCTTGTCATCTTTGGCGTACGGCTGATCGAGCAGGCAGACGTCCTTAAAGAACCCTTGGATGCGCCCTTCGATGATCTTCGGCAGCGCAGCCTCGGGCTTGCCCTCGTTACGCGAGATCGCCTCGAGCGTGGTCCGTTCGTGAGCAACGACGTCCTCGGGGATCTCGTCACGGCTCAAGTACTTCGGACGTGCAAACGCGATGTGCACGGCGATGTCGTGGGCCAACTCCGTCGTCGCCCCGGACATCTCGACGAGCACGGCATTGACGCCGCGACCACCCTGGATGTGCACGTACGAATCGAGTACGTTGCCGACTGCGGCTTCGAATCGGACGACATCGCCGATGCTGATGTTTTCTTTGAGGACGATTTTCAGGTCGTCGATCGTCGGCGTGTGCTCGGACACCGCTTCGGCGCTCTTGGCCACGACCAAGCGGACCAGAGCATCGGCCTCGGCCTTGAACTGATCGCTGCTGGCGACGAAGTCGGTCTCGCTCTTGAGCTTGACGACAGCGCCGACGTTGCCCTCGATCAGCAACGCGACGACACCCTGGGCGCTCTCGCGGTCGTCGCGCTTGGCGGCGGCAGAGAGACCCTTTTCGCGGAGCCACTGCTTGGCGGCTTCGACGTCGCCGTTGGACTCCTCGAGAGCCTTCTTGCAGTCCATCATGCCGGCGCCGGTCGACTGGCGCAGGGCCTGGATGTCTTTGGCGGAAATTGCCATGGTTCAGCCTTCTGTACTGGTTTCGGTTGTGGTTCCGGCGGCCGGGGTCTCGGTCTCCCCGACGGGGGCCAGCGATTCGACGACGTCGACAGCCACATCTGCCTCGGACACATCTGCATCGGACACCACAGAATCGGCAAATCGGGCATCGGTCACAGCAGCATCGGCGACATCTGCATCGGTCACGGACGACTCGTCGGACGAGGGAGCAGCCTGGGCTGCGGCGAGGCGGGCTTCGCGCTCGGCCTGGGCGGCCGCTGCCTGACGGCGGGCATCGGCCTGGGTGGCCGAGAACTCGGCATCCTCTTCAGCGGTGCGCTTCGGAGCGGCCTGCGGGTTCCGCCGCGACGAGATGTAACGGCCTTCTTCGACGGCTTCGGCGATGACCCGACTCATCAATGCGTTGGCGCGGATGGCGTCGTCGTTGCCCGGGATCGGGAACTGGATGATGTCGGGGTCGACGTTGGTGTCGACGACGGCGATCACGGGGATCTTCAGCTTGTTCGCCTCGGTGACGGCGATGTGCTCTTTCTTGGTGTCCAAGATGAACACTGCGTCCGGACGTTGCTGCATGCTACGGATGCCGCCGAGGTTCTTCTGCAACTTCTCCAGTTCGCGGCTGAGGAGGAGTGCTTCTTTCTTCGGCATTGCTTCGAACTCGCCGGAGATCTTCATCCGCTCGTACTCCTGCATCTTGCTGACGCGCTTGGAGATGGTCTCGAAGTTGGTGAGCATGCCGCCCAGCCAGCGCTCGTTGATGTACGGCATACCGCACTTCTCGGCATAGCTGCGCACGGGATCCTGGGCCTGCTTCTTGGTACCGATGAACAAGACCGTTCCACCCTTGGCAGACAGCTCGCGAACGAAGTTGTAGGCAACCTCGGCGCGCTGCAGGGTCTGCTCGAGATCGATGATGTAGATGCCGTTGCGCTCGCCGAAGATGAAACGCTTCATCTTCGGGTTCCAGCGGCGGGTCTGATGTCCGAAATGGACTCCGGCTTCGAGCATTTGGCGCGTTGTTACGACTGCCATGTCAACCACTCCTCTCCTGCGGTTCGCGGGCACCCCACCCGGCGCCGAGGCGACCGCAGGGTGGGCGGGATGCTGATATTTGGTGTTCGGTCGTGCTGCCTGTGTCCAGGCCGCCCGCAATCCTAGCGGCCCGATTCTGCAGCCGGACATGTCGCAGGGAGCAGCAGCGACGGTCGACCCGGTCTTGCGTTCGACGGAATCAGCCGTGGTCGACGACGGGTGACCGCCAGATACGTCTCGGGGTCGATGTAGTCGTCCCCGTTGCGCAGCCCGAAGTACAGCCGGTGGCCGGACACACCGATGTCATCTCCGACGACGATGCGCCGCCCCGTGGTAGCGGTACTGGCGGCGAGCTTGCCGTACGTGGCCGCCAGACCGTCGTCGCCGAGCACGACGAGATAGCGGGTACCGACGACGACACCATCGAAGATGACCGTGCCGCCCGCTGCGGCGTGCACGTGGATACCGGGAGGAACGATGTATTCGATCCCCCGGTGGCCGCCGGCGCAATACGTGCACGGCGCGGCGACGAAGGGCTCGACGATCGGCACGTCGACAGGAGGCAGATAGCAGATCGCCCGCGAAAGGGCGGCGACCACGACAAGGACGAGACTCATGGGCCACCTCGGTGTGAGAGCAGTGTCGGCAGCGACGCGCTGCGAAATGTGCACATGGGAGCCGAATGAGGGCCGACGAATGGGCCGACGAGGTGAGTTCTGTTTAGGTCAGCCCACTTGCCGACATGCGCGAGCGCAGTTGCAGAACGGCCTTGGTGTGGATCTGCGACACGCGACTCTCGGTCACGCCGAGCACTCCACCGATCTCGGCGAGGGTCAGGCCTTCGTCGTAGTACAGCGACAACACCAATTTTTCTCGATCGGGCAGCTTGCGCACCTCGACCTTGACAGCGCGACGAACTTCGACCTCTTCGTAGGCACCAGCCGGACTATCCGGTGTCTCGCCACGCAGCGACCGTGGTTCAGCACCGGCGACCAGGGCACGATCGAGTGGCCCGACTGTGGTCGATGCGATCGACGACAGCCAACGACGGAACTCGGTGTTCGAGATGCCGAGGTGTGTCGACAGCTCCTCGTCGGTCGGGCTGCGCCCGTTGACCGCTTCGAGATCGTGGATCGCCGTCTCGACTTCTCGGGCACGGCTGCGCACCGAACGTGGAACCCAGTCAAGTGCACGCAGACCATCGAAGATGGCACCGCGAATGCGCGGGACGGCGAATGTCTCGAACTTGACACCGCGATCACTGTCGAAGCGCTCGACGGCATCGATCAAGCCGAAGACACCGGCGCTGACCAGGTCGCCGGCGTCGACACTGCTCGGCAGCCCGGCACCGACGCGACCGGCGACGAACTTGACCAGCGGGGAATAGTGGACGATCAGGCGCTCGCGGGCCTTCGAATCGCGCTGCCCGAGCCAACGGTTCCACCATCCGGTGAGTTCGGCGTCGCCCGACGCGCGCCCGGTGCTTTCTCGACCGAAGTTGCTGCGTGATGGATCGGACATCTCGTCAAGCTCTCGGGTGGGTCTCGGAGTACACGGTGCGAAGCCGTTCCTTGCTGACGTGGGTGTACCGCTGGGTCGTGGCGACATCGGTGTGGCCGAGAAGATCTTGCACTGCGCGCAGGTCGGCGCCACCATCGAGCAGATGTGTCGCGAAGCTGTGTCGCAACGCATGGGGATGGGTCGGCACCGGCGATCGCCGATCGAGGATGCGGCGTACATCCCGTGGGGTGAGGCGATTGCCTCTCTCGTTGGCGAACATCGCAGCCCCCTCTGACTCCGGCACCACCTCAGAACGCAGCAGCAGCCACGACCTGATCGCCGTGACAGCAGCCGCCGACAGCGGAAGGCGTCGCTGCTTGGAACCTTTGCCCCACACGGTGACAGCGCCAGCGGCGAGTTCGACGGAGTCCACGTCGAGACCGCAGAGTTCACTGACGCGGACGCCGCTGCCATACAACAACTCGAGTACGGCATCGTCACGTCGACGCCGCCAGACGGGCTCGTCGTCCGGGGTCGGACCTTCCAGCAAAGTATCGATGTCGGCATGCGAGAGGATGCGCGGCAATCGGCTCTGTCCGCCTGGCGCTCGGAGTGCTGCGGCGGGATCGACAGCCACGAAACCGTTCCGTCGTTGCCAGGCGAAGTATCGGCGAACGCCAGCAACCTTTCTGGCAACGCTGCGACGGGCGAACTCGCGGGTCGACAGGAACGCGACGTATCTGCGCAGGACCAAGCGGTCGACATCGGCCGGTCCGCCGATACCCAACCTGCCGGCCCACTCGACGAAGCCGACAACGTCACTTCGATATGCCACGACGGTGTTGTCGGCCGACGATGTGAGCGAGGCGATGAACTCGTCGATACGCCACGGAGCGCACGCGCCCGCGGCCGTCGACGGGCTGCCCGGTACCGTCCGATTCTCAGATTTGGTCGCACCCACGGATAGTGAACGTAACCGGTTCGGAGTGGCCGCGGGCGGAACCTCACAGAACGGTGGTGTTCGACGAGTCGGCTTCGAACCAGCCGTTGCTCTGTTTGACCCAGCCGTTGTCCTCGAGTCGGGCCAATGTCATCGCACATTCGACGAGCGAGCGACTGGTCAGGATCGTCAGTTGATCAAGTGTGCGCGGCTCGCAACACATCGCCAAGACCTGCTTGTCCTCGAACTTCGGTCGTGGCCGCGAGTCATAGGCAACGGCACCTGCGCGGCGAGAATCCATCTGGAGCGCGGACATCACGTCGTCCACCCCGGTGACCACTGCGCAACCGTCGCGAAGCAGGTCATTGGTGCCCATGGCGGCGCGGTTACCGACCGCACCAGGGACGGCCATGACCTGCACACCGCGGATCGCGGCCTCGCGAACCGTCAGGAGCGAGCCCCCGGTTTCGCGCGACTCCACGACGACCAGGATCTCACTCAGCGCCGCGATGATCCTGTTGCGCAGAGGAAACCGATACGGCTCGGGCGGTGTGCCCGGCACTGCCTCGGAGATGAGCACGCCTCGCTCGGCGACGAGATTCCACAAGTTGCGGTGCTCGCGTGGATAGACGACATCGAGCCCCGACGCGACAACGGCAACGGGTCGAGCTCCCTCGACGACCGACAACGCTCCTCGATGGGCGCATCCGTCGATGCCCCGAGCGAGCCCGGAGACGACGTGGACGCCCTCCTCGGCGAGATCGCGACCGAGTGTGACAGCGAGGTTCCTTCCTGAACCAGTTGCGTTCCGGGTACCGATGATGCCGACCCGACGTCCGGCCAGACGGTCGAACGATCCGCGCACGAAGAGCACCGGTGCGGGAGCCGGATCACTGACGAGCAGGTGCGGGTACCCGGGGCGACCGCGCACGAACACCGACACGTCGAGACGGAGGCAGTCCTCCCACACCCGTTCGGGCGTACGGTTCACTGCGCTGTCACGCCATGCAGCAACGAGCCCAGGCGTGTCGAACAACGGAGCGATCAGCCCCGTCGGAGGCCGGTCGCCGAGGATCATCGCCAGAGCCGATGACGGATCTGTGCCGTCCAACAGCACATTGAGTCGGTCCAGCGTCATCCGGTCGAATCCGGCGATGACCGCTGCGTATGCTTCTTCAGGCAGCTCGCTCACGCTGCTCGCCCCCCGACTTCGACCGAGATCTGCACCCGGAATTGGAGTGCCATGGCGACGTGGCCCTCGTCGATGACGTCGCCAGCGAGCGGATCGAGATCGGCCAACGTACGCGCGACTCGACGGATCCGGTGATATCCCCGACCGGTCAGCCGGTACCGCTCGAGTTCAGTCCGCAGCATCCGCCGTCCGCCAGCATCGAGCGGCGCGAAGTCGTCGAGTTTCGACGACGGGATCTCGTTGTTCAAGCACCCGTTCCGGTTCAGGGCCACGTTCCGCGCGGCCTCGACGCGGCGCGCCACGACAGCGGAGGGTTCGCCGGGGTCGCCCGACAGGAGGTCGTCGATGTCGGGCCGCGCGACCGGCACGCGGAGGTCGAACCGGTCGAGCAAGGGTTCGCTCAGCCGTCTCAGATATCTCGCCCGAGCACCGTCGTCACAGCGACACGCTCCGGGCGGTCCGCCACCGCACGGGCATGGATTGGTGGCCGCGAGGAGGAGGAACTTGGCCGGGAGCGTGGCCGAGGCGCGCGCCCGAGCGACGCGTACAGCGCCGTCCTCGAGCGGCTGGCGTAGCCCGTCGAGGACGTGCTGAGGGAATTCACCGAGTTCGTCCATGAACAGGCAGCCACCGTGGGACAGGGAGATTTCGCCAGGGCGCAGCGACACCGTTCCGCCGCCCACCAGAGCGATCAACGAGATCGTGTGATGCGGCGCTCGGTACGGGGGGCGGGTGATCAGCCCGCCGCTGGGCAACGCGACGCCGGCAGCGGAATGGATCATCGTCGCGGTCAGTGCGACATCAGCAGTCAGCGGCGGCAACAGTCCGACCATCCGTTGCGCCAACATCGTCTTCCCCGAGCCCGGCGCCCCTACGAACAGGGCATGATGCCCACCGGCCGCAGCAACCTCGAGCGCCTGGCGGGCCAGCCCCTGCCCGCGGATGTCTGCAAGATCCGGCGCGGGGAGGTCGTCGTCGACGAACTCATCGGTTGGCTGCGGCGGCCACGGCGAATCCCCTCGCAGCGCCTCGACGACTTCGCGCAACGACCGAGCCGCGAAGACCCGCTCGGTGCTGACGATCACCGCCTCACGATGACTCGCCCGGGCAACGACCGGTCGGAGATCGACGAGTGCCGCAACCAATGGCACGATTCCTGGCACCGACCGGAGCGAGCCGTCCAGTCCGAGTTCGGCGATGAATCCGAACGATTCGACATCGGCTGCGGGCAGCTGTTCGTCGGCGACCAGCAGGCCAATGGCGATCGCCAGATCGAGACCTGACCCGTCCTTTTTCTGATTTGCCGGTGCAAGGTTGACGGTGATCCGTTTGTTCGGCCAGAGGTAGCCGCTGGAGACGATTGCGGCGCGGACCCGGTCTCGCGCTTCTCGGCACACGCTGTCGGGGAGGCCCACCATCATCAGTCCGGGCAGCCCGGTCGACACGTGTACCTCGACCGTGACGGAATGACCTTGGACGCCGAGCAACGTGGCGGAAGGAACAGCAGCAAACACGAGCGACCTCCTGGACAGGTGGTTCGCGGCACAATGCGAACCACAGCACATCTCAAGAAGGGAAACGCCCCGACGACTCGGGTCAACATATCGGACAGATCGCTTTGGACAACGCGAATCTAATTGCCGGGTCACACCTGCTTGACTACTTGGATGCATTTGCGCCGACCGACTCGGTTCCATCTGGCCACGGGTGCAGCGTTGGCGCTCGTCATCGGTCTCGCGGGCTGCGGTGACGCAACAACGCGCAGCACCAGCAAATTCTGTGGCGAGTTGCAGGCCCACGCCAATGAAATTCAAGCGGTGCCTTCCAAGGCCACAGAAGTGCCGGCTCTGATCACGCTGTACTCGAAGATGGGCGAGGTCGCGCCGCTCGAGATCGAGCGTGACTGGGTGACCGTGTACGGCGTCCTCAAAACGGCGAACACGGTCAAGGCCGGCGATCCCTCGTCAGTGCAGGTCGCTGCGGACGCGGCGTACGCCGCGAATCAGGCCGCTGTCAACGTGGTCAATTGGGCGCAGGCGAATTGCGGAATCGCGATTGGTCCTGTCGGCATCGTCCCCGGCGGCGCAGATGTTGAAACGACGACCACGACCATTGCGGCGAACGGCTGAGCGGCGAACGGCTGAGCGGCGAACGGTGGACTGGCGAACGGTGGACTGGCGGCGCGGGCGCCGCAGTTCCAGCGAGTCAGCGGATCTCGCCACGCTTCAGGATGACTTTGTCGACCAGGCCGTAGGTGACGGCTTCTTCGGCCGTGAACCAGCGGTCGCGCTCGCTGTCGGCCTGGATCTTGCTCAACTCCTGACCGGTGTGGTGAGCGGTGAGCTCGGCCATCCGGCGCTTCGTGAACGACAATTGCTCGGCCTGGATGGCGATATCCGAGGCCTGACCGCGAAGACCGGCGAGCGGCTGATGCATCATCACGCGAGCATTCGGCAGTGTGAACCGCTTGCCCGGCGCGCCAGCAGTGAGAAGGAATTGCCCCATGCTGGCTGCCATTCCCATACACACAGTGGCGACTTCGCAGGAGACGAACTGCATCGTGTCGTAGATGGCCAATCCAGCGGTGACGGAACCGCCTGGACTGTTGATGTACAGCCAGATGTCGGCGTTCGGATCTTCACCCTCGAGATACAGCAACTGCGCGCAGAGTTGATTGGCGATCTCGTCGTTGACGTCGCTGCCGAGCAGGACGACCCGGTTCTTGAGCAACCGGTTGAACACATCGCTGCGCGGGTCGCCACCAGAATCGAGAGCCATGGGAGAGGAGAATTCCGACATGCGTGCAGGCTACCGGGGCGTATCTGGGAACTTTTCGGTGACCGTGTCGGTTGTCGTGCCCGTGGACATCGCCACTGCTCTCGAACACGCCGGTCGACGAACAACGGAGTGCTGACGACAATCCGGCGCGACGGCCGACCGCAACTGTCGAACATTTCGCATTCGATCGGGTTCGACGGTGTGATCCGGATCTCGATCACCGCCGCCCGCCGCCGATCCGCACGACGCCACTGTCGACGAACTGGTTCAGCTGTACACGGCGATTCGTGGCGTCGAACATCCGGAATGGCAGGAGTACCGCCGGGCACTGGTGGCTGATCGACGGACCGTGGTCCGACTCATGCCAACCCGCGCGTACGGCTACGTGCCGTCCAACGGCTGATCGCCCGGTGCTTCGGAACCGTCGGCCGCACGCACAAGCCGACGCGCCGCTGGTGTAAGGCGCAGCCCTGCAGCGCGCAACCGGCGAACAAGCTCCCGACTCGGCGTCGGCACCGCCCCCGCCCCGACCATCTTCTCGTAGTAGGCCTGCGGCACGTCATAGTGATCGCCCTGGAAAGCCCGAAGCGGAATGCCAACCGCCTGGGCGAAGTCGTGCAGTTCGTCCAGCGTGGAATCACTGACCAGATGCGACCACTTCTGTCCACGGAACCACCACAACGGCTCGTCGATCAGCACGCTCACCGGACAACCCTGCCACGTCGTCGGCAGGTTCCGGCCTACGGTGACGATGTGTCGTCCCCGGAAGAGTTCGTTCGCATCGCCTGGCTCGAACTGGCCGGGCCGGGCCACGAGGACACGTCGGCGATGTTGATCGCACGGCATTCCGAACCCCACCGCCGATACCACAACGCGACCCACGTGATGTGGGTGCTTCGCCACATCGACGAGATCCTGCTCAGCGAGCCACGAGATGTCGACGCCGAAGCCATTCGTGCCGGCGGCCT
>JAYTOM010000208.1:0-5842 GCA_043747765.1 Actinomycetota bacterium
GGTGCTCAGAGGGCCTCAGCCCTTGACGGCACCGGCCGTGAGGCCACGAACGAAGTAGCGCTGCAGCGAGAAGAACACGCCGAGCGGAACGATCATCGAGATGAAGGCACCGGCAGTCAGTCGCTGCCATTCGGTGCCCTTCGTGCCGACGAGGTCGTTGAGTTTCCATGTCAGCGGCTTGAGGTCGCTCGGACCGAACACCGTAGCGACGAGGAAGTCGTTCCATACCCAGAGGAACTGGAAGATCGCCAGCGAGGCGAGCGCGGGAACGGCGAGTGGCAGTACAACTCTGGTAAAGATCACCAGGTGGCTCGCGCCGTCGATCCGCGCCGCTTCGATGAGGTCGCGAGGCAGTGCCTGGACGAAGTTCTTCAGCAGGAAGATCGCCAGCGGCAGGGCGAAACAGGTGTGGGCGATCCAGACCGAGACCACCGAGCCCTTGACGCCTGGGATGACGAAGAGCGTGAACGTGTGGCCACTGATGGTCAGGTGAGCACCCTGGTTGATCAGACTCAGCAGTGGAACCATCGCCATCTGAATCGGAACGACCATCAGTGCGACGACGCCGACGAAGACCCAGTCGCGTCCTTTGAAATCCATCCACGACAGCGCGTACGCCGCCAGCGCAGCAATCACGATCGGAATGAACGTCGCCGGCACGGTGATCTTGACGGTGTTGAAGAAATACTGGCCGAGGCTGGTGCCACCGGTCGTCGACCACACGTCCCTGTAGTTCGCCAATGTGAACTGCGGATGGCGGACGACGGTCCACCAGCCGGTCGTGAGGATCTTGTTCGCCGGCCGGAACGACGAGACGAACAACCCGACGGTCGGGATGGTCCACAGGATGCACAGCAGGCCGACGCCGATCTTGCCGGAGCGGGTACCGAGGAAGGTGGCGATCCGGCGACCGAGCGGCGGCTCCGGACCACGCTCGGAGCCCCGCGGCGGCGCGTCCGACAGCGGGAGGGAATCCGAAAGAGGCAGAGAGATAGCCATGGTTATCCAAGCTCCCGGGCACGGCGCTGGCTGCGCAGGTTGAGAATGACGACCGGGACGACGACGACGAAGAGGATCACGGCGAGTGCAGACCCATAACCGGGCCGGTTCTGCGGAATTGCCTTGTCGAACATCTCGTTGGCCAACACGTTCGTGTTGTAGTTACCGCCCGTCATCGACTGGACGATGTCGAACACTTTGAGGACGGCGATGATCGTGGTCGTCGTCACGGCGATGATCGTCGGCATGACGTAGGGGATCGTGATCTTGCGGAACACCTGGAATTCCGTTGCCCCGTCGATTCGTCCCGCTTCGCCGAGCGAGTCCGGCACGCCCTTGACGGCGGCCGACAGCACCGTGGTGCAGAACCCGGCCTGAATCCAGACGAAGACGATGATCAAGAGTGACGTGTTGACGTGCGGCAGGCCCGGCAGGTAGTTCTGCTGCTGCAGCAGCCACGCCCTCGGCTTCGCTCCGAAGACCCCGGTCAACGAGTTCAGAAGACCGAACTCGTGCTTCGGGTCGGAGGACTTGGTGAGGATGAATCTCCAGATGATGCCGGCACCGACCATCGAGATGACGGTCGGCAGGAAGATCAACGTCTTCCACAGGCGCTCGTTCTTCATGTTGTCGGCGGTTCGGGCGACGACGAGGCCGACACCGACGCTGAAGCCGGTTCCGAGAATCACCCACCACAGATTGTTCAGCAACGTCATGCGGGTCTTCGGGTCGGCGAAGATCTGCCGGTAGTTCTTCAACCCGATGTACGTATCGACGTTGAGGCCGGTGCCACCCTTGTTGGTATAGAAGCTGGTGATGATCGTGCGGATGGCAGGGATCGCCAGCCCGACGATGAGGAAGATGACGGCGAATCCGAGGAACGGAACGATCTGCGCCCGCTCTTTCGCTCGACCGCGCAGGAGCGTCGTGAGCGCGTAGATCAGCAGGATGATGGCGAGGAAGGCGCCGATACCGATCGCAGCCTGCAGAAACGTTTTCCCCAACTCGACCACGATCAGGTCCCCCCATATGAGACGTTCATCAAGATGATGTATAGCAGTACGACCCACAGCACTTGCATATGCAGCACTTGCATATGCAGCGATTCGACATGCCATGCGGACTGCTCGGCATGGGGCGCGTCGACGGATCGGATGACGTCAGACGGAGCAGGTACCGAGGCACCTGCTCCGTCATGACGATGTGCGGCTAGATCAGGAAGGCCAGCTCTTCTGGATGTTGTCCAGCGTGTCCTTCGTGCTCTGACCGGTGACCCATGCGGTCAATTCTTTCCACTCGGTGCCGGATCCGACTGCGGCCGGCATCAGGTCTGATGCGTCGAAGCGGAAGACCGTGGCGGCCTTGAGTTGCTCGGCGAGCGTCTTCTCGAACGGATCCTTGTAGTTCGACAGGTCGACCTTGTTGTTCGAGGTGAACCAGCCGCCCTGGGCGGCACGAGCATTGGCGAAGTCTGCCGATGTCGTGTAGTCCTGGACCGCTTTGACTTCGGGAGCGTCACGCAGTGCCGTCACGAACTCGCCGCCACCCTCGATCGCACCCTTGTTTGCGGGGTTGATCGTCGGGAAAGCGAACGTCGCAGCTGTTCCGGTGGGTCCGAGCACGCCGCCAGCCTTGACCAGGTCGTTGGCAACGAAGTTGGCCATCTGGTACATGTAGCACGACGAATCGAGGATGCCTGTTGCGGCGGTCCCGAAGGCGGTCGTGGCGATGCCGTCGGTGCCACCCTTGACGTAGCCCTTGGTCTTCCAGATCTTCCCGACCTGGTCGAGGTCTGCCACGATCCGCGGGTCGTTGAACTTGATCTTGTTGGAGATCCACTGGTCGTAGACGTCGGGGCCGTCGTTGGACAGCACGACTTCTTCGAGGAAGTCGGTTGCCGGCCAACCAGTTGCAGTACCCGACTCGATACCGGCACACCACGGCGTGCCGCCGTCGGCGACGATCTTGTCTGACAGCTTGAGGAGCTCGTCCCACGTTTTCGGGATGGCATAGCCCTTGGCAGTGAATGCCTTCGGGTTGTACCACACGAGGCTCTTGAGGTTGGCGCTGAGCGGTGGTGCGTAGAACTTGCCGCTCACCGTGCCGTACGACAGCCAGCCGGTCCCGTTGTTGGCGGTGACCGAGGCGACGAGGTCATCGCGGGCGACGACCTTGCCACTGGCGACGAGGGTGGCGAGCAGACCTGGCTGCGGAACGATGGCGATGTCCGGCTGACTGCCACCCTGGACGGCTGTCTTGATATCGGCCTCGAACGATCCGGAACCGGTGTGCTTGATGGACACACCCGTGCAGGTCTCGAACGGCTTCCAGGCGACGACCAGCTTGTCGGCTTCAGTGTCACGGATCGATGAGCTGATGGTGACCGTCTTGCCCTGGAGCGAGCCGTCACATTTGTGTCCGCCGAGGCTGCTCGGGTTGCTGCCGGCACTGGTCGCTGCCGACCCTGCAGCCGTACCTGCTGATGAGCCGGCGACCGTGGTCGCTCCGGCCACCGTGGTGGCGGCTGCGCCAGCGGGAGTCGTCGATGACGACGTCGATGTGGACTTCGAGCTGCCACATGCCGTGGCGATGAATGCTGTCGCGGCCAAGAGCCCGACAACACGCTTGCGGTGATTCATGCTTCCCCCTTCGGAAGTGTCCGTGGCCTGCAATGACAGCGGCCCGAACTCAATGTTTTTTACTTTTTGGAAATGACGCTGGAATCTCGTGGAAGATTCCATGCACAGTTGTAGCACATCTCCTGCCCGGATGTGCCAAGATTCACCAACTCGGGTGAAAAACACCGAGACGCACGGACTTCAGACCAAGGGGGGTCGTTCGGGTGTGACAGCTACAGGTCACGCCCCGACGGTCTTGACGAAAGGAACAAACCACAATGGCTCAGATCACGCTCGACAAGATGAGCAAGACGTACGAGAACGGCTTCCACGCCGTCAACGACCTCTCGCTGGAGATCGCCGACGGCGAATTCCTCGTGCTCGTCGGTCCCTCGGGGTGTGGCAAGTCGACGGCGCTGCGAATGATCGCCGGACTCGAATCGATCTCCGGTGGCGAAATGCTGATCGGCGGCCGGGTCGTCAACGACGTTCCTTCCAAAGATCGCGACATCGCCATGGTGTTCCAGAGCTATGCGCTGTACCCGCACCTGTCGGTGCGCGACAACATCGCCTTCCCACTGAAGCTGCGCAAGACCCCGAAGGAAGAGATCAAGCGTCGGGTCGACGAGGCGTCGAAACTGCTCGAGCTCGACGAGTACATCGACCGCAAACCAGGCCAGTTGTCCGGCGGCCAGCGCCAGCGCGTCGCCATGGGACGAGCGATCGTGCGTCAGCCGCAGGCCTTTTTGATGGACGAGCCGCTGTCGAACCTCGATGCCAAGCTCCGAGTCCAGATGCGTTCGGAGATCGCCAAACTGCAGCGTTCACTCAAGGTGACCACGGTCTACGTCACCCACGACCAGGTCGAGGCGATGACGATGGGCGACCGCATCGCGGTTTTCCACAACGGCATCGTCGAGCAACTCGGACCACCGATGCAACTCTACGACCGGCCGGCCAACGAGTTCGTGGCCGGCTTCATCGGGGCGCCGCGCATCAACCTCGTGGATCGCCCGGCGCTTGACGCGCCGCTGCCTCATCGGGCGCTGTGGGACTCGCTCGCCGCTGACGCGGAGGCCAGCGTCAGACGGGTCGGGCTGCGCCCGGAGCACCTGCATGTGGTCGACGCGGGGCAAGGCGTGCCGGCCAACGTGGAGCTGGCCGAGCACCTGGGCGACGTGTCGATCCTCCACCTTCGCGTGAGCGGTGTGGATGACCTGCTCAGCGCCAAGGTGGGCGCCGGGCACGCGCGCGTCGCTGCGGGGCAGATCGTGGGCCTGATGCCCGATAAGGCGTGGGCGCTGAGCTTCGGCGCCGATGCGCGGCTGGCGGCCTGAAACCAACCATCGAAAGGCGAGAGAGGAGCGGCCATGGCCACACGCGCACGAAAGGGTTGGAAGCTCGTCTGGGCTGATGAGTTTGAAGGCGACGCTGTCGACCGCACGAAGTGGGCGTTCGACATCGGCAACGGTTTCTACGACTACAAGGGCCACACGTGGATCCCCGGTTGGGGCAACGAGGAGCTGCAGTACTACACCAGCGATCCGTCCAACGTCACCGTGAAGGACAGCCTGCTGACGATCCGGGCGGTGAAGGAGTCGCTGCACGGCTGCGGCTACACCTCGGCACGGCTCAAAACTCGCGAGCGTGATGGAACGGAGCTGTTCACCAAGCTCTACGGGCGCGTCGAGTTCCGTGCCAAGGTGCCCTGGGGAAAGGGCCTGTGGCCGGCGCTGTGGATGCTGCCGCAGGACGACAAGTACGGTGGCTGGGCCGCCAGCGGCGAGATCGACCTGATGGAGATCGTCGGCGAGAAGCCGCACGAGGTGCTCAACAGCATCCACTTCGGCTCGGTGTTTCCCAAGCGATCGCTGATCACCACCGTGCACAAGCTGCCCGGGGGCAGCACGGTGTCCGATTGGCACATCTACTCAGCGGAGTGGGAGCCAGGCGAGATCCGCTTCTATGTCGACGATGTCCAGACCTGCACGTACCGCCACTGGTGGAGTTGCAGCAAGACAAAGAACGGTCGCGGCCTGCAGGCCAAGCGCGCCGACGACCTGAACCCCTGGCCAGCGCCGTTCGACCAGCCGTTTTACCTGGTGATGAACGTGGCCGTGGGGGGCAACTTTCCCGGCGCGCCCAATGCCGAGACGCGCTTTCCAGCCGAGCTGGTCGTCGACTACGTACGCGTCTACGACAAGGTTGGCGGCTATGGCGAGGCC
>JAYTOM010000209.1:0-7110 GCA_043747765.1 Actinomycetota bacterium
ACGCGCTGTTGATTGCCGCTCGACAACGCCTGGACCTCGTCGTCGGCGCGACCGATGATGTCGACTCGCTCCATCCACTTCACCGCTGCAACGGCAGCGGCAATGCTGGACAGGCCAGCGAGGCGGGCGAAGTACACGAGTTGATCGCGCACGGTCATCTTCGGGTACATTCCGCGCTCGGCGGGCATGTACCCGAATCGTCGTCGGGTCGCTGCGTCGATTCGCGTGCCGTTCCAGGTGATCGTGCCCGAGTCGATTGCGATCAGACCCATCACGGCTCGCATCGTCGTGCTCTTTCCTGCGCCGTTCGGGCCGAGGAAGCCGAGGATCTGGCCATCGCCGACTGTCAGGCTCACACTGTCGAGGGCGGTGACGTCGCCGAATCGTTTGGCGACTTCTCGAACCTCGAGCACCGCAGTGGTCTACCAGCAGACCAACCGCAGTGCCAACTGACACAACAATTGCTCACACTCACTCCGCTCGTCCGCAATACGATACGGAACAGTTCAGTTTCGTAATGCGCTGAATCGGAGGAGCAATCGTGAGCACATCGACGACGGAGGGCTTGGCGCCCGTCAAACAGGCAGAGTTCGACATCGACCCTGCCGTCCACGCCAGAAGGTGGTGGGTCCTGGCGGTTCTGTGCGTGAGCATGACGGTCATCGTGATGGACAACACCATCCTCAACGTGGCCATCCCCAAGCTGATCACCGACCTGAACGCATCGAACAGTCAGGTCCAGTGGATCATCGACTCGTACACGATTGTGTTCGCAGGTCTGCTGCTGACCACCGGCAGCCTCAGCGACCGTTTCGGTCGCAAAGGAGCACTGCAGGTCGGCATCGTCCTTTTCGGCCTCGGCTCGGTGCTTTCGGCGCTGGCCACATCCGCACCGCAGCTGATCGCCACGAGAGCCTTCATGGGCATCGGCGGCGCATTGATCATGCCGTCAACACTGTCGTTGCTGACCAACACCTTCCGTGATCCGAAAGAGCGTGGCCGGGCAATCGGTATCTGGGCCGGTTTCTCCGGCGTGGGTGTTGCCGGCGGACCCCTCGTCGGCGGCGTACTGCTCAAGCACTTCTCGTGGAGTTCGGTGTTCTGGGTCAACATCCCGATCGGTCTCACCGCACTCATCGCGGGCGCATTCCTCCTGCCGAAGTCACGTGAAGACCGGTCCGACAAGCTCGATCCGATCGGCTCTGTATTGTCGATCATCGGACTGGCGACATTCCTGTATGGCGTCATCGAGGTGCCCGACAAGGGCTTCTCCAGCCCCGGTGTCCTCGCCGGATTCGGGTTCGGCATCGTAGCAATCGCCGCTTTCATCCTCTGGGAAAAGCGCATCGATCACCCGATGTTGGACATGAACTTCTTCAAGAACCCACGCTTCACCGCGGCCAACACGGCCGTCACGCTGACGTTCTTTGCGATGTTCGGGTCGCTGTTCCTGATGACCCAGTACTGGCAGTTCGTGCACGGCTACACCCCGCTCGAGGCCGGCATCCGGCTGATCCCCTACGCCATGGGGATGATGGTGATGGCGCCGCTGTCGTCACGACTGGTCGAGCGGATCGGCTCGAAGAACGTCATCACGATCGGCCTCGGTGTCGTCACCTTGGCCCTGATCGGGTTGTCGTTCTTGCAACGTGACACGCCGTACGCACTGGCGATCGTCCCGTTCGTGATGATGTCCACAGGCATCGGTCTCGTGATGCCGCCCGCCACCGAGTCGGTGATGGGCTCGCTGCCTCGCGACAAGGCCGGCGTGGGTTCGGCGGTCAACGACACCACGCGTCAGATGGGTGGGGCCGTCGGCGTCGCCCTGATCGGGGCCGTCGTCTCCAGCATCTATGCCGGCAAAGTCGCTACGGCGGCTCGTCGGTTCGGCGTGTCGGGAGCGCAGCTGGCCGAGGCCAAATCGTCGCTCGGTGGGGGCCTCAAGATTGCCGCCGGTGTCGCCGAAGGGTTCACCAACGCTGTCAAGGATGCTTTCGTCAGTGGCCTCAGTTCCGGCTTGCGGATGTCGTCGCTGTTCGTGGTCTTCGCCGGATTCGTGGTCTGGCGCTACCTGCCCGCCCGTGCCCTCGGCCATGAAGAGCTGCTTGCGGCCTCTCCCGAGGAATTGCAGGAGCCGGAAGACATCCAGGCAATGGCCGGCTCGCTGGCCGTCGGCGAATGACGGCCATGAGCACCATCACTCCCCCGTCTGCGGCCAACATCAGCGGGGCCAACACCAGCGGAGCGGTAGAGGTCCCTCGGCGCGGCCGACCCCGTGATGCGCGCTGCGATCACGCGATCCTCCAGGCAACACTCGACCTGCTCACAGAAGGAGGCGCCGGCGGATTGTCGATCGACGGCGTGGCTGCTCGCGCAGGCGTTGGCAAGGCAACCATCTACAGGCGGTGGTCGTCCAAGGAGGCTCTGCTGCTCGAGGCGCTCGGCACCGACACGTCGGTGATGCCGAACCCGGACACCGGAACCTTGCGCGGTGACGTCGAGCAATACTTCGCGGTGATGCTCGACAAGCTCCACCAGAACCAGCGTTCCGACGTCCTGCCCCACCTGATCGAAGCTGCGTTCTTCGATCCCGAGGTCAAGCAGTCACTCGATCAGTACCTCAGCCACCGGCAGAAGCCGTTGCGGCTGATTCTGCAACGAGCTCAGCTGCGTGGAGAGATCTCAGCCGCGACGGATCTGACGGTGCTCAGCGACACCCTCGTTGGTCCGATCATCTACCGCCGTCTGTTGACCCAGGGCCGGCTCGACCGAGCGTTCGTCCGCAAGCTGCTCGACATCGTCCTCCAACCCCTCCAACCCCACAGTTCTGCGAGCGTTTTCGTCCCCTAGAGCGCGCTTTTGACTGCACACTTCAGCAAGCACGCCGACAACTCAGGTGAACGCGGGAAGCCCGTCGATGGATTCGGCGTTCTTGCGCGATCGGTAGTCGTCGAGTTCGTCAGCGTGCTCCTCCGCCCACTCGATCAGCCTGGTCCGCTGTCCCGTGTAGGTGTAGAGCGGAACGCTGTAGCCACAGCTGTCGCTGACTCGTTGGGCATGGACGATGATCACTGCCCGCGCTCCTGGGATTGCGCCGAACCTGCCGGCGACACGAGCGTCGCCCAGATCGGCAACCTCACCCCGACCATGGATCCGCACGATTCGCGGCGGGCCGTCGAACGCGCTCCACATCAACGTGATCCGCCCGTTCTCGCGAACATGGGCGACTGTCTCGGCACCGCTCCCCGTCAGATCGAGGTACGCGACCGTGACGCGGTCGAGGATCCGTAGCGTGTCGAGCCCCTTCGGCGACACGTTGACGTGACCCTCGGGATCAAGTGGAGCGGTCGCCACGAAGAACATCTGCTGTCGTTCGATCCACTCAGCCACCGGAGGAGTGATCGTCTCGTGCAACGTACCCATTGCTCAATTGTGGCACTTCGCGAGTCGCTCGGCCCGCAGCCATGACGCGCCGGCCATGGCGCGCAAGGCAATTCGCGGTTTGGCCATTGCGACTGATCCACACGTTCTTCCGGCGGGTGACCATCGACGGAGCCGAGTTGTTGGCGAAGACGGGCCCCGTGATCGTCGTCGCCAACCACGGCAACGGTCTGGTCGACGGGATGCTGCTGATCTCGATGTTGCCACGGTGGCCGCGCTTTGTTGGGAAGGCAGCGCTGTTCGACATCGCCCCCGCTAAAGCGGTTGTTGAAGGCGGCCGGGGTGATTCAGGTCTACCCGCGCCAAGGATGCCAAACCTGGTCGGGCCGACCGCGCTGCTGAGAACGACGCGACGTTTGCCGGATGCAGGCGGCTGCTCGGCGAAGGCGCAATGGTGGCAATATTTCCGGACGGGATAAGCCACGATCTGGACACCCTGCAGCCACTGAAGACCGGCGCCGCGCGAATCGCTCGGACCGCTGTCGAGGAGAGCAAGCGGGCTGTCCATCGTTCCCGTCGGATTGGCGTACGACGCCAAAGCCACGTTCCGTTCCCGTGCCGTGATTACCGTTGGTGATCCGATACCCGTCGGCCATTGGCTCCAGGGGCGCGGCGATGCGGGGTTCGATGAACGTGCTGCCGTACGTGCATGAACGACAGCGATCACCGAGGGTCTGCTTGTGTCGTTCCAGATCACCTCGAGGCACCGCTGCCAGCAGCCGTGACCCACAGACTCGAATTGCGGAACCTTCCTTCTCGACTGCGCGCCGATGCCAGTCCGGCAATGCTGGCTGCCGCGCCGGTCGCGCTGGTGGGCGCGTCGATCCACTTCGTTCCGTACCAGATCGTCAAACGTGTTGCTGGACTGCCGAAGGACGAGAGCGTTCGCTCGACCGTCAAGTTGCTCGGTTGCACCATCTCCTTCCTGATCGATTGGCTGGGGCTCGGTTCTCTCGTCTGGCGCAACCGGGGACCACTTGCCGGCGCCGTCGCCGCCGTTGCCTCACCGCTCTCGGGCTACGTTGGGATTCGCGTTGCCGAAACACTCCGCGATCAGGCTGCACCACCGGCGAACGAGACTGCGCGCTGACACGGCGCTGGCGGCTAGATCCGGCGGTAGCGACGCACCGCGATCGGAGCAATCACGATCGAGATTCCGAGCGACCAGGCAATCGATGTCAGCACCTTCGTCGCGGTTGGTCCACCGAGCACCATGCACGATCGCACCGCATCGGCAGCTGCACTGACGGGCTGGTGTCTCGCCCAACCCTGCAACCATCCGGGCATCTTCGCCGGATCGACGAAAGCATTGGATGCGAACACCAGTGGTGCCAGCATCGGGAAGGCGGCCGCCTGGGCAGCCTCGCCGTTGGGCACGCAGAGCCCGATCAAGGCGAAGATCCAACTCAGCGCGAAGCCGAACAGAACCAGGATCAGCACACCGAGCGCGACCATCACGATGCTGGTGTGGGTGCGGAATCCAACGGCGAATCCGATCGCGAGCATCAACAGGACCACGAAGACATTGCGCGTGGTGTCGGCGAGGACTCGTCCGCCGAGCACAGCAGATCGGGCCATCGGCAACGAGCGCATCCGCTCGAGGAGGCCCTTGCCCCTGTCCTCGGCCAGGCCGACAGCCGTGTTGATCGCGCCGAACGCACACGTCTGGGTGAAGATGCCCGGCATCAGGTAATCGACGTACGGGATGCCCGGGATCTTGATCGACCCGCCGAACACATAGCGGAACATCAGCACGAAAATGGTCGGCTGGATGATCGCGAACACGAGTAATTGCGGGACACGCCGGATGGTCGTCAGGTTGCGCCACGTCATCGCCAACGTGTCGCGAACGGCCCAGAGCGCACCATCGCCCGGCATCGGAACCGGGCGTACTGTCGGGGTGCCGATGTTCGTCATCGTGGAGCTCATGCTGTTGTTCCTGTCAGGCTGAGGAAGACTTCGTCCAGGGTTGGTTCGTGGAGATCGATGTGCTCGGCAACGATCGACGCCGAGTCGAGCAGGTTGAGCACGGTGCGTACCGTGGACGGCCCACCTCGCAGCGGAATGGCCAATGCATTCACATCGTTCGTCAGGATCGACGCGTCGAAGTCGACGAGCAGGTCGCGCGCCCGCCTCGCCGAGTGTGCATCGGCGAAGGTCAGCACGACCGTCGTCTCGCCGAGGCGGGCCTTGAGCTCTGCCGCAGTGCCCTCGGCCGCGACCACGCCTTTGTCGATGACGATGATCCGATCAGCGAGGCGGTCGGCTTCCTCCAGATACTGCGTTGTCAAGAGAACAGTCGTGCCATCGGCAACGAGTCCTCCGATCACTTCCCACAGATCAGAGCGGCTGGCCGGATCAAGGCCGGTGGTGGGTTCGTCCAGCAACAGAACCGGCGGATGGGTGACCAGCGCAGCTCCGAGATCGAGACGTCGACGCATGCCACCCGAGTAGGTACGCGCCGGCCGATTGCCCGCTTCGGTCAGTTGGAATTGATCGAGCAACTCGACGGCGCGTACGCCCGCCGCGGCCTTGGAGAGGTGGTTCAACCGGCCGACCAGGATCAGATTTTCACGACCCGTCAAGTTTTCGTCGATCGCTGCGAACTGCCCAGCCAGACCAATGCTGCGCCGCACCGCTTTCGGGTCGGCCACGACGTCGTGCCCATTGATCGTTGCCCGCCCGGAATCCGGTCGCAGGACGGTCGTCAGGATGCGGATGACCGTCGTCTTGCCAGCGCCATTCGGGCCGAGCAGTCCGAGCACGGTTCCCCTCGGGACTTCCAGCGAGACGCCGTCAAGCGCATGTACGTCACCGAAATGTTTGACGAGGCCGTCGGCGGTGATTGCTGCAGATGCTGACGTGGTTGAGGGCATGTGCTGAAGACTACTCAATACTTGGTAACTGTCAACTATCTATCAGAATGAAGTATGGGTAGAGTTCAATTCGTGACGAAGACCGCTGGCCGAACCGACGACGACGCCGCGCTGCGTTCGGCGTGGTCGAAGCTGGTGCCGATGTTCCTCAGCAAGCGCGAGGGATTCATCCGACTCATCGCATCGCACGATCTGACGCCGCCCCACGGCATGGCCCTGACGATGTTGCTGGACGGCCCGATGCGAATGCGCGACATCGCCGACCGGATGGTCTGCGACGCTTCGTACGTGACGGCGATCGTCGATCGGCTCGAACAGGCCGGACTCGCTGCGCGTCAAGCCAGTTCGACCGACAGGAGGGTCAAAGAGATTGCGCTGACGCCGGCCGGAATCAGGGCAGCAACGGCCATCAAGGACGAGATGAGCGCGCCTCCGGCTGCGCTACGACAACTGTCCTCCACAGACCGGGCGACCTTGGCCAGGATCCTCGGCAAGCTCGAACAGCCTGCACTCGAAAGACACCATCCGAGAACGGCCTTCCACGTCCACGATCGCTGACGCCTATATTCGTCCACTATGAGCGACGCGGCATACGACCTGGTGATCATCGGCGGGAATGCGGCTGGGCTGTCCGTTGCAGTGGCCATGCAGCACGCGGGTCTGCAGCGGGTCCGAATCCTCGAGTCCGGCTCGGCGATCGCGTTTCCTGAACTGGTCGGTGAGCATCAACTCGACATCGGCTACGGCGAGCCGGCCGTCGCCGTCGATGTGTCGCCCGGCGGTGCGGTCGTCA
>JAYTOM010000210.1:0-13401 GCA_043747765.1 Actinomycetota bacterium
CGTGAACTGGGACTGGGATGCAGCGAGTGGCCTCTACCGTCGCAAGATGGGCGGTCGCGAGCACGACGACGCCAACAGCGGCCAGGTCACGACGAACAACGTGGTGGTCCTGGCGATGGACTATGTGCCCGGAATCTCCGACAGTCCCGACGCCCAGACGATCGGAACCGGCGAAGCATTCGTGCTGAGCGGTGGCAACTACGTCCACGGGACGTGGGAACGCGACGATGCGCACAAGCCGTTCTCACTGAAAGCGGATGATGGAACGCTGATTCTGCTGCAGCCCGGTCGCACGTTCATCGAGCTACCGCGCGTCGGTCACACGCTGGTCACTCCGGGCTGACCGTCGACCAGACGGCGTACAGAGGGTCACCGCTGGTGCTCTCGGGCGTGCGCAGTTCGACAGTCGGCTCGCACCATCCCCCACTGCGCCGGAAATACTCGGCCACGATCTGCACTCGCCCGCGCTCGTCGCTGGCCAGCCAGCCGTGCACCGCCTTTGTCGGGAAGCATCGATTCGAGAACGTGCACACGAACGTTCCGTTCGCGACAAGCACCCTGCGAACCTCGGCAAAGACGTCGAGCGGGCGCGTCAGATAGTCCACCGACACGCAGCAGGTGACGGCATCGAAACGGCGATCGGCGAACGGAAGCACCGGATCGCAATTGAGGTCGTGGACCACCGACGCGGTGGCCATTGGGTTGTTCGAGAGCTCGAACGCGTTCATACCGAGGACAACCAGTTCGGCCGGCGGATGCTCGAAATGGGAGATCCAGGACGACATGACGTCGAGCACGCGGCCCGTCAGCCCGAGTTCGGTGTACAGCGAACCGGCAGCAGCGATCGCACGGTCGTCGATATGGGTCAACAGTCGGTCGGGTACGTAGAAACGGTCATCGGGTGTCTCGTCGGTCCGGCGGAAGAATCCGCTCGGGAAGCTGTCGTGCAGATCGACCGGGTCGCTGGGCATCGCACGATCGTCGCGCAAAGACGACGTCGGCGGTAGGTTCGGAGTATCGGCGTTCCCACCACAGCAGCCAACTACGACGCGATCGTCATCGGTTCGGGGCCGAACGGCCTGACCGCGGCGATCACACTGGCCGAGGCCGGGCGATCGGTGCTCGTGCTCGAAGGTTCGGCGACGGTCGGTGGCGGGACTCGTTCTGCCGCGCTGACGCTGCCCGGTTTCGTGCACGACGTGTGTGCAACAGTCCATGCTCTCGGCGCAGCATCACCCGCACTCCAGCAGATGGGTCTCGAACGGCACGGTCTCGAGTGGGCGCACCCGGAGATCGCACTGGCGCACCCGCTCGACGACGGTACCGCGGGTGTGCTGGACCACTCGCTCGACCGAACAGCCGACGGACTCGGTCGAGACGGCCGCTCGTGGCGACGGCTGTTCCAGCCGCTTTTGCGCGACTGGGATTCGCTGATCCCACAACTTCTCGGTCCGATCGTCAGCGTGCCACGGCACCCGTTGGTGCTCGCCCGATTCGGCGTCAACGCGCTCGTTCCCGCCTCGATCATGCAGCGGCGGTTCGATACCCGACAGGCCGCTGCTCTGTTCGGAGGTTGTGCCGCTCACGCGTTCTTGCCGTTGACCCATCCGCTCACTTCGGCCTTCGGCATCAGTCTCGCCCTCGCCGGTCACGCTGTTGGCTGGCCCGTCGCCAGAGGCGGATCGCAGGTGCTCGCCGACGCGATGGCAGCGCGTGTGATCGAGCTGGGAGGCGAGATACGAGTCAGCTCGCCGGTGCGCTCGATGGCCGATCTGCCGAGCCGTCGCGTCGCGCTCTTCGACACCAACCCGGCGCAGCTCGAACACATCGCCGGTGATCTGCTGCCGTCGGCATACCGCCGCCGGCTGCTGCGATTCCGTCACGGCCCTGCTGCCTTCAAGGTCGACTACGCCCTCGACGGGCCTGTGCCGTGGACCAACGAGGAGTGTCGACGGGCCGGCACGGTGCACGTCGGTGGAACGTTCCCTGAAATCCAGTCAGCGGAAGCCGAAGTCGGTTGCGGACGGATGCCCGACAGACCGTTCGTTCTGGTCGTTCAGCAAAGTGTCTTCGATCCGACCCGCGCCCCTGCCGGCAAGCACACGTTGTGGACATATGCGCACGTACCCCACAACTCACCGATCGATGCGACCGACGCGCTCGAACGGCAGATCGAACGGTTTGCACCGGGCTTCCGCGACCTGATTCTCGCCCGACACGTGACGACCCCTGCAGGCTTCGAGGCCTACAACCCCAACTACGTCGGTGGTGACATCGGCGGCGGCGCACACAGCGGGGGCCAATTGATCTTCAGGCCGACGTTCGGCCTGCGTTCGTACGTCACCCCGAATCCGTCGCTGATGCTCTGTTCGGCCTCGACTCCCCCAGGTGCCGGCGTGCACGGAATGGGGGGCTACCACGCGGCCTGCCGTGCCCTTTCCGGTGTGCTCGGCTGAGTCCGCAGATGTTTCGTGGACACCCACCGTGGGAAAGGAAACCGCACGGCGACCAAGAAGGTGACCATGGCCGAGCTGACCACGACCTCCCACGCGATACTCGGGCTCCTCGCCCGGCGCGACTACACCACATACGAGCTGGCGCAGCAGATGCAGCGCAAGTTGCACTTCGTCTGGCCCCGCGCCGAACGCAAGCTCTACGAGGAACCGCGGCGATTGGTCGAGGCCGGATTCGCGACATCGATCAAGGACATGATCGGCCGCCGAGCCCGCACCATCTATTCCATCACGCCGGAGGGCCGCAACGAACTGAAGCGTTGGCTCTCGACCCCGATCGAACCACCGTCGCTCGAGTTCGAGGGAATGGTGAGGGTGATGTTCAGCGACACCGGTGACATCGACTCGCTGCGCGCCAGCCTGAAACGGATCGACGATCAGGCGTCATCCGAGCGGACGCGGTACGAGACGACCACGGACTCAGCCAACCGAAAGAACGGCAGCACATTCCGCGGCCCCGGCCCTGACCAACGCTCGCTCGAAATGCTGTCCCGCCGGTTCATGCACGACCACTACGAGCGGATGGGTGAGTGGGCGCGATGGGCAATGGGTGAGGTCGAGGACTGGGACAAGGCGTCCGCCCGTGCCGAGGAGCATCGCCCCGCCGTTTAGATGCTGCCGGAAAGCTCGGTGGCCGTGGTTTCGATCGACGAGTACGGCAGGTGGGCGAAGAAGTTGTCGGCCTGCTTGACGAGCTTGCGGACCGCGACATAGTTCGCGCCACCGCCGACCATCGCTCCGATACCCAGCGGCAACGCAGTACCGAGGGCGATCGCACCACGTCGGGTGCCATACCGACGAATGAGCATGCGGCTCAGCGCGCCGTTGACGGCGCGAAGCGTGGCGATCGACAGGTTCGCCTTCTTGCTGTTTGCCTGACTGTTGTCCATCTGTGGCAGGCCGAGGTTGGCGCCCATCTGATTGGCGATGTTCGAGAAGCCCTGGCGGGCCGTGCTGCCGAAGATCAAGACGGCAAGGACCCATGCCTTGCGCTCGTCGTCGGTGGGTGTCGGCCGCCCGTGCAGTGCGGCAATCGTCAGGATCAGATCTCCCGACCGAGCGGTGAACCAACCGAGTTCTGCCGTGGCGGCCATCAGCGTCCCGGCGGTGCCGACGAGCGGCGTGGCAGCGGCGACTCCGGCTGCAGCACCGATTGCGCCGAGTTCGCGCGCGAATGAATCGGAGAGTGCCTTGATCTTCTCGGGGCGGACATCGCCCGGTAGTGCCTCCGCGCGAGTGACGGCTGCGTCCCAGCGGGCGCTCGTCGCCTTCTCCACACCGGCCATCATCGTGCGCGCAAGTGCCTCGGCATCCATCGCCGAGAGCCGTTGTACATACTCCGAAACCGGTCGCACGACGCGCCTGTCGAGGTAGTTGCGCGGGCCGAACGACGATCGATGGCGATCAGGCATCGGCATATGTGTACCACCGATTTCGCGTTAGGGTCGGGCGGGTGACCGGCCACACCGAGACGCTCGGAAGCACTGAGTTCAGCCTGGAAGACATCGAACAATACCGCCGCGAGCTGACCGGGTACTGCTACCGGATGCTCGGCTCGGTGTTCGAGGCCGACGATGCGGTACAGGACACGATGGTCCGAGCATGGAAAGCAATCGACCGCTTCGAAGGGCGATCGTCGCTCCGTTCGTGGCTGTACCGCATCGCCACGAACGCGTGCCTCGACATGCTGCGGTCACGCCAACGCCGTGCACGTCCGATGGACATGGGTCCATCGTCGAAGGCCGACGGAGTACTCCCGGCGATGATGGCCGAAAGCGTGTTCGTCGAGCCGATTCCCGATGCCCGAGTGCTGTCCGACCGGGCCGACCCGGCCGAAGTGGCATCCACGCGCGAGACGATCCGGCTCGCCTTCGTCTCCGCGCTGCAGTATCTGCCGGCCCGCCAACGTGCGGTACTCATCCTGCGCGAGGTCCTGCGCTGGGAGGCAACCGAGGTCGCCGATCTCCTCGACACGACGGTTGCGTCGGTGAACAGCGCACTGCAGCGCGCTCGCGCCACCTTGGCGGCGCGCAATCTCGACGAGTTCTCGACCAGCGCCGACACCTCTGACATGGCCGACGAGCAGCAAGCGCTGCTGGCGCAGTACGTGGACGCATTCGAGCGTTACGACATCTCCCGGCTGGTCACGCTGCTGCACGCCGATGCCGTGATGTCGATGCCACCATTCCCGATGTGGCTGGTCGGGCCGCTCGAGATCGGCCGCTTCTTCCTCGGCACCGGCTCCGAGTGCAAAGGCTCGCGAACTGTGGCCACTGCCGCCAACGGCGCCGCCGCATACGGCACCTACCGGGTCGATCCCGACGGCGGTTGGGCGCCCTGGTCACTGCTGGTCATCGAGATCCGGGGCCAGAAGGTCAGTGAACTGAGCAGCTTCCTCGACACCAAGTTGTTCGGTGTGTTCGGCCTGCCCGACCATCTCGACTGACGAGCGACGACGGCTGATGGCATCTCCCGATCTCGGCGTCGATCTCGACCTGCTCGCGGCGTGGATGGATCGACGCGGCCTCGGTCATGGTCCGCTTGTCGATCCGCAGTTGATCAGCGGTGGCACCCAGAACGTCCTCCTCCGGTTTCGGCGGGATGATCGCGCGTTCGTGTTCCGCCGTCCCCCTGCACACAAACGAGCCAACAGTGACGAGACGATGCGACGTGAGGCACGGATCCTCGCGGCGCTCGCTGACACGGACGTGGTCCACCCCGCTCTGATCAGCGCAGAGTCCGACGAGACGATCCTCGGAGCGACGTTCTTTCTGATGGAACCGGTCGACGGGTTCAACGCGACGCTCGGTCTGCCTGAACCGCACGCATCTGACCCGGCGATGCAGCGCTCGATGGGATTGTCGATGGCCGACGCCATCGCCGCGCTCGGACGCGTCGATTTCCGGGCCGTGGGTCTGTCCGATTTCGGCAAGCCGGATCACTGGCTCGAACGACAGGTCGAGCGGTGGCGGTCGCATCTCCGCTCGTACGACGGTATCGAGGGCTATCGGTCTGGGCAGGTGCCGGGCGTCGAGCACGTCGCCGATTGGTTGGATGCGAACCGTCCCGCTGTGTGGAGCCCCGGATTGATCCACGGTGATTTTCATTTCGCCAACGTGCTGATCCGTCCGGATCGCGGTGAGCTCGCGGCCGTCGTCGACTGGGAATTGGCGACGGTTGGCGATCCGCTGCTCGATCTCGGTCACCTGTTGGCGACATGGCCCACTCAGGGCGGCGTCGGCGTCGGTTTGGCCGCTCTCGCGCTCCCCACTGCGGACGAGGTCGTTGCTCGGTACGCGCTCGGCAGCACGCGCGATCTGTCGAACGTGCGCTGGTACCAGGTGTTGGCGTGCTACCGGCTCGGCATCATCCTCGAGGGCACCAATGCGCGCGCCGATGCGGGACTGGCTCCGCGAGAGACGGGCGACCTGCTGCACGCGCACACGCTGAGTCTGTTCGACCAGGCCCGCGACTTGATCGAGGCGTCTACTGCTGCCAACATTTGATCACGTCGGGGACCAGGGTCGAGACGGCGCGAGCTGCGCCAGCAGCGGTGAAATGGTAGCCGTCCTGATACCAGTGGAACGTCGGATCACTGCGGATCACCGAACGCAGGTCGCTGACGCACGGGCGCTGCAACAGCACGGCCGCGAGCAGATCGGCCGTCTGCGGCTGAGCCCACCGCAGCGGCACGGCATCGGTCGATAGTGGCTCGTAGGTCGTCCACAGCACGTGAGTTCCGTACCGCGCCGCCATTGCCTCGAACTCCGCCCGTCGCTTGTTCAGCAGCGCATCGAACGCTGGATCGCCGACAACGCCACGATGACCGTTCGGCATCTTGAACTGCCACATGTCCGTCACCGACCACGACACGACGAGTACATCGAGATGCATCTGCGCAAGGGCCACTGGGATCCACAGATGCCAATCGCACGAGCTGACCGGCATTGCCGAATGCAGGCCCGCCGACGGAGCGAAATCGAAGGTGTCGACCGCTCGGATCGGAAGGTCGTAGATCATCGGGCAGCCCTGCCGGTCGAGCCCACCCTGTGGCCCATCGGTCGGCAATGACAGACCGATGTTGGCCGCTTCCCTGCCGATCCAACCGTCTGCGCCGGAGGTCCACGGAACGATCTCGGCTGGTGGTTGCACCCACGTAACGAGATCGGGGTAGGCGGCAGCGAACGCCTCCCACGCCGGATCAGTGAACATCTGGGTCGAGTCGCCGGCTCCGGAGATCCGCAAAGGATGCGCCGGCGAGATCGTGGTCGGCGAGATCGTGGTCGGCGAGATCGTCGTCGGCGAGATCGTCGTCGGCGAGATCGTGGTCGAAGGGTTCTTCGTCGAGGGGTTCGTCGTCGCCGGAATCGTCGTCCCCGGAATCGTGGTCGCAGGGATGTTCATGTTCGACGATCTGCGTTCGGTCGTGGTCGTGGATCGCTCAGATATCGTCGATGGCCCCGTGATCGTGATCATTGGTTTGCTCGGAGCAGCGGCGATGACGGGTGCAGCCTCGACGAACGTGATCCGGGTCGGCGCCTGCGGCAACGCGACCACGATGATGGCCGTCAGGCTGAGCACACCCATCGCGTAGATAGCCGTCCGGGTCGGCAGCGATCGGCGGATCGGAAACTCGGTGAGGTGATACGACAAGAACGTGAAGATCAACGTCAGCGCGATCCGAACTCCGAGCCGATCGGACACGATCTCCGTCAGTGGATGCCACAGGTACAGGCCATAGCTGTAGGTGCCGATCAACACCAGCGGACTCGCCGCGAGTAGCCGCGGCCGGCCGGCGATCACGAGGCATGTCATCAGCGCGATCAATATCGGCTGCGGCGTGACGGCTTGCGCGAACACCGCGATCAAACCAACCAGGGCGAGGTATCCGACAATCGCCGCCCTTCGCGCCCCGACGAACCGCATCATCGTCGGCAGGACCACGGCGAGTACGACTCCGGCCAACAATTCGCAGACTCGGGCCAACGAGTGGAAGTAGTACTGCGGACTGTTCCGATGGACGAATGCGAACATCGCCGATGCAACCATGCCGACTGTGGCCACGGTGGCCAAGACGCGACGGCCGAGCGGCAGCAACACGATGCACAGGAGCGGCAGCACGATGTAGAACTGCTCCTCGATCGCCAGTGACCAGAAATGCTCGAGTGGTGCGTAGACCGTGTGGCCATATGAGTAGTGACTCGTGAATCGGTCGAAGTTGGCCCAATAGGTCAACGCGGCGACGGCGTCGCGTGTGATCGGTGGCTTGTTCAGCGCCCTGCCGGCAACGACTGTCGCCACGACCACAGCGGTGGCCGCCGGGAGGAGTCGTCGGAAACGGCGCAGGTAGAACAGACGCAGATCCACCGAACCTCGGCGGCGATGTTCGGTGAGGAGCAGCGTGGTGATGATGAATCCGGACAGCGCGAAGAACACCGTCACGCCCGCCGCGCCGTTCACGTTCGCGCCGAAGTGGAGGGCGATCACTGGCACCACGGCAATCGCGCGCAAGCCATCCAGTTCCGGGATCCGGCTGCCGTCTGGGTGGGATCCCCGCCTGACCCGCCCGAGCAGTGGGTTCATCGGCCTCCATCGTAGATCACTGCTCGAGAACATGCGTGCGCGCGCGATCTGGGTTGGACCAACCCAGCACGGCGAACAGCACGAACCTGAAGTGCTTCAGCGATTCGACACGGCCCACACCGAAAGGTTGATGGTGGCGACTCGGTACTTTTAGCGCCCTCGGAGTGAAGACGAGCGGCCTGGCCACTCACGCTCAACCCGAGGGCGCGATTCGTGCCAACTGATCGGGTGTCAGGCGAGTCGGCCGTGAATGTGGACGACGATGTTCGTGGTCGCCTGCGGCACGAACCCATTTCCCGGACGATACGGCGACCGCTCTGGTCGGAATTGCGCTAGGAACATCCGATGACGATCGAACTGCGCAGCGACAACACGGCCGGCG
Organism: Actinomycetota bacterium; assembly: GCA_043747765.1. Classification (GTDB taxonomy): domain Bacteria; phylum Actinomycetota; class Acidimicrobiia; order Acidimicrobiales; family Ilumatobacteraceae; genus WLMZ01. The sequence goes on from JAYTOM010000210.1 coordinate 8,479, forward strand.
TGGCCGCGGAGATCCTCGCTGCCGTGATCGAGGCCAACGACGGCGCCGCGCCGGCGTACGGTGACGACCAGTGGTCTGGAGGACTTCGGGACATCGTGCGCGAGGTCTTCGAGCATCCGACAGCCGAGATCTTCCCAGTCAGCACGGGCACTGCCGCCAACTCCCTGTCGCTGTCGGCGATCTGTCCGCCCTGGGGCGCTGTGCTCTGTCACGAGACGGCCCACATCATGCAGAGTGAGGGCGGTGCGACGTCGTTGCTCAGTGGCGGCGCGGTCATGCGCCGGGTCGGGGGCGACGGGTTTCGGATCGATCCAGATCGTCTCGTGGAATCATTCGATGCCGTGCGCTGGGGCGACCCCCACCACTCGCAGCCATCAGTGCTCTCGCTCACGCTGCCGACCGATTTCGGGACGTTGTACACGCCGGCGCAGGTGGCCGAACTGGCCGAGATAGCTCGTTCCAAGGGGCTCCGTGTCCACATCGATGGCGCCAGGATCGCCAACGCCATCGCTGCCCTTGGTTGCACTCCGGCAGAGTTGACATGGAGGGCGGGCGCTGACGTCGTGTCGCTTGGCGCGAACAAGAACGGCGCGATGAGCACCGACGCGATCGTCTCCTTCGACCCGGCAGCCTCCGCCGAACTGATCTACCGCACCAAGCGTGCTGGGCATGTCGCCTCGAAGATGCGTTTCCAGTCGGCCCAGCTCTCGGCCTACCTGAGCAACGGTCTGTGGCTGAACCTCGCTCGCCGCGCCAACGGTGCGATGAGCAGGCTGGCAACAGGATTGAGCGCACTTGGTGTGCAGGCAGTCAACCAGGCCCAGGCGAACATGCTGTTCATCGTGATCACTGATTCGGCATACGAACAGTTGACTGAACGCGGTCTGCTGTTCCACCGGATGGGTCGCGGTCAAGGCCGACTGGTGACGAGCTTCCAGACGACCGATGCTGATGTCGACGCTGTCCTTGCCGCGTTCGCAGCAGTGCTCTGAACGTCGGAGGCTTTGCGAAGCGGAGGGTCTTCGCGCCGCCCGAGCGTTCGGCAAACCCTCCGTTACTCGAATGCCGCCGAGCGCTGAGTCAGCCCACGGTCGGCGAAGATCTCGGGGATGTGGAGGTCGCGGTCGACGGTCAACCACAGACGAATCAGATCGCGGCGCAGGGCGGGGTCCGGAAAGTCCTCGTACGCCGATCGAGAATGCATCACGGTGTAGTTGTTGATGAACTGGATCTGACCGGCTCGGAAGTACATGTTCAGGTGGTAGTCGGGTGACGAGTTCAGCTCACCGATCAGTTCCATCGCCTGAAGCTGTTCCCCAGACAGCTTCGGAATCCCTTCGCCGCGTTGAGCGGTCCGGTACAGATCCGGGCCATAGAACGCGAACAGCCGACCAGTGGCGTTGACGGCATAGACGGGACACTGCGCAAAGCTGTCCGGCCCGTCGCCGCGCTTGCGATCGAACCACCACGGCTCGTACATCACCGCGGCGAGATCCGGTCGACGACGCACGATCTCGTCGTGGACGGCCGTGGTGCTCACGATCGTGCTCTGCCCGCCGCGCATCGCCGGGCGGATGCAGAGTAGGCCGACGATGTCGCTGGAATCGGTGTGGAACGGCAATCCGCCAGAGTGCTTGTTCAGCAGCCCTCCGCCGACGTTTGCATTGCGATCCACGCCCTCGTCTCGCACATGAGCAAAGTGGTCGGTGCCCGACGCGCCCTGCGGGATCGCAATCCCCACATACAGTCCCAGACCCCAGTACATCAGCTCGATCTGATGCTCGGTGAGGTCGTCGATCGGCACGCCATCGAGCAGGACGAAACCGCGTCCGCCCAGAAGCGTGTCGACGATCGACTCGAGCAACGGACCAACGTTGGGCAGGACGAAGTTGCTGCGGTCGAGTTCGAGGAAATCCAGGCCGGCCGATTCCACCGATGCCAACGCCTCGAGCAACTCGAGTTGGTGGCCGGTGTCGAACCGCATCGTCCACTCGTCTGCCCGGGCAGCCATATCCGGCCCCGTCCATGCCGACGGGCCGCCGACCTCACGAACTTCGGACATCACTCTTGACCTCCAGTTGGTACGTCCGGCGGGCAGTCCCCGCGAACATCGAAGCCCTTTCTTCGACCGTGAAATCGCTGACGATCTTCTTCAATCCGTTCCACAACACTTGATACGACAGCGAGTAGCGATCTACCGGAAAATTCGACTCGAACATGCATCGCTCAGGGCCGAAGGCCTCGATCGTGTGCAGGTAGTAGCGGCGTTGCGCTGCCACGAATTCATCCGAGGTCGGCGGGCGTTCGTCGCGATGCCAACCGAAACCGTTGTCGGGCATTGCCAGGCCGCCGATCTTGGCAACCACGTTCGGGCACTCCGCGATCGCCGTGATGTCGCGCTTCCAGACCTCGAAGATCTCTTCGCGCTGCGTCGCGTAGTCGCCGACGCCGAGCGGCGTGCCGAAGTGGTCGAGGACCATCGTGGTGCCCGGAGCTGAGCGGGCGAGCTCGAGGAATTCCTGGTTTTGGTAGTGGTAGTGCCAACAGTCGTACGTGAGACCGCGCTCGCCCAATCGTGTGAGACCACGCCGGAATGCAGTATCCGCGAACAGATCCCGCGGTGCTCCGCCGGGGATGGCCAGACGTGTGGTGCCGTCGGCCCGGGCGAGCGCGTCGCGAATACCACGGAACAGTCCAGAGCCTGCTTCGACGTGCGCGTCGAGAACTTCGTCCAGGTTGTCGAGGCGGAGATCAGCGTGGGCGACGATGGCGGTGATCAACGCTGACGGATCGGAGGCGGCAACGCGAGCCACGAACTCGGTTTCTCCGACTGGCTTCAGCTCGTCGGGACCGTCGGTCCTGTACGAGGCGCCGCATTCGACGAACACGGTCTGCGCCACGCGATGGCCGCTGATGACGTCGGCGTGCAACTCGGGCAGCCCGTACTTCATGCCTGCGCCCGGCGGCCACAGATGATGGTGGGGGTCGACGATTTCGATCTGCGGATCGACGATCTCTTCCACAACTTGATCGAACCATTCCTGCGAGCGGCGCTCCGGTGTACTCATCGCCCGAATCGTCGCGCATGACCGGGCCGACCGCGATGTCGGCCGACCCCGTGCGCAGATCTTCACGCTGCGGATGCGTTGCGCAGCAGTGCCTCGTTGGGCTCTGCAGGCATTTCGGTCAGCGGCTTGGTCAGCTCCTCAACGCTCGGTCCGAACTGCTCGGCCATCGGCGCCAGAGCGGCGAGATCGAAGTCGTAGACGTCGGCGGCGTTCTCGGCCAGGACCTTGCGCAGGTCGGCGTCGGACCAGTCGCTGAACAGCTGACGAAGGTGCTCACGCGTGTACGGGTGTGTGCCCTCGTCGTGGGGGAAGTCACTGCCCCACATAAACTTCTCGATGCCGAGTTCACGGGCTGCGGCGATGTCGGAACGCTGTGGAAAGCTGACGCCCATCCACACGTTCTGCTGGAAGTACTCGGTGGCTGAATGCGGCAGGACATGCTCGGGCTTGAAGCGCAGTTCGCCGATCGCACCCTTGTCGCGCACGCCGGCCAGCACGCCGTCGAGCTGTTTCAACAGCGGCGGCATCCACGTGCATCCCTGCTCGGTCATCACGAACCTGAGATTCGGGAAACGCTCGAACACACCGGACAGCAGGAGGAACAACAGTGGGCGACGCGAGTAGTGCGAGACCTCGGACAGCATGATCAGCGCCGACGACGGCACCGGCGCGTAGGCCGGTGAGCCCGTGCCTCCGTGACAGTTGATCGGCACTTCGAGGTCTTCGCAGACCTTCCACAGTCGGTCGTAGTCCGGGTGGTTGAGCGGCTTGATCCAGTCGACGTCCGGCGGGATGGTCGGCAGCAGGATTCCGCCGCGCAGCCCGCTTTCCTTGCACCACGTGACGTCTTCGATCGCGTCGTCGACGTCATGGATGAAGATCTGGCCGATGCCGGCACGACGCTCGGGGAAGCGCCCGCAGAAGTCGACCAACCAGCGGTTGTGGGCATGGATGCCGGCACGCCGGCGCTCGTAGTCGTCGGGCTTCGGCGGAGCTGCGAACAGCACGAAGCTGGGGAAGAACGGGGGCACTGTGTTCGGGAAGATGACCTCGCCGACGACGCCGTCCTCGTTCTGCTGGGTGTTGCGCATGTCGTCGTCCCAGTTGCGGAACCGGCGCTGGTCGCCGAGGTCGCTGAACGGGTTCTTGTACCGGCCGCGCCAGGCGTCGAACTCGTCGTGCCATTCGGCGGCGAGGAACTCGCGGTACATCGCATGGCTGCCACCCGCATGGGTGTCCGACGAGATGATCGTGTACTTCGAAGAGGTGCTCATGTGGTGCTCCGGATCAGGGGTCAGGGAGGGAACGGTGAACGGTGAACGGTGTCAGCGGGGCAGGCTGCGGAAGGGAACGTCTTTGTCGACTCGCGGATCACCGGGCAAGCCGAGAACTCGTTCGCCGACGATGTTGCGCTGCACCTCGTCGGTGCCGCCGCCGATGCGACTGGCCCACTGATTGAGGAATGTCGATGTCCAGTTGTGGACGGCGGTGTCGTGGCTGTCGTTCAACATGCCGCCTGCGCCGGCGATCGATAGTCCGAGGTCGCCGAGCTTGCTCAGTTGGCGTGTGTACGCCAGCTTGAGCACCGAGCTCTCCGGTCCGGGCTGCTCGCCGCGACTGACCGCCGTCTGGACTCGCCAGCCCATGAACTTCAACATTTGCATCCGCTCGTAGGTCTCGGCGATGCGCTGGCGAACCACTGGATCCTTGCGGACACCGAACCGTTCAGCGAGAGCGATCAGGTCGTCGACCGGGTTGTTGCCGCCGGTGCCGATCAACGTGCGTTCGGCAGTCAGCGTGGTCATCGTCACGCCCCACCCACGGTTGACGTCGCCGACGATGTTCGCTGCCGGGA
>JAYTOM010000211.1:0-11651 GCA_043747765.1 Actinomycetota bacterium
GCGGCCAGCCGCAGTTCGGACAGCGCGTCGAGATCTCGGGAATCCGGCAGCGACAGATCGAGCAGGACGCAGTCCATCTCGGACGAGGCCAACAGATGACGAGCGTCGGCGAGGCTGACCACATGATGCAGCCGGTACCCCGGCGCGGGTGCTCGGCGGAGCAGCGCACGGACGAGTTTGGCGTGCTCGGTACTGTCCTCGACGAGAAGGATGTCGAGGGGTCGCGTCGGCTCTGCTGTGGCGTCGACGGAATCATCGACGCTGTCGACAGCAGCGGTGGGCGACGCACTGAGCGTTGGCTCACGGTCAGGGAGATCGACAACGAATCGACTACCCCCGGTGGGATTCTCGTCCGCTCTGATCGTCCCACCGTGGGTGTCGATGATGCGTCTCGACGTGGCCAGACCAATGCCCGCTCCGGCGTCGTCGCCGTGAGGGTGCAGACGAACGAACATCCCGAAGATCTGCTCCCGATCAGCCGCGGGGATGCCGATGCCGTTGTCCTCGACGGTGATGCGCCATCCATCGACGATGCGGCCGGCGGTCAGATGGACATGCGGCGCGGCGCCCGGACGGACGAACGTGAGTGCATTGGCGACCAGGTTCTGGAACAGGATCTGCAGTTGCGCCGGGTCGCCGACGACCCACGGCATCGGATCGACGGTCACAACGGCATTTCGGCCTTCGATCAGCGGTCCGAGGTGTTTGATCACCGACCGGATCACGTCGTCGAGGGAGACTTCCACCACGCTCGCCTCGACGGCATCGAGTCCGCAGTGGACGAGCAACCCGTCGAGCATGCCGTCCATCACGTGCACGCCGGAGACGATCGACGCAATCATCTCTCGCGCCTCGTCATCCAGTTGCCCGGCGTAGGCGGTGGCCAACAGTTCGCTGAAACCAACGATGATCTCGAGCGGCGAGCGGAGGTCGTGTGCAGTGACTGCTGCGAGGGCCTCGATCGATGTCTGCGGCCTGGTCGACGACTCCGGCTCGATCGGGGTCGAGGGCTCGATCGGGGTCGAGGGCTCGACCACCGGCTGATGGACGTCGACGCGTGCGTCGGCCGAGGGCGGCGGCAGGCTCCGAGTCTCGTGGACGACAAGATGGGCGACAACCCGATCGGTGACAACGGGATCGGTGACGCCCGTCAGCCGATTGGCCATCTTCGATCGGTAGATGTCGACGATCTGGCGCAGCAGTTCGTCCGGTCGGTACCGCTTCTCGATGAACGCGTGTGCTCCGAGGGCAAGCGCCTGCGCCCCGCTACTGTCCGCACTGAAGCCCGACAGGACGATGATCAGCGAGTCGGGACAGCTGTCGATCATCAGCGGGATCGCATGGAGGCCGTCGACGACCGGCATCGCCAGGTCGAGCAGGATCACATCCGGCTGATGTTGGCGGGCCAGTTCCAGACCCTCGTGTCCGCTCGCGGCCTCGCCGACGACCTCGAAGACCCCGGACGTCGCAAACATCCGCTGGAAGAGGATTCTGATCGTCGGTGTGTCGTCGACGATCAGAATCCGGATCAGGGCGCTCGGCGCGGCGATGCTCATCCGGGCCTCCGACCATCCTGCCGGGACGACTCTCTGGGTTTCGTCAAGGTGTTCCGCCATCCCTGATCAGACATTCTCGGCTCCTTCATCATCCGCCATTCGCTCCGCAGCCGGGCCCCGTAGGGCCGGCGTGCGGTTGTGCAGTTCCGATCGAGATCACGTCGATCGGTTTCACGATCGTCGAGACAGGCCGCTTTCGGTGGCTCGCCGGTGGTTTCGACGAGTTTTGAGCGCACTCCGTGGTCAATGCTGCTCGCGCCGTGGCCGATCGAATTACCCGCACCCTCATCGCAGAAACTGAAAGAAGCGCCGATCAACCGCATGACTGCGGCACCGTACCAGCCCCAGACATCCATCGCCGTTAACGGCATTCTTGATTTCGTCTGACATCCATCAAATTGTTTCTCACTCTGCGTGTGATTTGTAGCGAGGGTGTGGTCAGCTACGTTGGCCGGATGGGGAACGGTTCTCGACGTCGAGGCGTCGCAGTCGGCATATGCGTGTTCGCCGGCGTGTTCGGCGCTGCGTGTTCAACCGGCTCGGGACCGAACACGGCCTTGACGTCCACGTCGTCGCGTGACGTCGTGACCACCCTGCGAGCAGGGGTGGTGACGTCGGCCGTACCACCGACGCTTGCAACACCAGCAAACACGACACCACCGGCCACATCGACGGCGACGTCTACAGGCTCCACCGATGTCGGATTCATCACGTCCGTACTGGACCGCGTCGAGGCGTCGCGGTGCATCGATCAAGCGCGTGTCGATGTCGCTGGCATGTCGAACGGGGCATTCATGACGTCTGTGGTTGCCTGCCAACTGTCGGACCGCATCGCTGCTGCTGCCCCGGTCGCTGGAATCCGAGATCCCAACGGATGCACCTTCCATAGAGCGGTGCCTGTGATCGTATTTCACGGTACGGCCGACACGTTCGTTGCTTACACCGGGGGTCTCGGCGCATCTGTCGCGCACTTGCCGACGGACAACGGCGGCACGCTGGGAACATCGGCAGTCACCTCAAGCGGTCCTTCGATCGAAGACATCGCCGCTGCCTGGGCGCACAGGAACGGATGCGCCTCGACGCCTCCGGTCGAAACAGCCGTCGCAGCCGACGTCGAACTCCTGAACTACGGCTGTCACGCCGGTGCCGATGTGCAGCTCTACCGCGTCGCTGGCGGTGGACATGCGTGGCCGGGAAGCCAATTCAGTCGAAGCATCGAAACAATCGTCGGACGCACGACCATGGACATCGATGCCAACGAGTTGATCTGGGCATTCTTCGTCGCTCACCCCCTGTCGACGACGCGATGAGCGACAACGCGATGAGCAACGACGTGGCAAGAATCGATCACCGGGCAATCGCCGCACTCGTCGCCGAGAACGAGATCCGTTCGGTCCTGATGCGATACTGCCGCGGCATCGACCGTCGTCAGCTGGATTTGGTTCGTTCGTGCTATCACCCTGATGCAACCGACGAGCACGGCGACTTCGCCGGGACCGTCGATCAATTCTTGGCCCATTGCAGTGCATCGCTGCAAGCGTTCGAATCGACCGTTCACTTCGTCGGCAACATCTTGATCGAGATCGACGAGCTCCGTCACAACCAGGCCCGCTGCGAAACCTATGTCGTGGCCTTCCACCGCATACCGCCGAGACGCGGCCGGCCGCGCCGCGATCACGTCGTCGGGTTGCGATACATCGATGATTTCGAGTGTCGCGACGGTCGGTGGCTGATCGCCTGCAGGGTCTGCGCGTTCGACTGGACGCGCACCGATCCGGTTGGTGCTGGGTGGGATTTCACCGACGCCTTCCGGCGCGGCCGAACTGATCGGGATGACATCGTTTTCGCCCCCTCGTTGCGCCCTGACCGCTCAGAACGGACCGTATGAGCACAGCTCACCCGCCAACACAGATCTCCGACAACACCGCCGATTCGAGATCCGCACCACGACACCCGACACGCACACAGAGATCCTGGATGGGTTCGAGGGTCGGGGACTCGGCTTACCGCGACATCGTCGACCCTGCGGACGACTTCCGCTGAATGCCAGTCAGCCGGTCGGGTGCGCGACGTGGGCAGGTCCTACGCCGTGCTCCTCGTCACATCGTCGACAATGTTCTGCGCGACAACGCGCAACTTGACGTTGAGGTGCTGTGACTGCTGGACGAGGTATTCGAACGCCTTGTCGGCCGAGCAGCGCAACGAGCCCATGATGATGCCTTTGGATTGCTCGATCACGACGCGTGACGCGATCGATTCGCTGAGTTGTTCGCTGAGTGACCGGGCATCCCAGTAGGCCTTGGAGTTGGCCAGCACGATCGAAGCCTGTGCAGCGAACAACAGCGCCAACTCGGTTGCCCGGCCCGCAAACGCGTCCTCCGTTGCTGCGTACATGTTCATCGCTCCGATCTGCTGGCCATCGACACCGAGCGGGATGGACAGCGTGCTGAAGATCCCGTGCTCGACGCAGGCACGGCTGAATTCAGGCCACGTCGTGTCGTTCCGGGTTGACGGGAGCGAGCACACCAGTCCGCTACGAAACGCCTCGAGACACGGACCGTTGTCGGATGCGTACTGCACTTCATCGATTTCGGGCGACGCGGCATCGGTGAAGACCATCGTCGACGGTTTCCCGTTCGGGAGCAGCGTCAGGCCGACGAACTTGGCGGCCGGCAGTGCTTCGCTCGCCAGTTCGGAGACGCGGAGCAGCGTCTCCGACATCGTGGTCCGGCCGACGAAGAAAGACGACAGCGAATCAAGGCTCTTTCCGAGCGGTTCTTCGGTCATGAACGGTCTTCCCAACACTGTGGCGGAAGATCCCTTCTCGGCAGATCGAAGGGTCCAGGCGTCTCGACGAACACTCAACCTACCTCAATCGGCGTGCTTCCAGGACTGTGGGTCGCCGGGGGTGTCCACCGTCATCTCCAAGCTCGGTTCAGGAGTGCCCTTGTCGGGGTAGGAGAACAATGTGGAGGCTGTCGACGCAGTGGATGATGACATTGATCAAGACACACGGTTCGGCCAGGAGCGACGCCTGCCGTGAACCACTACCAATATCTGCTGCTGATGTCGGGGTGCGTGATCCTGACCCTGCCGCTCGAGTTCGCCTGCGGCGGGCGCGTCTGGCGTCGGCCCAAGCGCCTGGCCCTGTCCGTGCTGCCTATTCTGGTTCTGTTCATCGTCTGGGACGTATGGGCGACGCGCCGCGGAACCTGGTCGTTCGACGACCGCTACACCGTTGCGTGGAAGCTACCCGGCAATGTGGCCGTCGAGGAGTTGCTGTTCTTCGTCGTCATTCCCGTGTGTGGGCTGTTGACGTTGGAGTCCGTGCGCAACGTGCTCGCTGGCACGACACCGTTTCAACAGTGGCTCCGGGACCGCTGATGCCGATCTACCCATTCCTGGCGATCCTCGCGGCCGTCGTTGTCGTCGTGCTCGAACTCGTGATGTTCAGATCCGGATTGTTCTGTTCGAAGGCCTACTGGCTGGCGATGGTCATCGTGCTCGCGTTCATGGTGACGGTCGACGGATGGCTGACCAAACTCTCCGCCCCGATCGTGATCTACAACGACCACCAGACAAGCGGAATCCGTCCGATCTGGGACATTCTGATCGAGGAGTACGCGTATGCGTTCGCGATGTTGACGATGGTGTTCCTGCTCTGGGATCGACAGTCGCCGTCTCGGATCGGGTCGTCCGGATGAGGTTGCTCGAACTCTCCACGGTGGCTGTGCTGTCGTTCATCTCGATGGAGGCCATCAGCTATGCAACACATCGCTGGGTGATGCACGGGGCGGGCATGCGCTGGCACCGAAGTCATCACAGCGGAGCCACAACGGGCTGGGAGAAGAACGATCTGTTTCCGCTCGTCTTCTCCGTGGTTGGATTTGCGATGTTCCTGTTGGCTGCCATCACACACGTCGATGCGTTGTTCTGGGCCGGCGGGGGGGTCGCCGTATACGGCGCCACGTACCTCTTCGTGCACGAGATCTACATCCATCGACGATTGCCGATCGAGGTCCCACAGAACCGCTATCTCGAGTGGCTCCGGCAATCGCACCGCATCCATCACCTGTTCGGCGGAGAGCCCTTCGGCATGTTGTTTCCGATCGTTTCGCGATCTCTGCGAGACCGAGCCGAGCGGCGCGACAGTATCCGGGTGATGCGCAGCCGGTTGTAACGCTGGATGGCGATGAACGGCGCGTTGACGACGACTCCGTAAACGACCATCACGGGCACGACCCAGAGCGGATTCCAGATCACGAACAGCACCGAGCCAGCTACAGCCATCCAATGCGTCAGTTCAGCGCGACGAGTCAGCGCCGCGAACATCAGCAGGTCAGCGTCGCTCGAGGACGGAACCGTTCGTTTGGACACACCACCGGCGAAGAATCCTCCGGCCTCGGGAAGGTGGTCCTTCCAATGGGCCACGCGCAGCACCCGCCACAAACGGCCGGACCTCTCCACACCCCGCAGGCGGGTCAGCCACGAATCGCTCTGGAAACATCGATCGGGGAGACAATGAGCGAGATAACCCGTCCCAGCGTGGATGACGCCCCACGCGAGGACGTCGACGGCGACGGTGAGCCCCTTCGACAGCTCCACGACCGGCATCGTCAGGCCCGCTTGCCTGTCCGACTTCCGGTCGGGTCGGCTACCGGGTTGTCGGGATGGTCATTGAGGCGACGACGTGTTCGCGACGGAACTGCACGTCCACGCCAGGTCACCGACGAGCCCGTCGCGACTGCGACGAGCGAGCGACAGAACACTGTGATGAAGAACGACAAGGGGACCGGAAAGAGGATCGCAGTCCAGATGCGGAACGTCCCGACCCGGCGGAGCACGAACGCGAAGTGAACAGCCACGATCGCATAGGCGACCAGTGCAGCAACCGGCGTGCCAGCGCCACCGAACCATCTCACGACCCCGACGATGGATGCGGTGACGATGGTCGCCAGAGCGGCGACCCACGCGACTGCGGGCAGTACCCGCGTCAGAGGAGCCCGGCCCGCGCCGGCCGCGATGTTCTTCGTCCAACCCTGGGCCAGGCTGCGCAGACCGTCCGGGTACATCCGGAACGACATCCTGTCGCCCCCCAGCCAACACGACACCGGCAGACCGGCCGAGACGAAGTTGGCGGCGAGAGCGATGTCCTCGACCACCTCTGCGCGGACAGCGAGGTGACCCCCGACGCGATGATAGTCAGCGGCACTCGTCATCAGGCACGGCCCGAAGGCAAGCCGAACCGTCTTCGGGGGCAGCGGCGAGAACGCCCCCGATCCCATCAGGGACACGACATTGAACACAGCGGACAACTCTTCGTAGGGCAACGTCGTTCGGTGGAACGGCTGCACCGAGACCAGACCACCATGAGTGTCGTGCGCACGTTCCAACGCGTTCAGCGCATCGGGTGCCAGACAGGTGTCGGCATCAAGGAACAGCAAGGTCGGCTGACCGGCTTGCGTGGCGCCGACATGGCAGGCCCAGTTCTTGCCGGTCCACCCGTCTGGCAGTGGCGGTGCCTCGGCGACTCGCAGGCCGACAATGCCTGATGACCGAGCAACGACAGCCGTTCCGTCGGTCGAGTGATCGTCGACGACGATGATCTCGACCGGACGGCAATTGCTTGCGGCGAGCGAGCCGAGCAGCATCGGGAGTGCGCGCGCTTCATCTCGGGCTGGCACGATCACCGAGATCGCCAACAGTCCGTCGGCCATCCCGTGACCTGACATCGATGCGTCGGCCGGAGTGGCGTCGACGAGGCGCCGAGGACGTCCGACAGTGAACAGTGCCGCTGCGATGGCCACGAGAGCAGCGACGATGATCATCGGATCAGCACGGACAGCGCTCAGGTTCCGAGCAGCGCAACCCTGGTGACCAAGGCGATCTTGCTCGCGGTGGGCACGCACACGCGCTGGCGGAAGACGTCGTAGCCCGCTTCCTCGATCTTGACCAGGATCCGCGAGTAGAGATCGCGAGCTGCGGCCACACAACGAGCGCTCTTGACCGGGAGCATTGCGATGCCGACATCCGCCGACAGGTACAACTCGCGACATCGGGCGATCTCGAACTGCATCAACCGGATCCAGCCATCGTCGACGCTGCGCCGGGTCGGATCGACCCCGAACCTGTCGAGGTCCTCCTGCGGGATGTACACACGACCACGGTCGAGGTCCTCGGCCACGTCGCGTAGGAAGTTCGTCAGCTGGAATGCATTCCCCAGGTCTCGTGCATGCGGAAGCGCGTCAGGAGAAGTCGGCTCGAGGATCGGCAACATCATCTCGCCGATCACAGCAGCGGACCCATCCATGTACACGAGCAGGTCGTTCCACGTCGCGTAGGAGCCGACGGTGAGGTCCATCGACATCGACCGAAGAAACCGCCGGAAGACCTCGGGATCGTGACCGAACGCGCGAACGGTGTGGACGACTGCCTTGAGCACGAGATCGTCCGAATGACCATTCTCCAGATCGGCGAAGAATCGATCGCCGAAGTTCTGCAGAGCGGCGCAACGGTCAGCGGACGATGCGTCGCCCAGGTCGTCGACGATGTCGTCCGCATACCGACAGAACGCGTACAGCGCCCAGACATGATGCCGCTTGACCGACGGCAACGCGTAGGTCGCCCAGTAGTACGTCGTGCCGAACCGCTTGTTCAACAACCGGCAGTGCGCGTACGACGCCTCGAGCGAGGGAGCCGTCTGGGTGGTTGCGGGGTTGGAGGACTGGGCGGACAGCCTCATCGTCATCTCATCTCTGCGATCCGCGCAGCGGCCAGCTTGCCCGACAGGATCACCATCGGCACGCCGACTCCCGGAACCGTCCCGGATCCGGCGAACGCCAGCCCGGGCGCGAGCTTCTCGATATTCGGCGGACGGAACGGTCCGGTCTGGAAGAACCTGTGCGAGAGCGAGAACGGCGTGCCGCGCTCCATGCCCTGCGCCTCCCACCCCATTGGATCGACCAGTTGTTCCACTTCGATGTCAGTGGGATATCCGTTGGCATCGAGGATTCGCAGCAGTCGCTCTCGCGCCGGACCGCGCTCGGTCCGCCAGTCGATCTGGCCGTCGAGATTCGGGACGGGTTCCAGTACGAAGAGCACGTGGCGGTCGGGCGGCGCCATACCGGGCTCATCCACCGTCGGGACAGTCACCAAGATCGACGGATCGGCCATCCGCGTGCCACGGTCGATAAGGGCATCGAACGACCTCGACCATTCGCCGCCGAAGTGGATGTTGTGGTGTGCAGCCTCGGGCGGCAGATGACCGGCCACGCCGAGGTGCCACACCAAGGCCGATGGCGAGTAATGGCCCGTTCGCGCTCGCCTCGGCATCGCCGTTCCGGGTAGCAGCATCTTGTACGCCACCGGCAGGTCCGCCGTGCAGACGATTCGCGATGTCTCGATCACATCGCCACCATCCAGTCGAACGCCACGAACGGCACCACGTGTACCGTTGGCCAGCAATATCCGTTCGACACGTCGGCCATATTCGAACTTCACTCCGGCACCGGCGGCGGCGGCAGCTAACGCTGTCGGCACTGCATGCATGCCGCCCTTCGCGGTGAACACCCCGCTGACCGAATCCATGTACGTGATGACCGCGTACAGGGCCAGTGCCTGTTGGGGGGCGAGGCCTGCATACAGCGCCTGGAAGGTGAAGATGCGGACGAGACGCTCGTCGTCGAAGAATGATTTGACCTTGGGCTCGAGCCGCCGGAATGCCCCGGACTTCAGCAGTCGTAGCGCCGCTCCCATCGGATGCATCAACGACAGCGGCGATTCGTAGTTGCGCTCGATGAAGTTGGGGAGTTCCAAGGCGTACAATTCACCCAGCCAATCGCAGAAGCCGTCGAAGGCCTGCGCTTCGCGCTCACCGCAGACCGACCGGATCTCGTCCATCATCTCGGCCCGGCCGTACCGGAGCCGAATCGCCGACCCGTCAGCGAAACAAGCCCGATAGAGCGGATCGATCCGCCGCAGATCGAGAAAACTGTTCATGTCCACATCGATCGCCCGGAAGCAGTCAGCGATCAGTTCGGGCATCGTCAACACCGTTGGACCGGTGTCGAACCTGTAACCGTCGATCGTCGCGATTCCCGCACGGCCGCCCGGTAGGTCACCCGCTTCGATCACCGTTACATCACGACCCATACCCCGGAGGTGGCACGCCGCCGACAGGCCAGCGAGTCCAGCACCGATGACCACGACGCCATTGCCGTCACGACCCGTATCCATCTCAGGCCGCCCGGTGGGTCAGTGAACGTGACAGCGTCGTCAATTGATTCGCCACTGCATCGGGCAGTTCAGCCAGGATTCGATCAGCTTCGAGCAACTTGGCATCGATCAACGCCTCGATCGACGCCAATGCACCTGACGCCTCGACAGCACGGCGGCATGCCTCCACCTCGGTGCAGTCGAGATCCGCTCGGCCGAGGTAGGACCGCAGAATCGCTCGCTCGGCGGGCGCCGCAAGTTCGAGCGCACGCACCAACAGCAAGCTTCCCTTGCCGGACGTCAAGTCTTCCGATGCACCTTTGCCGGTGAGCTGTGGATTGCCGAACACACCCAGCACGTCGTCGCGCAGTTGGAAGGCGATGCCCACAGCATCGCCGAAGCCACGCAAGGCTGCGAGAATCGTCTCGTCGGCACCGGCAAGGGTTGCGCCGATCTCCAGCGGTCGCGTCACCGTGTAGCGACCGGACTTCAACAGCGCAACAGCAAGAGCCTGTTGGTCACTGGCTGAAGCGCCGGCCAGACGAAGATCCATGTATTGGCCGGCGATGACCTCATTACGCAGTGTGTTGAAGACGGATCGGACGCGCATCGCAACCGGCGAATTACAGCCGATGCGGTCGAGGAGTTGATCCGCCCAAACGAACGCGAGATCACCGGCCACCAGCGCGGCGGACGTACCGAACCACTCGCTGTCACCGACAGCTGCCGACGATGCGTGCAGTTCTGTGAATGCGATGTGCGCCGTTGCGTGGCCACGCCGGGTCGCCGACCTGTCCATCACATCGTCGTGCAACAACGCAAACGTGTGCAACATCTCCACCGCCGCGGCGATGGCATCGAGATCATTGCGCACGTCGGCGGAGAGTTCGCCGACCGGCGCCACCGCCTCGAATCCGCAGTAGACGAGGCATGGCCGAAGGCGCTTGCCTCCGGCCCGGAACAACGCCCGGATCGGAGCGGCGAGTTCGATCGCCATCGGATCGAACTGGCCGAGCAGATCCGAGGCCGTCTCGATGAACTCCTCGATCAGATCATCGACGCGCGATCCCATCGCAACGAACGGGTCGTTCGCACCGACGTCCGGGTGGCGCACCGGCGCTCGGTTCGGGCGGTGGCTGACCCAGGCCAGCGGATCAGCGGTAATCTGCGCGATTCGACCGATCTGTGTTCGAGACCACGGGCTGAGGCCCGATCCGGGGTCGGCGGCCCGGCGCTGCAACTCTCCCCATGTGACCCACTCAAGCGCGTCGGCCTCGTCTGGATCCATCACCGCGTCGTCTGACACTTCGGCGATGAACACCGGACACAACTCGTGCTCGACGCGCCCGTTGTCCATCATCGCCCGATAGGTGAAATCCGGAAGGACGACGCGCAACCGGTCGGCGCACAGGCTGAGTTCGTCATACAGGTGACGGCGGACTGCCGACTCCAGCGATTCGTCCGGGCGGGGGTGTCCGCAGCACGCGTTCGTCCACACCCCCGGCCAGGTCTTCTTGGCCGCAGCGCGACGGGTGATCAGCAACCGGCCATCCGCGCGCACCACGTAGCACGAGATGGCCAAGTGAAACGGTGTATCGAGACCGTGGATGGCGCTCTTGCGCGCTCGACCGCTCGGCCGGCCACGTCCGTCCAACAACACCACATCGTCGTCCGGTGACGTCCTCGATCGGCGGCTGACTTCAACTGTGCTGGTCACGTTCGCTCACGCCCGTCCGACATGTGCGCGCTATACCCCGCTCGACGATGTCGTAGACCCGGTGTGACACACTGCCCACCGACCATTTTCGCCCGCCGAACATGAAAGCTGTGCGAACGCTGTGTTCGCTCGGCGCCGAGCAGCAGATCGCGGTGCTCGAGAGT
>JAYTOM010000212.1:0-14975 GCA_043747765.1 Actinomycetota bacterium
CGAACCGGATCCCACTGCTGTTGCTCGCCGGCGACGCATTCTCGACACGGACACCCGACCCTGTGCTGCAACAGGTCGAGCACTTCGACGTGCCGTCCACGACCGTCAACGATTCATTCCGCGCCGTCACGCGCTACTGGGACAGGATCACGGTGCCGGACCAGATCCTCACGTCGCTTCCACAGGCGATCCAGACGATGTTGGATGCCGCTGACTGCGGCCCGGCCTTCTTCGGCCTCCCGCAAGACGTACAGGCGATGGCGTTCGACGTGCCCGAGGAGTTCCTTGTGCCTCGTCACCACGCCATCGTTCGCGCTCGACCCGACCGCAGGCATCTCGCCGCAGCGGTCGAGACGCTGCGCAACGCGTCGAAGCCGCTCATCCTCGCCGGTGGTGGCGTGCACTACTCGTTCGCAGAGGCCGCGGTACTCGCATTCGCCGAGCGGCACAAGATCCCCGTCGTCGAGACCGTCGCCGGCAAGTCCACGCTGGTCGCGACCCATCCCCTCAACTGCGGACCGATCGGCGTGACCGGCTGCGAGTCAGCGAACAACTTGGCAGCAGCGGCCGACGTGGTCCTCGCAATCGGGAGCCGCCTGGAAGACTTCACAACCGGCTCGTGGACCCTGTTCAAGAATCCCGACCTGACGATCATCGGACTCAACGCCGCTCGATTCGACGCCCACAAGCGGCGTTCGCTACCGCTGGTCGCCGACGCCCGCGAGGGCATCACCGAGCTCAGCGATTCCCTCGGTGCCTGGCGCTCCGGCGACGACTGGATCGAGCGTGCAACCAACGAGCGCGCGTCGTATCACGCCTACATCGACAACATCGCAGCCCCCACAGAGAACAGTACGGAACCCGTCACCTACGCCCAGGTCGTCGGAGCCATCGACCGCAACAAGTTCCCCGGCGACTACGCGTTGGCCGCCGCCGGCGGCTTTCCGGGCGAAGTCAACAACGGCTGGCGAGCCGACGAACTCAACAGCTTCGACTGTGAATATGGGTTCTCGTGCATGGGCTACGAGATCGCCGGAGGCTGGGGCGCAAAGATGGCGATGCCCGACCGCGAGGTCATCGTGTTCGTCGGCGACGGCTCGACGATGATGATGAACTCCGACCTCTACAGCTCGGTGATCTCCGGGCACAAGATGATCGTGATCATCTGCGACAACGGCGGTTACGCCGTGATCAACCGGCTGCAGGTCAATCAAGGCGGCGTCCCCTTCAACAACCTGCTCGACGACTGCAAAGGCCCCAACGTCGACGTGCGAGTCGACTTCGAGATGCTGGCACGCGCTCAGGGTTGCCGTGCGGAGACGGTCTCGACGGTCGCCGAGCTGGAGGCTGCGATGGTTCGCGCCCGTGCGTCGGACCGTACGTACGTGATCGCCTTGCAAACGCATCCCTACCGTTGGACCGAAGGCGGCACCTACTGGGAGGTTGGCGTCCCGGAGGTCTCCGATCGGCCCGATGTCGTGGCCGCCCACGCTGACATGTTCAGCGGCAAGTCCAACCAGCGCCGAGCATGACAGTCGTCCACGTGGCGACTCGCTCATCGCATCCGAACTACTCAGGAGCACACTCGTGACCATCAGATTTGCACTTCTCGGTTGCGGCCGCATCGGCAAGATGCACGCCGGAATGCTGGCGAGGAACGTCAGCGGAACATCCGTCAGCGTCGTCTACGACGTGGTCGATGCAGCGGCGCAAGCCGTGGCCGCCGACGTCGGTGCGCGTGTTGCTGCGTCGCTCGACCAGGCGGTGAATGCCGATGACGTGGACGCAGTGGTGATCTGTACCAGCACCTCCACACACGTCGAGGCGATGATCGCCGCCGCGCGGGCAGGCAAGCCGATCTTCTGCGAGAAGCCGATCTCGCTTGATCTCGCCGAGGTCGACCGTGCGCTGGTCGCCGTGGCGACCGCTGGCGTGAAGCTGCAGATCGGGTTCAATCGCCGCTACGACCCGAGCCACAGCTCGGTCGCTGACGCCGTGCAGCGCGGTGTGGTCGGCGACGTCCACCTCTGCAACATCACCAGCAGGGATCCGGGCCCACCGCCGATCGAGTACATCGGCACGTCAGGCGGCCTGTTCAATGACATGACCGTGCACGACTTCGACATGGCCCGGTTCGTCACCGGGAGCGAGGTCGTCGAAGTGTTCGCCAAAGGTGCGGTGCGTGTCGACCCGTTGATCGGTGAGGCCGGCGATGTCGACACCGCTGTGATCGTGCTCACGCATGAAGGCGGTGCGCTGACAACCATCGACAACAGTCGCAAGGCTGCGTACGGGTACGACCAGCGCGTCGAGGCTTTCGGTTCGCTCGGCATGGCGTTTTCGGACAACACGCACGAGTTCAACGGCGCCTTTGCGACGGCCGCCGGGTACCAGCGACCGCAGCTGCAGAACTTCTTCCTCGAGCGTTATGTGCGCAGCTACCTCGATCAATGGGCGGCCTTTGTTGACATGGTCGACAACGATGGTCCGAGCCCGGTGACCGGTGCCGATGGGCGCGCCTCGCTGTTGATTGCGAAGGCAGCGTTACAATCGATGATCGAGAATCGTCCGGTCACCCTCGCCGAAGTCGACAGGGCCAACGCGGCCACGACCAGATCATGACCGGATCATGACCCAGCCTCAGTCCCACTCGGGCCAGCCGATTCGTCAGGCTCGACCTATCGGTCCGATGCGTCACGTCGACATGGGTCATCACCGCGCCCGCGTCTCGGAAGGTTCGGTCAGGATCGACGTAACTCCGGCGAACGCGGGTTGGGACTTCTTGAGCTTCGCAGTCCTCGAACTGCAGCCGGGCCAATCACACCGCGCTCAGCTCGACGGCGAGGAAACGGCCATCGTCCCACTATCGGGCGCCGGTATCGTGACCGCTGATCACGAGACATTCGCATTGAGCCGTACGAGCGTGTTCGAGCAGATGCCATGCATCGTGTACGCACCTCCGAAGACGGCGATCACGGTGACCGTTGCCGACGATGCCGGTGGTCCGTTCGAGTTTGCGATCGGCTCGGCGCCGGCGGAGGGCAAATACCCCATCCGCCTGATCGAACCAACGCAGATGAGGCAGGAGTTGCGTGGCGGAGGACAGGCGTACCGGCACGTGAACCATGTGCTGGCTCCGCCAATCGATGCCGAGCGGCTCATCCTGTACGAGGTGTACGTACCGCGGGGGACGTGGTCGGGTTGGGCGCCGCACTGTCACGACGGCCGCGACGGATCCCCCTACCTGGAGGAGGTGTACTACTTCCGCCTCGATCCCGGCAACGGATTCGTGATGCAGCGCAACTGGCGTGACGACGAGAACTTCGATGAACTGTTCGCGGCACGCGACGGCGAGGCCGTGCTCGTCACGAAGGGGTATCACTCCTCGGTCGCCTGCCCCACGTCGCACATGATGTTCCTGAACTACCTCGCTGGTGAGCTCTACGACACCGAGCGTAGGACCCCGCCCTGCTTCGATGCAGAGTTCACGTGGATCCACGACAACTGGGATCTCAACGCCTGGGAACTTCCCGTCGTGCAGGTGCCCACGTGATCTCGGAGCTCGCCGATCAGGACGGACGATTCTCGATCCTGGCGGTGGACCACCGCGATTCCTTACGTCACTTCCTGCGACCCGACGACCCAGACTCCATCACGCCTGAGGAACTCACTGCGCTGAAGATCGAACTCGTGGCGGGCGTTGCTGATCTCGCGACCGGCGTGATGCTCGAACCGGAGTACTCCATTCCTCAGGTGATCGACGCTGGAGCGTTGCCTCAGGGCGTGGGGTTCCTTGCGGCCCTTGAATCGCAGGGCTACCTGGACGAGCCGGAGAAGTCGCCGACGGCGATTCTGGACGGCTGGTCGATCGAGCAGGCGCAAGCCTCCGGTGCTGCCGCCGCGAAGCTGTTGCTGGCGTACCGACCCGACGGTCGCCTTGCCGCAGAGCAGGAACGGATCGGCCGCGAGGTCGTGGCAGCCTGCCACGCGATCGGTTTCGCCATTGCGGTCGAGCCGCTCTTCTATGGCCTCGGACCGGGCGACGACCGCACCGCGATCGTCGTCGAAACTGCCCGCCGGTTCGCTGCAATGGGCCCGGACCTGTTGAAGCTCCCCTATCCGGGAACGCTCTCAGCGTGTGAGGAGATCACCGACATTGCGGCCATGCCGTGGGCAATTCTCTCAGGCGGCGGGTCGTTCGACGAGTTTGCAGATCAGCTGGCCGTGGCCGCTGGTGCGGGTTGCTCAGGCTTCATGGTGGGGCGCGCGCTGTGGGGCGAGGCGGTCAAGGCATCGCCCACAGATCGCCCGGCCATCATCACCGAGCTCGTGCGTCCACGCTTTGCACGCCTCCGCGCCATCAACGCTCGCTGATGCTCACTCGATTTCACCGCCGCGTCGCGAACAACCGGCGATCACTGAGCGGCCAATCTTGCCGCGAGTTCATCGAAGGCCCAACGCTCGCGCAGCGCGCGAAGCGTGATGTCGACCGGCGACCGATCCGAGCTCTCGCCTTCCGGGCGATTCCGATCGAGGTCACCGGGAAACGGATACCCCTCGGCACTTGCCGCGAGTACACGACTCACGGCGTCTGCGCTCATGTCAGCGTTCAACAGCACTGGGTAGAGCGCGAGCACCACCGCTGTTCGATCGACGTTTTCCATCGCACGTCCGAGCGCAGAAGAGATCTGCAAGAGGTTCGCCATCCGCCGGACGTCGCTCGTTCGGTTCGTTCCGGCGCCGTGGAACAGTGCCGGATTGAAGAAGACTGCGTCACCGGCGGACAACTCGAGTTGCACGTGGTGGTCCGCGAAGTACTTCTTGAACTCCGGTCGCCGCCAGGCGACGTATCCGGGCGGGTATTTCTGCGAGTGCGGAAGGTACATCGTCGGTCCAGTCTCCACGGGCATGTCGCAGTGAGCGACAGCGCCTTGCAAAGTGAGCATCGGCGACAGAAGATGCACGTGTGCCGGGTACGCCGCGGCGCGATCGTCGGGCATGAAGCCCAGGTGATAGTCACGGTGTGGATGCTGCTGGAGACCACCGGGATTGACGACGTTGACCTGCGATGTGACCTGGTATCCGGGGCCGAGCCAGGCATGGCACACCAGGGCAAGGATCTCGTTGTCGTAGTACCGAACAAACAGTTCGGGTTCGCGCAGCGCGACCTTCTCCAGCGCATTCCACACGCGATCGTTGTCGCCCGGGCGGGCGAAGTGGTCGCCGCCGCCGATGCCACGCTCTTGTTCGTCGACGATGATCTCGCGAAACACGTCCGAGACCGCTTCGACGACGCCGCGACTGAACGCGTCTCGGAACACGACGATTCCCGGGCCAGTGAGCAGCGCGTCAGCGAGTTCGCCCATCGCGGCGAGGCGGCCTTCACGAGTGGTGACTGCGTTGCGCAGCGATCCGCTGTCGTAGACGATGGTGTTCTGTTCGATGGAGCTCGCACACGGGTAATCGTCGAGCAGTGTCGGCTGTGCGCACAGCGCTATCAGGTCCTCGAGGTCGCACTCCGTAGCATCGAACCAGTGGTTGGGCACCCCCAAAATCTAGCGCTGTTGAGAACGAGGTTTCTGCCGTGAGCATCACCATCATCAATGGAGGAACACAGGGGCTCGGCGAAGCAGTCGCCCGCAGGCTCGTTCAGCAACGAGCGACCGGCCTTGTCCTGGGCGGCCGATCGGTCGACCGCGGACAAGTTCTCGCAGCGGAGCTCACCGAGCTCGGCACCCCCACAATCTTCGCGCTCTCGGACATGACCGACCCCAATGCTCCCCGGTACCTCGTCGACGTGTGCCTCGAGCGATTCGGCGCACCGAACGGCGTCGTCAATGTGGCCGCCGCGACCAGTCGCGCCACCCTGTTCACGGACACGCCAGAACACTTCGATCTCCACTTCACGGTCAACGTGAAGGCCCCCTACTTCCTGATCCAAGCCGCAGCGACGGCGATGCTCCGGGCCCGAATACACGGTTCGATCGTCAACGTCGGATCCACATCAGGACACGGGGGGGCCACGAATTTGACCGCCTATTCGATGTCCAAGGGTGCGCTTGCAATCATGACGAAGAACCTTGCCTTTGGCCTGATGCAGCACGGCATCCGGGTCAATCAGGTCAACCCCGGTTGGATGGATACCGAGTCGGAGCACCGCGTGCAAGTCGAGTCCGACGGTGCACCCGAGAATTGGCTGGAGATCGCCGAGGAGAACAGCCCGCTGGGTCGAATTGTCAAACCGTGGGAAGTTGCGAATGTCATTGCGTTCTGCCTCTCCGACGAGTCGGGGATGATGACCGGTAATTGCATCGACATCGATCGTTCGGTGCTCGGCGCCGGTGATGTCAGGGTGCCGACGGCAGGGGACGCGATCTGGGTTGCGGGGATCAGTTGAGTAGGGCGCGACCCTACGCCTGAGCCGGGTGCGCTCCACCCGCAAGCAACTGAGTCGACGTGCCGGGACGGTCATGCTCGCGTCGATTACGCCTGGGTCTTGCCACGTCGCGCCGTGTGACATCAAGAACAGACTTTGTGGAGTCATCTGTCGCGGCGGCAGTGGGCGACGCGGCACTTGGTGACCCGCAGTCGTCAGGATTGGCCATCGCGCCGTGATCGCAGCCCACGCCGACCGCTCCTTGCCCGAACTCTTGCCGAGACGTCACGCATCTGCACCACCAAGGGACCGACAGGCGGCTCTTGCGTGGGCTGGCCGTGAGCTCTGGCGCTGTGGAACATGTCGTGATTCCTCCTCGTGGCACGCAAAATGCGCTGCCACAGTCAAGCGCTGTTCGCGTTACACGAGCGCATCACGCCGGTGACAGCGCTCGGCGGGTGGCGGCAAGCTCAGCAGAACGCTGATTGTGGTGGCGGTAGCCGCAAAGTGATCCTGAGCCCCACGCAGGCACCTTGCGGCGTGTACTGCTTTTCAACCCTCTTCTGACTGCGGTGCCTCCCTGCGCAGAATCAGTAGATCGAGTTGGTGCCACTCGGGCGTTCGGCGCCGCGCGCCTGGGCGAGTTCCTCGGCCATGCGTGTCCGCATCGCGAGCATGTCGCCGGACACGGTGATCATTTGAAAGCCCTGCTGTAGCCGGCGCTCGGCAAGTGCGCCGGTGGAGTGGATGCCTGGCACCACGCCGGCGCGGCGGCATGCGGCGGCGATGGTCAGCAGTGCCTCGGTGAACTCTTCCCGGTCGTCGTTGTTTCCAGGTGGCAACCCGAGGCTGAGTGACAGATCGGCGGGGCCGACGTAGATCGCGTCGATGCCGGGAACGGCAAGGATGTCGTCGATGTTGCGCACTGCCTGCGCGGTTTCGATCATCGGGATCACCACAAGTTGGTCGTTGGCTGTGGTCGAGTAGTCCGCAGCGCGCATGCTCGCCATGACCGGCCCGAAGCTTCGCTCGCCCAGTGGTGGGTAGCGGCTGGCGTGCACGACGGCCTCCGCTTCGGCGACCGTGTTGACCATGGGCACCACAACGCCTTCGCAGCCGGCATCGAACATCTTGCCGATCACTCCCGGCTCGTTCCATGGGACTCGGGCAATCGGTCGCGATCCTCCGAGCAGCACGGCCTGCACGATGCCGACTGTCGCCTGGTAGTCCATGGCCCCGTGTTGGTTGTCGGCGCAGACGTAGTCGAACCCCACCCGTGAAGTTGCTTCTGCGTTGACGGATGATGGGACGCCGAGCCACGCTCCGAAGGTCGGTTGCCGGTCGGACCAGAGTTCTCGAAGGTTCACGAGAGCGTTTCTACCACGGCTTGTGCGGTCCAGGTCAGCCGGTCCGGTCGGTTGGGGCGGGCAGTTGCCGGTCAGCCTGTTCGGGCACGACGTTGGTTGGTGTGCCGGCCAAGGTCGTGAGCGCGTTGTCGATCGCGTGCTGGTACAGGCGGCGGCGCCCGGCGACCGTGCTCGACGCGATGTGCGGCGTGACTATCACCCGGGGATGGATGAGCAGCGGATGTCCGACCGGCAGGGGTTCGGGTTCGGTGACGTCGAGCCCGGCGCCGGCGAGGTGACCGGCGTCGAGCGCGAGCAGCAGCGCGTCCTGGTCGACGAGAGCACCGCGGGCGCAGTTGATCACATAACCGCCCGGGCGCATCATCGCCAGGGTCGTGGAGTTCACCACAAGGTGCGTCGCCGACGTGGCCGGTGCGTGTAGCGACAGGACGTCGCTGCCTTCGAAGAGCTCGTTGAAGGCCACAAGTCGCGCAACGCCGGTGTCGTCTTCGGCGACGAGCGGATCGTGTGCGATCACGGTCATTCCCAGCGCCTTGCCCACCGCCGCAACGCGCCGGGCGATGCGTCCGTAGCCGAGCAGACCTAGCGTCCGCCCGTCCAGTTCCAGTGCGGTTGCCGGCCCACCGGCAAGGCCTTCGCGGGCTCTGGCGTGCGCGGCGGGCAGTGACTTGGTGACGGCCATCATCAGGGCGATTGCGTGCTCGGCCGTCGACACCGTTGGCGCCGTCGGGGCGTAGCACACGGTGATATCGACGGCGGTCGCCGCAGCGACGTCCACAGTGTCGTAGCCCACGCCGGTGCGCGAGATCACTCGCAGTCCGGGGCCGGCGGCGGCCATCGCCTGGGCATCCCACCGATGCATCCCGGCGACGACGGCGTCGGCTCGGACGAGGTCGACGTGGTCAGGCCCGACGGGTATGGCCCGGCCCTCGACGAGATCGCGGAACTCCTCAGGGAGATCGCGATCGAAGAACAACACCGGGAGCTCCGTGGACATAGTTCCACCGTAGCAATGCGCCGGTGACGTGGCCGAGTGCCCCAGGCTCTAGCTTCGCCGGGTGACCGATTGGCAGTCAGCTTCTGCTTCATTGAACGGCAAGGTCGTTGTGATCACCGGCGCCGCTCAGGGCTTGGGTGAGGCGACGGCTCGACTTGTCCATGACCGCGGAGCCGCGGGTCTGGTGCTCGTCGATCGCAATCGCGAGCTCGGCGCGGCCGTGGCATCCGAACTCGATGGCGACGGTTGCCGCGCGATTTTCGTCGCCGCTGAACTGGGCAGCGCCGACGACTGCGCTGCACTCATCGCCCAGGTCGACGCCACCTTCGGTGTCGTCCACGGCGTCGTCAACGCTGCTGCTGTGACCGATCGCGGCACGGTGTGGGACACCACCGTCGAGTTGTGGGATCTGTTGTTCGACGTCAACGTGCGCGCCCCGTTCCTGTTGATGCAAGGTGCCGCGAAGATCATGCGTCGCGAGCGCGTGGCGGGTTCGATGATCACCATCGGCAGCACCACCGGCCATGGCGGACAACCCACGCTGTTTCCCTACGCGGTCTCCAAAGGTGCGCTGGCGACGATGACGCGCAACCTGGCCTACTCACTGATGCGCGAACACATCCGCGTCAACCAGGTCAGTCTGGGCTGGATGGACACGCCGGCCGAAGACCGGATGCAACGTCAGTACCATGGCGCGCCGGACGAATGGCTGACAGCCGCAGAAGCGACGCAACCCTACGGTCGGCTGCTGAAGCCGCTCGAGGTTGCACGCATCTTCTGCTTCCTGCTCAGCGAAGAATCCGGCGTGATGAGTGGTGCGATCATCGATTTCGCCCAGAGCGTGCTGGGTGCCGGCGAACCGTCCGTCCCACCGGTCGCCCCGTTCCCCACCTTCGATCGCTAAGGGTGGCTCACAGACTCATCGACTCCGCCGTCCCTGCCACCATCCAGCGCGGGTCGTGATCTGTTGCGACATGCGCAGCGACGTCCAAGGAGATCACCACTGTGTCGTCGCGGTACTTCAACTTCGCTATCAAGCGAGCGCAGTATGGGATCAGTCCAGCGCTCGCGCCGAGAACGTCCCTGAGCGTGGAACGGCAGATCGGATCCACCAGGTACGGTTCTTCGACGAAGAAGCAGATCGTCACGACATCACACGCTCCGAGTCCGTCGTTGTAAAGCCAAGGCGTGAGGGTCGGTTCGTCGCTTTTCGTATCAGGCATGACTGGCATCGATGTTGCCACCGGGCAGCTGGCACGCCTCACGATCCAGGAGCAGACTCGACAGGCGTTGCGGAACTGCTCGCTATCGTCGAGGCTGGAGGCGGAATCCAGGAAGACGTCGTGCAGGTGGCCTGTTGCATTGTTGGCTCGCGTGTCGTGTCTTGACCGGATCCAATGTCACTCGTTCAGATCATTGACGCGAGTTCGTCGAAGGCAGCGGCGCAGCGAAGATGACGATTCCAGGCGTTCACGCCGAGTTCGTACTAGCCGCGGCGGACGTTCTGGATGAACGCGTGACCTTCGATGGTCACTGTCGCAGTGCGGTCGGTCTTCAGTCCGCGCATCGGCCGCAGCCTCGCTTTCAATCGCCCGTGATCGCACTCCACCCGATTGTTCGAAGATATTTGAGCGCGTTGTGCCTGACGACAGCTGGCCGGACGGTGCAACACGACAATGGCGTTAATCTGCGCATCCTCTCCGCCGGCACGCCATCCGCCAACGCAACAGTGCCTGCGCGTGAGCTGGCCCGGCCAGCTCGTGGTGCGTCGACCTGACCGCTCCGGCCGCAGCTGGCCCGACCGGCAGATTAGGTTCGATGGCGTGCTGCGCACCTTTCTGACACACAATCCCGAGGATCTGGAGGCTTACTACGGGCGGGTGCTGGCCGAGCTGCGCATGGTCGCCGACGTCGTCCTGAATCCCTTCGACCGCGACCTCACCACGGACGAACTCGTCGAACACGCGGCCGGGTGCCAAGTAGTGATCGCCCATCGTGCAACGCCCGGTGAGGGGGCCCTGTTCGACCGGAACACAGACGTGGTCGCGTTCCTTCGGACGGCGGTGGACATCTCTACGATCGACGTAGGGGCGGCGTCCCGCAACGGTGTGCTCGTCGCCTGCGCCGACAAGAGCTTCGTGCCGTCGACCGCCGAGATCGCGTTGGCGCTGATGCTCGACCTGGCGCGGAACGTCAGCGAGTCGACGATTGACTACCGGCGAGGCGGCCAGCCGCCGCAGCGACCCGGGTTCCAGCTGAGGGGCAGAACCGCCGGGCTGATCGGCTGCGGGGCCATCGGTAGCTACCTGTGTGACGCGCTCGTGGCGCTGGGCGTTGACGTGCTCGTCGCTGACCCGTACACACAGGTCAGCGGCGTCGGCATCCGCCAGGTCGAGCTGCCCGAGTTGCTCGCCGAGTCCGATTTCGTGCTGCCGCTCGCCGCGTCGACCCCCGAGACCCAAAACCTAATCGACGCCGACGCACTCGCCCTGATGAAGCCGGGCGCGATGCTCGTCAACGTGTCTCGAGGTGAGTTGCTCGACGAACAAGCCGTGGCCGCGGCGCTCGACACTGGCCGGCTGGGCGGCCTTGCGATGGACGTCGGCCGAGCGCCAGACCAGCGCCCGGCACCCGAACTCGCCGCCCGGCCAGGTGTGGTGGCAACACCACACCTCGGCGGTCTGACACCCGAAAACGCGGACGCACAGGCGATGAGCAGCGTCGAGCAGGTACGCGCGATCGTCGCCCACGAACTGCCACCGCGGGCGGTGAACGCCGACCACGCCAGCCGTCTGCGAGCCTGGTGGGCCACATGATGGTCGCAGGGATGACGGTCCGAGGCGCGTGCGACTCGCACGTGCACGTCTACGACCATCGGTACCCGATCGGTCCCTCGACGGTGCTCACACCGCCGGATGCCTCGCCCGCAGAGTACCGGGCCGTCCAGTCGGCGCTCGGCCTCGATCGCGTGGTATTCGTGCAACCGACCACCTACGGGCTCGACAACCGATGTCTGCTCGCTGCCGTGGCCGAGTTCGGCGACGCCGCCCGGGCGGTGGTCGTCATTGACGGCACCACGACCGACGACGAGCTCGCCCGGTTGACGTCGCTGGGTGGGCGCGGCGCACGTTTCCACATGCTGCCCGGCGGGGCGGTGCCGTGGGAGGTCATGCACCCCGTGGCAGAACTGATTGCAGGACATGGGTGGCACATCCAGCTCCAACTGAACGGCTGCGAGTTGGCCGAGCGACTCGATGCCCTCCTTGCCCTACCGACGCCGATCGTCGTCGACCACGTCGGGCGCTTCATGCCGCCGGTCGAACCCGAGGACTCGGCGTTCGGGGCGCTGCTCACGTTGCTCGATTCCGGACGATGCTGGGTGAAATTGTCGGCGCCGTACGAGTCGACGCACGGGTCGACGCACGAGGGCGCACCGGACTACCCCACCGTCGCCAAGCTCGCCCACCGCCTCCTCGCCCACGCACCCGAACGGATGTTGTGGGCCACGAACTGGCCCCATCCGGGCAAGTTCGACCCGCCGACGCCGACGCAACTCGCGGAACTGCGAGATGCGTGGTTGCCGACCGACGCCCTGCGCCACCTGGTGCTGGTCGACAACCCCGCCGAGGTCTACGGCTTCGATCCCCTTTCCAACACCCTTCCCCACGTTGAGGCGACCACATGACCGTCGAGAAGTACGCCAGCTACCCGTCGCTCGTCGATCGCACTGTCTTCGTGACCGGCGGCGCCGACGGCATCGGCAGCGCCATCGTGGGGAACTTCGCCCGCCAAGGCAGCAAGGTCGCCTTCGTCGACATCAACGCTGCGTACGCAAGAGCCACCATCGAGCGTTGCATCGCGGACGGCGTCGCCCACACACCGATCTTCTACGAGGTCGACCTACGCGACATCGGCGCACTCCAGGTGGCATGCACCCGGGCGATCGACGACCTCGGGGGTGTCACGGTGCTCGTCAACAACGCCGCCAGCGACGACCGCCACACGTGGGAGGACATGACTGTCGACTACTGGAACGACCGTCTGAACGTGAACTTGCGCCACTATTTCTTTGCGATCCAGGCGCTCGCCCCGCAGATGCTGGCTGCCGAGCTCGGATCGATCGTCAACGTCGGATCGAGCAGCTACATGATGCAGGAGGATTTCTTCCCCGGCTATGCAATTGCCAAGTCGGGCGTGGAAGGTATCACCCGCACGATGGCCCGCACGTTCGGGCCGAAAAACGTGCGGGTCAACACCGTTCTGCCGGGTTGGGTGGCCACCGAGCGCCAACTCACCAAGTGGTGGTCCCCGGAGGGTGAGGAGGGCACGCTGCACGATCAGGCGATCAAGAAGCGGATCCTGCCCGACGAGTTCGTCCAGATGATCCTCTTCCTTGCCGCCGACGACAGTGGCGGCTGCACCGCACAGCAGTTCATGGTCGACGGCGGACGCTTCTGACGGGACTCCGCGACGGGCTTCTCCGGCCAAGCCCAAGTCATTCGACGGATTCACCGATCGAACAGGGTGCTGAAAAACGTCTGGTTGGTGCTCGCGTTGGGGCCAGGGACGCCCTGCGCGGTCGTCATCGCCGCCGGACTGCGCGCTGACGGGCATCGTGAGGTCGTCGGGCTCGATGTCGGCGACTCCGGAAAGCGACAGGTTCTGGCGGGCGCGAGTTCCTGTCCTCGCTCACCCACCGCGGCCGAGCCAGGGTGCGCCTCGTGATCTCCGACGCGCACGCCGGCCTCGTCAAAGCCATCGGGCGATGCTTCCAGGGCGCGGTGTGGCAACGCTCATCTGTTGACATGGTGGGTGGTTGGGGTGGTCCCGACCGTCACGCCAGCGGCGGGAGAGGATCTTGGCAGCGTGACCTTTGAGGTCCAGCGGCAGACCTGTCCCTCCCGCCGCCGGCGGGTCCATATTGGCGCGCCACGCTCGACACCTACCAGTCGTTCGGCTCGCGCCGCTGCGTCACCGGTCACGAGTACGCCGGAGTGAAGTTCTGCGAGTGAGGTGATGCTGATCGCAAGCTCGCCGTCGAGTGGTCGACGTTGTCGGCAATCAGCACGCGATCGCGCTCCCAGCCAAGGTCTGGGTTACCGCATCAACATAGGGTGCGGTTGATGAACAGCGATCATCTCCCCTCCTTCTCTCTCGTCGGTCGAGTCGCCACTGTCACCGGCGCCAGCCGCGGAATCGGGCTCGGAGTTGCGGAGGCCTTGGCAGCGGCTGGAGCGATAGTCGCCGTCACGGCGCGCACTCATGACGACGCCATGACTGCCGCGGCTTCAATCGTCGCGGCGGGCGGTGCGGCATCAGCCCACACACTTGACGTGCAGGACGTTGCATCGATCCGTCCCACAATCGACGAGGTGGTCCGACGTCACGGGCGGCTCGACATCCTTGTCGCCAACGCCGGCCTCGGGGCCAATCATGCTGCCCTTGACGTCACTGAAGGCGACTGGGACGAGATGATGGCCGTGAACGCCAAAGGGCTGTTCTTCACGGCCCAGGCCGCTGGGCGGGTGATGGTCGAACAGGGCTCCGGACGCATTATTGCGATCAGCTCCCAGGCATCGTTGGTCGGCCTTCGCGATCACGCCGTGTACTGCGCGTCGAAGGGGGCCGTGAACCAGATCGTGCGTGTTCTCGCCCTCGAATGGGGAGCAATGGGAATTACGGTGAACGCGATTGCACCCACGTTCATCTATACGCCGGGCACTGCCGATCGCCTCGACGACCCCGATTACAAGCGCGCCGTTGTCGACCGCATTCCTGTGGGAAAGGTCGGCAGGATCGCCGACGTTGCTGGCGCAGTCGTCTACCTGGCGTCGGACGCGTCAGCGATGGTGAACGGCGCGATCCTGCCCGTCGACGGTGGTTGGACGGCGCAGTAGATGTCGGCGGAGCGGACGTCCAGCGTGTGGACCGCTTCTCACACCTGCGGGGCCGATCAAGTACCTCAAACACTGCGCCGAATATGGGGGCATGGCCGGGCACGCTCGGCTTTGCTTCACGCCTTCCTGACCTCGAGTTCCATGTGCAGTGGATCGTGGCCGAGACCGACATGTCGTTGCGTTCCACATCATGCGCTGGACGCAGCTCCGCAGCACTCTTTCACTGACCGTCCTCGCCGGCACGCCGGTGTTTCGTCGGGCAGAGTGAGTCCCATCTCCTGGTGTAGGAGTCGGCCATCATCCTCGGGGTGACAGTGGCCATCGTGCGAATCTCGAAG
>JAYTOM010000213.1:0-18075 GCA_043747765.1 Actinomycetota bacterium
TGGTCGTCACCCTCGACCAATGGTCGAAGCATTGGGCGTTGAACGCATTGGGCAACGGCCGCTCGCGGCATGTGATCTGGACCCTCCAGTGGAACTTGACGTTCAACAGTGGCATGGCCTTCTCCCGTGGCCAGGGAGTCGGTCCGTACATCGGGGTGATCGCTCTGGTCGTGATCGTCGTGATGCTGCTCTCCCTGCGTCGGGGTGGGGGGATGGTGTCGATGATCGCCGTTGGCCTTGTCGTCGGGGGAGCGATCGGCAACATCGCCGACAGACTGTTCCGTGGCCGTGCATGGTTGCACGGCAGCGTCATCGATTTCATCGACTTCCGCTGGTGGCCGATCTTCAATGTCGCCGACATGGGGGTCACCATCGGGGGCGCCCTTCTCGTGCTCTCAGCGTTGTTGCAGTCCCGGAAGGTTTCCAGATGATTCGCGAGGAAATCCCCGCCGCACTTGCCAATGAGCGACTCGACCGGATCGTGTCGCTGTTGACCGACATCAGTCGTTCTGATGCAGCCATGCTCGTTTCGGACGGCGGGGCGATGATCGACGGTGTGGTCTCGCTCAGCGGCAAGAGTCGGGTCGGTCTCGGTCAGATCGTCGAGGTCGATCCGGGAAAGATCCCACGACGCCAACTCCCGGTCGGTGATGCAACCATCGCAATCACGATCGTCCATGCCGACGCCGACGTCATCGTCATCGACAAGCCAGCCGGCCTCGTGGTGCATCCCGGGCACGGGCATCCGGACGGGACGTTGGTCAACGCCGTGCTGGCCAGGTATCCCGAGGTGGCCGACGTGGGTGATCCGATGCGACCAGGCATCGTCCATCGCCTCGACGTCGGCACGAGCGGTCTGATGGTGGTCGCCCGCAGCAGTATCGCCTACGACATGTTGGTTGCCGCGCTCGCCGCGCGGCGGGTCACACGGGCCTATCAGACACTGGTGTGGGGTCATCTCGAATCGGCCAACGGGTTGATCGACGCACCAATCGGGCGTGACCACCGCGATCCACTGCGGATGGCAGTCGTCATCGACGGCAAACCAGCGCGCACCCGCTACCGGACCATCACTCGTTTCACGCGGCCTGCTGACACGAGCCGACTCGAATGCCACCTCGAGTCCGGGCGGACACATCAGATTCGAGTCCACCTCGCCGCAGCCGGTCATCCCGTCGTCGGCGACGGACCCTACGGCGGAACCAGGTCGGCGGTCTCGTCACCACGTCCGTTCCTGCACGCCGCCACCCTCGGATTCCGTCATCCGGTCACCAGCGAGGCACTGACCTTCGACTCGGTGCTTCCTGCTGACCTCGTCGACGTGCTGGCCGGCCTGGGCGAGACCTGACGAGACCTACGCGAGATCTGAACCAGACGGTTGCTCACACGGGTCGAGGCGACACCTGCGCAGCGTCAGACAACGGGTGAGGCGAGGCGATCCGGCCAGGGCTTGTTGCCCTGCGCAGCCTGAGCGATCTCGGCGAGGGTGAAGCCCTCCATGTGACGGCGCATCATCTCGCCGGCCTCGTGCCAGATCGCGAGGAGCACACACTGACCCTCGTGGTCACAGGCGCCGTCCTGATGCGGTTCGCCGAAGTCACCGAGCGAAATTCGGCCGTCCACCGCCGACAGGATCTCCGACAGGCGGATCTCGGTGGTCGGCCGGGCGAGGATGTATCCGCCACCGACGCCCCTCTTCGAGCGCACCAGTCCAGCGCCCTTGAGGGCGAGGAGGATCTGCTCGAGATACGGCTGGGGAAGTCCGGTACGACGGGCGATGTCGCTCACCGATGTCGGTCCTGGCTCGTCGATGTGCAGAGCCAACGACAGCAGGGCTCGACAGGCATAGTCGCCTTTGGTGGAAACGCGCACGACGCAATGGTAGCGGTCCCGTCCGGACTGTGGCGGTTGTGGTGTCGCCCCAGCGTGGCGCCGCCACGTGGTCAAGGCGGCGCCGAGGTGGCGTGGCCGAGTCGGACGTGGTGGACTGTGGAACTCGTGAACGACAAGCCGCTCCTTCCGCAGTACTCGGGCGCGAACGTGCGCGGCATCATCCCGGCCCTGCTCGCACCACGTGGGGTTCCTCTTCCGCGATGGATACCCGAGGCCGCGGCAGCACCGCAGCGAGTCGTACTGGTCATCGACGGGTTGGGTTGGGAGCAGCTGCAGCAGCGACTCGCCCTTGTTCCCAACATGGCTTCGATGGCCGGCACACCGATCACCACCGTCGCGCCGAGCACGACCGCAACGGCACTGACATCGATCGCGACGGGGCTGACGCCGGGCGAGCACGGCTTGATCGGATACCGGTTCGATGTCGGTGGCGACATCATCAACGTGTTGCGGTGGCACGGCGCCAGCAGGGACCTGCGCCGCTCGTTTCCGCCACGCGACCTCCAGCCTTTCGCCCCGTTTCTCGGTGAATCACCGCCGGTCATCACCAAGGGCGAACTGCAGGGGTCGGGTTTCACCGACGCTCATCTGCGCGGCTCGAAACTGTTCGGTTGGCGGCTGTCGTCGGCGATCGCGGTCGAGATCGGCCGGCAGCTGCGCGCCGGCGAGCCGTTCGTGTACGCCTACTACGACGGCATCGACAAGACGGCTCACGAGCGCGGGTTCGGTGAGTTCTACGATGCCGAACTGGTCGACGTGGACCGTCTCGTCGGCGACGTGCTGGCCGTCATGCCGTCCGATGCAGCGCTGTTGATCATTGCCGACCACGGCCAGGTCGACGTCGGTGACAACATCGTTCGGCCCGCACCAGACCTGTTGTCGATGGTGCGCGTCCAGTCCGGTGAGGGCCGCTTCCGTTGGTTCCATGCCAAACCGGGAGCGCGAGGCGATCTTTTCCAAGCATGCAGCCAGGCGCACGGGCACCATGCGTGGGTCGTGACCAAGGAGCAGGTGATCGACGAAGGGTGGTTCGGTCCGGCCGTTTCTGCGCCAGTGGCCGGCCGTCTCGGCGATGTCGCGTTGGTCGCTCGCGACGAGATCACATTTTTCGACCAAGCGGACTCCGGTCCATACGAGCTCGTTTGCCGCCATGGGAGCCTGACCAGCGCAGAAATGCTCGTACCCTTGCTCGTGGCCACCGGCCGTCGCTAGACAGGACCCCCTATGACTGATGCCAACACCAAACAGAACGCGCCCGTCCCGAGCGAGCCGACCGATCAGGTCGAACACGGCGAGATCGTGACCGGTCCTGCTGGCACCATCGGCATCGGCATCGACGCCGCAGAGCAGGAGGAAGTCACGGAAACGGTGACAGCGCCGGCCAAGGTGATGCGCATCGGATCGATGGTCAAACAGCTGCTCGAAGAGGTCAAGGGCACGGAGCTCGACGAGGCCAGCCGCGAACGGTTGGCCGAAATCTACGAGCGATCCATCGTCGAGCTGGCCGATGCCCTGTCGCCCGATCTCCAGCAGGAACTTCGAATGCTGACGTTGCCGTTCAAGGACGGCGTGGCCCCGACCGCGAGCGAGATCCGGGTCGCCCATGCCCAACTCGTCGGCTGGCTCGAGGGTCTGTTCCACGGCATCCAGGCGACGTTGTTCGCGCAGCAACTGGCGGCGCGCCAGCAGTTCGAGCAGATGCGCGGGATCGCACCGGGCTCTGACCAGCGGCTCGACCCACGGCTGCTCGTGCAGCCGGGTGGCGGCGACGGCAGTGGACAGAATCCGGTGTCAGCCAACGACCGACCAGGGACCTACCTCTGACTCTCGCTGCTACAGTCGAGCGAATCACAGCGCTGTAACTCAGTGCTCTGATCGCGGCGTTCAGTTCGAGACAACAGGCCTTCGCCGGCCGGTGACAGGCACGGGAAAGGGCAGTTCGTTGGGGGATTCGTTCACTCATCTCCATGTGCACACCGAGTTCTCGATGCTCGACGGCGCGGCCAGACTGGACGAACTGGTCGCCAAGGCCGCCGAGGACGGGATGCCGGCGCTCGGCATGACGGATCACGGCAACATGTACGGGGTCCTCGACTTCTACAAGGAATGTCAGAAGGTCGGGGTCAAGCCGATCATCGGTACCGAGGCCTACATGGCATGGGATTCACGTCGCGAGCGACCGACGAGGCGAGGTCGAGTCGACGACTCCGGCGGCGACACCGAGGGCGGCAAGAAGCTCTATTACCACCTCACGTTGTTGGCCGAGACCAACGAGGGCTACCGGAACCTGATCCAGCTGAGCAGCCTTGCGTTCATGGAGGGCTATTACTACAAGCCGCGGATGGACTGGGAGTTGCTCGAGAAGTACAGCAAGGGCTTGATCGGGACCACGTCGTGCCTCGGTGGTCACGTGCTGCAGAGCCTGCTCAACGGTGACGAGAAGGGTGCGATCGAGAAAGCTGCCCGGCTCCAGGACATCTTTGGTAGGGACAACCTGTTCGTCGAGTTGCAGGACCATGGCCTGCCGGCGCAGCTCGAGACCAACCCGAAACTGATCGAGATCGCCAAGAAGATCGGTGCCCCGCTGATCGCCACCAACGACAGTCATTACACGCATCGCCACGACCACGAATCGCACGACGCGCTGCTGTGCGTGCAGACGGGAGCGATGCTCAGCGACACGAAGCGGTTCAAGTTCGAGGGCAACGAGCATTACCTGAAATCCGCCGACGAGATGCGTTCGCTGTTCCGTCACTATCCCGAGGCCTGCGACAACACCCTCTGGGTGGCCGAACGCGCCGATGTGACGATCGAGTTCGGCAAGCCGCAGCTGCCGAACTTCCCGCTGCCGGAGGGCTTCACCGACGACACCGAGTACCTCACCCATCTGGCCTGGGAGGGCGCCAAGATGCGATGGGGTGTCCGTCTGCCGACCGCAGCCGTCGAGCGCATCTCATACGAGCTCAAGGTCATCGCCGACATGGGTTTCAGCAGCTACTTCCTGATCGTCTGGGACCTGATCGAGCACGCCAGAAACCAGAACATCCGGGTCGGTCCGGGTCGTGGTTCGGCTGCCGGCTGCGCCGTGGCCTACTGCATGCGGATCACCGAACTCGATCCGATCAAGTACGACCTGCTGTTCGAGCGGTTCCTCAACCCGAGCAGAATCTCGATGCCCGACATCGACATGGACTTCGACTCCCGCTACCGAGACGAGATGATCCGGTACGCAGCCGAGAAATACGGACGAGATCACGTCGCCCAGATCATCACCTTCGGCACGATCAAGGCCCGCAACGCGGTCCGCGATGCAGCGCGAGTACTCGGGTTTCCGTACGGCCTCGGCGACAAGCTGGCCAAAGCGATGCCGCCGCTGGTGATGGGTCGTGACACGCCGCTCAAGTACTGCTTCGAGCAGAACCCGAAGTACGCCGACGGTTACAACGCAGCAAGCGAGCTGCGCGCGATGTACGAGACCGATCCGGACATCAAGCGGGTCATCGACGTGGCCAGAGGGCTCGAGGGCCTGAAGCGCAGTGACGGCATCCATGCCGCAGCGGTCGTGATCACCAAGGATCCCTTGACCACCTACCTGCCTGTGCAGCGCAAGCCGGCGCCCGGTGGCGTGGCCGAGGATGCGCCCGTTGTGACGCAGTACGAAATGCACGGCGTCGAAGAACTCGGCCTGTTGAAAATGGACTTCCTCGGTCTGCGTAACCTCGACGTCATCACCGACGCCGTTGCGATGGTGCGCGCTCGCCG
The DNA here is from genome assembly GCA_043747765.1 of Actinomycetota bacterium. GTDB lineage: Bacteria > Actinomycetota > Acidimicrobiia > Acidimicrobiales > Ilumatobacteraceae > WLMZ01. The sequence continues at coordinate 5,656 of JAYTOM010000213.1, forward strand.
TGACCCAGAGTTCGACATCGACACCGTGTCACTCGACGATCACGACACGTTCGCGCTGCTCAGCCGAGGCGACACGATCGGTGTGTTCCAACTCGAGTCGCCGCCGATGCGCGCCCTCCTCAAGGCGCTGGCTCCGAACAGCTTCGAAGACGTGTCTGCCGTCATCGCGCTGTATCGCCCCGGACCGATGAGCGTCAACATGCATTACGACTACGCCGACCGGAAGAACGGTCGTAAGAAGGTCGAGTTCTTCCATGCCGACGCCGAGGAAGTGCTGTCGGACACGTTCGGCTTGATGATCTATCAGGAGAGCGTGATGCGCGTGGCGCAGCGGTTCGCCGGATATTCGCTCGCCGAGGCCGACAACCTCCGCAAGGCAATGGGCAAGAAATCCCGCGAGGTCATGGCCAAAGCTCGCGAGGCGTTCGAGATCGGCTGCAACAACAGCGGCTATGAGACGTCGCTCGGCAAAGAACTGTTCGACGTCATCGAGAAGTTCGCCGACTACGCGTTCAACAAGAGCCACGCCTTCGGCTATGGACTCGTCACGTATCAGACCGGTTACCTCAAGGCGCATTACCCTGTCGAGTACTTTTCCTGCCTCCTGACCAGCGTCAAGAGCAGCTTGGACAAAGCTGCGGTGTACCTGTCGGACGCGCGCACGATGGGAATCAAGGTGCTCACACCGGACATCAACCGGTCTGTGGGCGACTTCGCCGCGCTTTCACCGCACGAGGTTCCTGACGGCGTCGAGTTGGCCCACAACAGTCCGGGAGCAATCGCGTTCGGTCTGTCGGCTGTGCGCAATGTTGGCGAAGGCCTCGTCGAAAACCTGGTTGCCGACCGCGACGCGAACGGACTGTACGAATCGTTCTACGACTTCGTCGAGCGCGTCCCGGAGACCGTGCTGAACAAGCGGACGATCGAGTCGTTGATCAAGGCCGGTGCGTTCGACGGACTGGGGCATCCACGGCGCGGGCTGATCATGGTGTTCGAGCAGATCATCGACGGCGCGCTGGTACGACGACGAGAGCGCGATCAGGGTGTGATGAGCCTGTTCGGAGACATCGGCTCAGGCGACGACAGCACGTTCGACGAGCGGGTCGAGATCCCCGACCTCGAGTTCGAAAAGGCCCACCGGTTGAAGGCCGAGAAGGAAATGCTGGGTCTTTACATCAGTGACCACCCACTGCTCGGCGTGGAGGCAGCGCTGCGTCGCAAGGTCGATTGCAGCGTTGCCGAGGCAGCCGAGCGTGAGGATGGCGCGATGCTGACGATCGGCGGTGTGATCACCGGTCTGTCTCGAAAATTCACCAAAAAGGGTGACCAGATGGCCGTGTTCACGCTGGAGGATCTCGACAGTTCGCTCGAGGTCACTGTGTTTCCGCGGATGTTGCAGGAGCAGGGCCATCGCCTGATCGACGATGCGATCGTCACAGTCAAGGGGCGCCTCGACCGCAAGGACGAGACGCGGGTCGGCTTCATGGCCCAGGACATCGCGATCCTCGAGGGCCTCGACACGTCGGGTTCGCCTCCGCTGCGGCTGCGGCTGCCCGCACACATGCTCAACGAATTGAAGATCCACCAGCTCAAGCGCATCCTGCGTGATCATCCTGGTGAATCACAGGTCTTCGTCCAACTCGGCGCCGGCAAGACGCTTCGTCTCGCCGATGACTTCTGCGTCGACCTCGACCGTGTTGTCGGCGAGTTGCGTGTGGCGTTCGGCCACGATGCCGTGATCCTGTAGCCCCGACGTCGACGGGATGTTGTCATCGTCCGTTCACCAAGCTCCGTCGTGCGGTGAGCAAAATCGCCCGATTTGGTGGCAGAATGGTTGCCTGTTTGGAAAAGCGCTGCTCCGCAGCGCACGACAACCGGGGAGCAAGACAGAATGCCAATCCAGGTTGATACCAGGGACTGCGCGGCGCTGAGCGACGCCGACCTCGACGAAATGGCGTCGATGGGCGGCTCGTTCGACATCGGTAGCGTTTCCAAGGCCAAAGAAGACTGGGTGCTCAGCACCACGGCCCGGATCGACGGTGTTCTGCATGGCTTCATGTTCGCAACGCTGGAGCGGATCGGGGGGACACCCTGCGTTCTGCTCGGGGTGCTCAGTGTGAAGCGCACATCGAAACGCGATCAGGTTCTCAAGGGTCTGATGGGCGAGGCGTACCATCGTGCCCTGATGGCGTTCCCCGATGAAGACGTCGTGGTCGGCACACGATTCGTCACCGCCGAAGCCATGGAAGCGTTCAAGCAGCTCGGCGAGATGATTCCCCGGCCCGGCCATCGTGCTGTCGGCGAGGAGCGCGCCTGGGGCCGTCGTCTGGCCAAGCGATTCGGGGTCGACACCACCTACGACGAGCAGAGCTTCGTCGCCAAGACCAATGGTCAGAGTGGATTCCTCGATCACGAGTCACTCAAGCCGGACAAGACCAAGCCCGAGGTTGCGGCTCAGTTCGCGACGGTCAATGTCAAAAAGGGTGGCGCACTGATCGTCCATGGTTGGACGATGGCCGAAGATCTCGTCAAGCTCGGCGCCCGCTGAGCTCCTTGCCTCGATCGTTCGAGGACGTCGTCCGCTCGCGGCGGATGACCCGGGAATTCGACGTACGCCCCGTCGACAACGACCTGATCGACGGTCTTGTCGATCTGGCCACGCGCGCCCCGAGTGCAGGCAAAACCCAGGGTTGGCACCTGCTCGTGCTTTGCGGAGCCGAGACATCCCGCTTCTGGGACATCACCCTGCCGGTCGAACGTCGCCAGGGCTTTCGCTGGCAGGGTCTGCTCGGAGCGCCGGTGATCGCCCTCCCACTGGCCGATCGTTCCGCGTACGTACGGCGATACGCCGAGCCGGACAAAGCCCGGTCGGGGCTCGGCAATTCGGCGGACGCGTGGCCGACGCCGTACTGGACGGTCGACACATCGATGGCGATGATGACGTTGCTGTTGTCGGCCGAAGCCTGCGGGCTCGGGGCGCTCTTGTTCGGTGTGTTCAACGGTGAGACAGAACTGCGCGCCGAGCTGGGCATTCCGGGCGAGCTTGATCTGCTCGGCGCCCTCGCAATCGGCTGGCCGAAACCCGGCGTCGGCGACGAATCCGGTGACGGTACGCCAGCGCGTGGCATCAGTGCCAGCAGGCGCCGTCGCCGTCCTGGCGAAGTCATTCACCGGGGTGGCTGGTAACGGATCTCGTCCCTCAGCTGCTTGCCCCGGTGCATTTGCCGGTGTAGTAGGTGTCCAACTTGGCGAGCGAGACACCGAAGGCGGGGTCGGACAACACAGCCAGAGCCGTTGGATCGGCGAGGATCTTGGTGTAGTCGTATCCGTACTTCGTGTAGATCGCCTGCAGCTTCGTGAATCCGTCGCCGATCACCTTCAGATCTGCTTTGTATTGATCAGGGATGGTCACCGCCAGCGATGCCAACTCGCTCGTCAGCGCAGTGGTGCCGTCCTTCGACGCTCCGAACGCTTCGGCGAACACTTTCGTGAATGCTGCACAATCGGCCGACTCGCCCGGGAACGTTCCGACGGGAATGTCTGGAATGCTGATGCCGCTCACGTCCGGAATCGTGATCCCGGACAGGTCCGGCAGCGTGCTGCCCGGTGGCAGGCTGATGCCAGATGGCAGGCTGCCGCCGGATGGCACGCTTTCGTTCGGCGAGGCCGTGTCTGATGCATTGCCGGCGCCGAGTGTGGTCACGGGCGCGCTGATCGACGTGGCCGGGTGGCCGCCCGCCGACATCGACGTCGTGATGGTCAACGATGTACCACTGCTGCACGCGGCGAGGCCGACCAGCGAGGCCAGACCAACCGTGAGAAATCCGATTCTCCGCATGACGTCCTTTCGGGTCAGTTGATGCTGCGTGGAGCCACGAGCAGAGCTGCCAGTTCGTCGGCGCCCTCCACCGGCAACTGGCAGACGGAATTCTCGCACACGTATGCGAACCCATCAGCCCGACCCTCCCACAATGGCGAATCATACGGATCGCCCCACGCGAGTACGGCGTTGGGCAGCCACTGGGACTGCGCAACGGCAACCAGATCGGGGCGGTCTCCGGTGATGAGCACCTCGACCAGGCCAGTGCGGCGCATGTCGACGGCAGCGAGCGCATTCGCACCGGCTGTCGGAGCCTGGGCGAGGATCGTACCCAGGAGCTGCATGGTCTGGTCGGCGTGATTGACCAAACGCCGCTCGCCGGTCAGCGCACCGAGACGGTACAGAGCGATCGCTGTGGTCGAATTTGCTGACGGTGTTGCATTGTCGAGCAGGTCCTTCTGCCGGACGATGAGTGCTTCGCTGTCGTCGGCGGTGGTGAACACGCCGCCCTGGTCGGTGTCCCAGAAATGATCGAGAAGGGTGTCGGCCACCGATGTCGCCTCGCTGATCCACCGCCCATCTCCGGTTGCTTCGGCCAACCGGACGAACGCATCGATCAGGCACGCATGATCGGCGGCGAGCGCTGGATGACGGCGGCGGGGTGAGCCGTCGGCCTGCCACGAGCGGAACCATCGCCCCCGCTCGTCGCGCAGGTTGCCGATCAAGAAATCGGCGTTGGTCGTTGCTGCCTCGAGCCAGTCGTAGCGGCCGAAGGCCGAGCCCGCCTCGGCCAGCGCTGACAGAAACAGCGCGTTCCACTCGGTGAGCACCTTGTTGTCCAGGCCGGGCCGACGGCGGTTGGCCCGAGCTGCGAAGAGTAGAGCGCGGGCCCGCTCGATGTCGGGTGGACGATCGAGCTGACCCCGGCGGTGCAGCCGGTTGAGGATGTTGCGTCCCTCGAAGTTGCCGTCAGCCGAGACCTCCCAGAAGTCGGCGGCGATCTCGGCGAGGTCTGTCCCCAGAACGTCGACGAGTTCCTGCGCGGTCCAGGTGTAGAAGAGCCCTTCGTGGCCGTGACCGCTCTCATCGGGCGAGTCGGCATCCTCGGCGGAATACCACCCGCCATCGAATCCGGGTTCATCGTGCGTCATCTCGCCGAGGACGTAGCCGATCGTCTCCTCGATCACCTGTTGCCATCGCGGTTCGCGAAAGACGAGCCACCCGTGGGTATAGATCTTCAACAGCAGGGCCTGGTCGTAGAGCATCTTCTCGAAATGAGGGACGAGCCACTCGCGGTCGACGCTGTAACGAGCGAATCCGCCGCCGACGTGGTCGTACATCCCACCGCTCGCCATCGCGTCGAGCGATGTCGTGACGACGGTCTGTGCGGCCTCACTCGGGAGCTGCAGATGGGCGCGCAGGACGAGGTCGAGATTCATCGTCGACGGAAACTTCGGAGCGGACCCGAACCCGCCCCATTCGCCGTCGAAGGTCTGACCGAGTTGTTGCAGCGCGGCGTTGATCGCTTCGGCGCCTGGAACAGCCTCGGTCGGAACAAAGGTGGAACTGCGCGTCAGGGCCTGCATCAGCGCCGAGACGTTCTGACGGACATCGTCCTGCCTGTTCCGCCACACGTCGTCGATCGACGCCATCAGCCCGACAAAGGTGTCTTTCGGATAGTACGTTCCGCCATAGAACGGCTGCCCGTCGGGTGTCAGGAAGACTGTCATCGGCCAGCCACCACGGCCGGTCAGGGACTGGACGGCGTCCATGTACACCGCGTCGACGTCCGGCCGTTCTTCGCGGTCGACCTTGATGTTGACGAACAGTCGGTTCATGTCGGCTGCGACCTCGGCGTCTTCGAAGCTCTCGTGCGCCATCACGTGGCACCAGTGGCAGGCGCTATAGCCGACCGACAGGAGGATGGGAACGTCGCGATCTTTCGCCGCAGCGAACGCTTCCTGGCCCCACGCATACCAGTCGACCGGGTTGTCCGCATGTTGGCGCAAGTACGGGCTTGTCTCCTGCCCGAGCCGGTTGTTGGCGTTCATCCGGCCACCGTACCGGCGCTGTTCGTCGGGATCGGTCCTCGTCGGCGACGTCGCCGCTGAGCGGATGACCGTGCAGGCGATGACCGTGCAGGCGATGACCGTGCAGGGGCTGAACTCACGACGTCGTGTGCACCGGCGTCGGCGCAGAGTTCGTGCCGGCGTAGGGACGGGAGACGCGATGGTGGAACGTGAGCGATGGGGTCAGACAGCGACTGCGTGAAATCCGCCGTCGACGTGGACGATCTCGCCGGTGGTGGCCGGGAACCAGTCGCTGAGTAGGGCCACGACGGCTTTGGCGACGGCGCTGGAGTCGTACACGTCCCAGCCGAGGGGTGCGCGCTCGCTCCACACGTCTTCGAACCTGGCGAAGCCGGGGATGCTCTTCGCAGCCATCGTCTTGATCGGTCCGGCAGAGACCAAATTGCAACGGATCTGCTTCGGCCCGAGCTCCTTGGCGAGGTAGCGGTTGAGCGACTCGAGGGCGGACTTGGCGACGCCCATCCAGTTGTAGGCCGGCCACGCAACCGAGTTGTCGAAGTCGAGCCCGACGAGTGAGCCGCCGTTCGTCATCAACGGCACGAACGCATCTGCCAACGCCTTGAACGAATACGTCGAGATGTTCATCGCCATCGCGACGTCCTCCCACGGCGCGCCCATGAAGTCGTCACCGAGACAACTCGGGGGAGCGAATCCAATGGCGTGCAAGACACCGTCGACCCGACCCCACTTCTCGGTCAGCGTGTTGCGCACGTTGACGCCGTGCTCGGCAACGGTGACGTCCAACTCGTACACGGACGGCGGATTCGGCAGTTTGCGAGCCACCCGCTCGGTCAGGCTGAGGGCGCGGCCGGCGCCCGTCAGCACGATCTCGGCGCCTTCTTCCTGGGCCAGCTTGGCCACGCCGAAAGCAAGCGAGGCATCCGTCAAGACGCCGGTGATCACGATGTTCTTCCCAGACAACAACCCCATCTCGGCGACCTTACCCGTGATCCGCGGCGGTGGGAGGACGGCGATGACCGGGGAGTGGAGATCGCCACGTCAGGTGGCAGGCTGAGCGGATGCGAATCGGAATCCTGGGAGGCACCGGTCCCGCTGGTAGTGCTCTCGCCGCGCGGCTTGCGTCTGTTGGGTACACATGTGTCATCGGCTCCCGCTCGAAGTACCGCTCGATGGAGGTCCGTGACGACCTGGTTGCCAAGTGGGGCGACCTCGCCGATCTGCTCCAGTGCGCCGACAACCTGGGTGCCGCCGATTGCGACATCGTCGTCATCGCCACCCCGTGGGACTCGGCCGCAACGACGGCACAGGAGTATGCGGCCGAACTCGAGGGCAAGGTGATAGTCAGTATGGCCAATGCCCTGATCCGGGTCGGGCACGAGTTCCAGGCGTTGGTTCCGCCACGAGGCAGTGTTGCCGCACACGTCCAGGCGGCCGTTCCGAAGTGCCGCGTCGTCGCGGCCTTCCATCACCTGCCGGCCACCGAACTCGGCCATCTCGGCGAGCCGATCGATTCGGACGTACTGATCTGCAGTGACGATCCCGAGGCGGCCAAGATCATCGCCGAGATCGTTCTCAAGATTCCTGGGTGTCGACCGCTCGACGCCGGCCAGCTGTCGAACGCCACAGCGATCGAGGCGTTCACAGCCGTGCTGCTCCAGCTGAACACCCGCTACAAGACTCGCGTCGCACCTCGCCTGACGGGCATCCACGGCGACCCACGGGACAAGAACAAGACCACTTCGCTCCCAGCTGCGTCAGCAGAAGGAAACCCGACGTGACCCTGTCGAGCAAACGGATGCGTCTTCACGACACGGCCCGTCAGGCTGTCGTGCCGTTCGAGCCGGACGAGATCGTCACGATGTACACATGTGGCATCACGCCGTACGATGCAACTCACCTCGGCCATGCCGCGACCTACGTGATCTATGACGTCCTGCAGCGCCGACTGATCGACCTCGGGCACACGGTCAAATGCGTGCGCAACGTCACCGACCTCGACGATCCGTTGTTCGCCAAGGCTCGTCAGCTCGGCGTCCACTACCTCGATCTGGCCGCTGGCGAGGAAGCTCGTTTCGAGCGGGACATGGTTGCGCTGAACATGCTCCCGATGTACAGCTCGCCGCGCGCGTCGTCGGCCATCAGCGACATCCGCGGCTTCATCGGCATGGTTCTCGATCGTGGATTCGCATATCAATCGGGTGGCTCGGTGTACTTCGACACGTCGAAGTTCTCGAGCTTCGGCGAGGTCTCCCACTACTCGCGTGAACAGATGTTGGAGCTTGCTCGCGAGCGCGGTGGACACGTCGACGATCCCAACAAACGAGATCCTCTCGACTTCGTGCTCTGGCATCCGTCGGCCGACGACGAGCCGTCATGGGAGACGATGTGGGGTGCCGGCCGTCCGGGCTGGCACATCGAGTGCAGCGCGTTGGCGCTACGCGAACTCGGCACAACGATCGACCTGCACGGTGGTGGCAGCGACCTGATCTTCCCGCACCACGAGTGCGAGCGCGCCCAGAGCGAAGCAGCCACCGGCGAGCCGTTCGTCCGCCATTGGATGCACGGCCCGATGGTCCACATGGACGGCAAGAAGATGTCGAAGAGCCTCGGCAACCTCGTGTTCATCGACAAGTTGCGCGAAACCTACGACCCACGCGCGATCAGGCTGGCGATCATCGAGCACCATTACCGTCACGACTGGAGCTGGGACGAGGAGTTGATGCCTCGAGCCGTCGGCCGCCTCGAGCGCTGGCAGAACGCCGCGAACGGCGACGCGGACGTGGTTCTCGAACAGGTCCGCGATGCGCTGGACAACGATCTCGATACGCGCACAGCAGTTCTGGCCATCGACGAAGCGGCAGCGAACGGCGCAGGAATCGGCGCCGCGGCTGTACTTCTCGGCGTCGATCTGTGAGTCGGTCGACGCCCGCCGTTCACATGAAAGTCACAGCCGCGTCGCTGACGAGCAGGTCGCGGTCGTTTACAGTGTCGAACAGGTGCGGGAAGTTGATCGGCAGGTGAAGACATGAGGGACATCCAGCGGCGTACACGAACCTTGTTCCGTCCCATCGCCAAACGCCTCTGGACGTTCGATCTCCAGGGCTTCGAACGGCTTCCTGCCGAAGGTCCGGCGATTCTCTGTCCGAACCACATCAGTTTCCTCGACAGTGGGTTCTTGATGCTGCATGTCGGACGCAACATCAGTTTCGTCGGCAAAGCCGAGTACATGGACTCGTGGAAGACGAAGTTCCTGTTCCCGGCGATGGGCATGATCCCGATCGACCGCGGCGGTGGCGAGAAGAGCAACGCAGCATTGGAAGCAGCCGAGGCCGTGCTGAAAAAGGGTGAGTTGTTCGGGATCTTCCCCGAGGGGACGCGCAGTCGCGACGGCTACTTGTACAAGGGCCACACGGGTGCCGCCCGGCTGGCTTTGAAGGTGGGTTGCCCGATCTATCCCGTCGGCGTGATCGGGACCCGCGAGATCCAGCCACCGGACGCCAAGTTGCCCAAGATCGGTCAGAAGGCGACGATCAAGATCGGACGCCCGATCAAGGTCGAGCGATACCGCAACAAGGTCGACGATCATCTCGTACTGCGCCAGATCACCGATGAGTTGATGTTCGAGATCCGTGAACTCACGGGGCAGGAATATCGCAACACGTACGCCACGAAGAAGGCAGAAGTGCTGCCCAGCGAGACAGCCATCGTCGCCCACGTCCACCAACCGGGCGACGAGCGTCAACCGGTGCTGAGTGTCGCGACGAGCTAATTGCGGCTGCTGCAGGAGTGCCCGGTCCTACACTGACCGGTGCCATGGCCGAGATCAACATCACCCTTCCAGATGGTTCGCAACGCTCCTACGCAGTGGGCACCACTGCGGCAGACGTCGCGGTGTCGATCAGTCGCGGCCTCGCCAAAGCCGCCGTCGCGGCCGACGTCGACGGCGAGGAGGCGGACCTCACCGCTCCACTTCCGAACGACGCGAAGATCTCCATCATCACCGCAGATTCAGACGAGGGACGCCACGTTCTGCGGCATTCCACGTCGCACGTCATGGCTCAAGCCGTCACCCAACTGTTCCCCGGCGCGAAGTACTCGATCGGACCGGCCATCACGGACGGCTTCTACTACGACTTCGACCTCCCGGACGGCAAGACGTTCACCGAGGACGACCTGGTTGCTGTGGAAGCTCGGATGCGCGAGATCATCAAGGCCGATCAGCCATTCACGCGCAGCGAGATGAGCATCGACGAAGCGCTGGTGATGTTCGCGGATCAGCCCTACAAGCGCGAGATCATCGAGCGCGTTCGTTCCTTGGCCGACGCACCGCTCGATCCGAACGACGACGAAGCCAGCGAAGACGCTGCCGAGATCGCCGTCGGCGGCACCGTCAGCGTGTACCGCAACACGCCCGAGTTCGTCGACATGTGCCGCGGACCGCACGTGCCGACCACCGGTCGGCTCGGTTATTTCAAGCTGATGAAGGTGGCCGGCGCATATTGGCGCGGCAACGAGAAAGGCCCGATGCTGCAACGCATCTACGGCACGGCGTGGGAATCGAAAGCCGCGCTCGACGAGCACCTCAACCGGCTGATCGAGGCCGAGAAGCGAGACCACCGCAAACTCGCTGCGGAACTCGATCTGCTCAGCTTCCCGTCAGAACTCGGCGGAGGCTTGGCGGTCTGGCACCCCAAGGGTGCAATCGTGCGCAAGCAGATGGAGGACTACAGCCGGTCACGGCACGAGAAGGGCGGCTACCAGTTCGTCTACACGCCGCATCTCGCCAACGGCAAGTTGTTCGAGACCAGCGGCCACCTGGCGTGGTACAAGGACGGCATGTATCCGCCGATGGAGATGGACAACGGCACGTACTACCTGAAGCCGATGAACTGTCCGATGCACTGCCTGATCTTCCGCAGCCGTCAGCGCAGTTATCGCGAGTTGCCGCTGCGCCTGTTCGAACTCGGAACGGTGTATCGATACGAGCGGGCAGGGACGTTGCACGGTCTGATGCGCATCCGCGGATTCACCCAGGACGACAGCCACATCTACTGCACCGAAGACCAATTGCAGGACGAGATCGCGTCGCTTCTGGATTTTGTTCTCTCGGTGCTACGCGCCTTCGGCTTCACGGACTTCACCGCCAACCTCAGCACTCGCGATCCGAAGAAATCGGTAGGTTCCGAGGAGATCTGGGACAAGGCCACAGAAGCGCTGCGCGTCGCGCTCGAACGTCACGGTCTGCCATACAAGTACAAGCACGGCGACGCAGCGTTCTACGGTCCCAAGATCGACATCGATGTGCGCGACGCCATCGGCCGCAGCTGGCAGCTGAGCACGATCCAGTGCGACTTCAACCTGCCGGAACGCTTCGAGCTCGAGTACGTGGGCAACGACAACGCCCGTCACCAGCCGATCATGTTGCACCGCGCCTTGTTCGGCTCGGTGGAGCGGTTCTTCGGCGTGCTGCTCGAGCACTTCGCGGGTGCATTCCCGGCATGGCTCGCTCCTGTGCAGGCTCGGATCCTGCCTGTGGCCACGGCACACGAGCAGTACGCCCATGCCAAGGCAGACGAGTTGCGCGCAGCGGGCTTCCGGGTCGACGTCGTGGACGCCAACGATCAGCTCGGCAAGCGCATTCGAGCGGCCAAGATCGAGAAGCTGCCATACGTTCTCGTCGTTGGAGACGATGACGTCGCGGCGAACAGTTTCGGCGTCAACCCCCGAGGCGGTGACGTCGAGCGCGGTGTTTCGGTCGACGCCTTCGTCGCGCGGCTCGGCGAAGAGGTTTCCGCCGGTACGCCCCTCATCGCCCAGACCTGACTCAGCGAACCGAAGATGACCCCACTGGAATTGCTGTGGAACGGATGGCGGGCCACATATGTCCAGTCGATCGGTGTCGGCGCAGGGGAGCATCGCGATGACACGTTGAGCATCTTTTCGCGGATGCTGCGTTCGGGTCTGTCCGACGCGGACTTGCACATCATCCACCGCGGCAGCCAGACGTTTGTGATCATGAACGCCTTCCCCTATGCAGTCGGCCACATGCTCGTGCTGCCCTATCGGGAGATCGCCGATCTCGAGGATCTCACGACGGCGGAAGCAGACGAGTTGTGGTCGACGGTCACGACGGCCGTCAGTGTGGTCAAGGACGTGATGCGCCCGGGTGGCGTGAACGTCGGGATCAACCTCGGCGAACCAGCAGGGGGCAGCGTCCGGCAGCACTTGCACGTCCATGTCGTACCGCGCTGGAATGGCGACGCCAACTTCATGACGGCCACTGCGAACACTCGCACGTTGCCCGAAGCACTTCCGGACACTGCGGCGAAGTTGCGCAGGGCGTGGCCGACGGGCTGATCGAACCGTAGCCTCATAGCGATGGTCGAACGTGGTGGCGAAACCGAGGCAGGCGAGCGCGGTGGGGACGAGATTCGCGACGCGCTGCCGGACGATCTGAACGCAAGCGAGTTCGTAGGTCCCTACCAGTTCCCGGACAACAGCCGTCGGCGAATCCCTGGTGCGATCTATCTCGGCCTCGCCACCGCCTGC
>JAYTOM010000214.1:0-8525 GCA_043747765.1 Actinomycetota bacterium
GCCGGGAACTGATCTGCCGGATAGATGTCACGGTCCACGAGTGCAACGAGGTTCTCGAGCGTGAAGCCGCCCGGGTGATACGGCACGCACAAGCTCGCGACGGCGGCAGCGGCCTCGGGATGGTGACTGGCGATCGACCACACCACAGGGCTACCCCAAGTCGTGACCGATCCAGATCGCAGATGTCCGGCCGAAGTGACCGAGCAGTTCGAGCATGTCGCCGACGATCTCCTCGATTGCACAATCGCGATGTTCGGCGTGGAGCTCGGAATTGCCATACCCGCGCATGTCGGGTGCGACGACCAAATATCCGAGTTCGGCGAGATGGGTGATCTGGTGGCGCCAGCTGATCGCGCGCTCCGGCCAACCGTGGACGAGGACGACGAGCGGGTCACTCTCGGCCCCGGCTTGCAGGTACGCAGTGCGATGCCTCGTGGAGCCGACGGTGTGCTCGGTGATCGCGACCATCGTGCAATGTTGGCCGAACAGCGCTATGTGGGCGTGATCGGCAGGCGAACTAGGGGTTTCATCGGTGGCGCCGACTGGATCGTCGGCCGATGATGGTGCCCATGTCACTTCATCGCGGTCAAACCCTTCTTCCACTGATCGTGATCGGCGTCATCGCCGTATCCACGTCGTGCGGAAACGACACGGCAACGACTGCTGAGACCTCAGTTGCCGTGACCGCTCCAGCAGCTCCTGCGCTGACGGTGGCGCCGACGACGGCCGCCGTGCTGACGATCGTGCCCGTAACCGAACTGCGAACAACCGAAACGCCGACAACCGCTGCGCCGACGACCGAATCGCCGACAACTGCCGCTGCGCCGACAACCGCTGCTGCGCCGACAACCGGTCCATCACGCGCCGGGTGGGCGATTCACGATGCGATCGCAAGTCAGCAGAGCGGAGCGATCACCAAATACGACGCCGTCAGCTGCGCGTCCGAGTCCGGACCGTGGCATGTCGTTGCCAGCTTCACCGTCGAGGGCAACCTGAGCCAGAACGTCTTCTACGACGTCGTGATCGCATCGGATGGAACGGGCACGCTGACAGGTGAGGAACACTCGACGTGGTCCAGCGGAGAGACGGTGGACGGTACGAATGCAGGTACTGCACAACTGACTGGGTCCGACCCAGCCACGATGTTGGTCCTCGATTACGACTCGGTGGTCGTCATCTCTGATCCGAAGACGGGTACCGATACGCAGACAGATCACCACAACAAACCGCTCAAGGTCATTCCTGCTACGGGCACGGAATGTGCGTGACACAGCGCAGCAGGTGTCGAAGCCTCGCTACGGTGAGGAATCGACGCAGTACCGCGAGCCGAACAACGTGACGTCTCCGTCGCGTCGCTCGAGACGCTCGAACGAGCGTGTGCGATCGTCGCACTCGACCTGACGGGGGAGATACGGATCGTCTCGTCGGTCCTCGCCGACAATGGGATCGATCGTTCGATGTTGATCGAAATGGAGCGTCTGGGGATCGTGACCGTCACGGGCGACCGGTTCGAATACGCGGATACGTCGGATCGCGCCCGTCATGAATCGGCGATCACACCGTCTCAACGGCGGGCCTTGCATGCCACATTCGCAGGAGTGCTCGCTGAACCCCGGCATCGGGAGCAACGAGCGGAGCATCTCGCTGCAGCCGCGGTTGGTCCGAACGATGACGTGTCGATCGCGCTGGCAGCGTTGGCCGACGAGGCAACCGCACGGGGGGATGCGGCCGGAGCCGGGCGACTGTTCGTCCGGGCGGGCGAGTTCGCATCGGACACCGAGGTCCGAGCTCGATACCTGCTGCTCGCAGGAGACGGCTTCTGGAACGCTGGCGACTACGAGGAGTCGCGGCATGCATTCGATGCCGCGCTGATCGGTTCGACCGATCCGGTCCTGCGCGCCGACATCGCGATGCAACTCGGTCAGTTGGACATGTATCAGCGCGGCCCGAGACACAGCAGAGATCTGTTTGCCGCAGCAGCAGCGGCCGTCGAAGCCGATGATGTGGATCGTGCAGCGATGTTGTTGGTTCATGCGGCCAGCACCGTGACGTTGTCGTCCGACGTGATCGGGACGCTCACCTTCGCCCGCCGAGCGACGGAGATGGCGTCACGCGGTTCGGGCAGCAGCGTCATCCCAGCGGCGCTGATGACCGGTTTCATCAGCCTCCAGCACGGGGACACCGCCGAGTTCGAAGACGTGTTCCCGATGCTGTCGGACATCGCCGACGAACTGAAGGACACGAACCTCGCCGAGGCCGATCTGTTCTTGCAATTGGTGGGAATGCTGCACGTCTACACCGAGCGATGGTCTGATGGCCGGGCCTACCTCGAAACCGTTGCGCACCGTGCTGGACGTCGCAGTCGTACAGCGACTGCGGCCCTGGCGACGGCGACCCTATCCGAGTTGTGTTGGCGTTCGGGACAGTGGGACGAGGCCTGGCATTTGGCGACGAGCCCGTTGGTCACCGAGGTCACGCTGACGGGGGCGCGGCTGTGGTTATCGGCGTTCACGGCGCACCTCGATGCGGCGTGCGGTCGCGCCGACGAGTGCCGGACGAGGGCGAGGGCTTCGCTGGCGGAGAGCGAGCCGATGGGATTCGGAACAGCGATCATCTGGGCCCATCACGCACTCGGACTGCTGGAACTCGGCCTCGGACATCCCGTCGCGGCAGCGGTGCACCTCGACCGCGTCGATGCGATCTGCACCGCTCACCAGATGTTCGATCCCAGCACGGTGTGGTGGCAGGCAGACCATGTCGAGGCGCTGATCCGCTCTGGTCGTCGGCATGAGGCCGTCAAGGCTCTGTCGCGGTTCGCATCCGCAGCGGCGGCATCACCAGCAGTGTGGCCGAAGGCCACGAGTGCGCGATGCGCGGCGTTGCTGGCGCCGGACCCCGAACCGTGGTTCGACACGGCGTTCGACCATCATCAGCGATTGTCGTCGCCGTTCGAACTGGCCCGGACGATGCTCTGCCGTGCCGAACGACGTATTGCGTCCGGCTCGGTTCTCGATGCCGCTGCCGACCTCGATGAAGCATGTGCGATTTTCTTGTCTCTCGGAGCGACACCGTGGCTGACCCAGGCCAGGGCACTGCGGGGCAGCATCGAGACGGAGGCGGTTGGCTCGGCCGAAGAACTGCTGACGCCCGCCGAGCGCCGGGTGGCAGCCGCAGTGGCTCAAGCGATGACGAACCGAGAGGTGGCGGCAACGCTCTATGTCAGCGAGAAGACGGTGGAGTTCCATCTGCGAAACATCTACCGCAAGTTGGGCGTGCGTTCGCGGACGCAGTTGGTCAGGCGCCTGACCAGCGGCTGAGTTCAGGAACGCTGCGTGCCGACCTTGAGATCGCGGAACGGCACGCTGGTGTCGACCGATGGTTCACGAGGGAGGCCGAGGACCCGCTCGCCGATGATGTTGCGCTGGATCTCATCCGTACCGCCGGCGATGCCGTTCTGAAACGTGTTCAGGACGTACTTGTTCAAGTACGAACCGCCGACGTTGTCGGTCTCCCAGGCAACCGAACCGACGCCGGCGATCTCGAGTGCGATCGAGCGGTAGAACCACGAGATCTGCGAACCCATCAACTTGCCGAGGGATCCGCCAGGCCCAGGTGTCTTGCCGGCCTTCATCTCGGCGCGGGTGCGCAGAGCGACCATCGACTTGGTCGATTCCATGCAGTACAGACGCATCAATTGGTCGCGCACGACCGGATTCTCGATCGCACCATTGGCCTTGGCGAGCTTGACCAGACCGTCGAACTGGGTTTGGCTGACCTTGCCGGCGCCGCCCGATCCGATCGCGACGCGCTCGTACATGAGCATGCTGGTGGCCAGTCGCCAGCCGGTGTTCATCTCGCCGACCAGCCAGTCTTTTGGGATCTTGACGTCATTGAAGAACACCTCGTTGAAGTGGTTGCCTCCGTCGATCTGGTGGATCGGTCGGATCTCTACGCCGGGCGCTTTCATGTCCATGATGAACATCGATATGCCACGATGCTTGACCTGATCGGGATCGGTACGCACGACGACGAGCCCGTACTCGGATTTGTGGGCGAGGGTGGTCCAGACCTTCTGACCGTTGATCACCCATTCGTCACCATCCAACTCGGCCTTGCTCTGCAGGCTGGCGACGTCCGAGCCGGCGCCAGGTTCGGAGAACATCTGACACCACAGCGTGCGCCCGGTGATCATGTCTGGCATGAACGTGCGCTTCTGCTCGTCGGAACCATATTCCGCGATCATCGGCAGGCACATCCCGTGACTGATGATGAACTCGCCGTCCTGAACAGGGAAGGCAGCCTTTTCCTCGCGCCAGATCTTGTCGTGGGCGGCGGTCAGTCCGGCGCCACCGAACTCGCTCGGATAGGTGATGCCCGCCAATCCGGCCTCGGCGGACCTGGTCAGGAACTCCTTGTTCCATTCGAAGTCGATCTGTCCGGCAGGTCTGCAGTTGGCAGCGAGGAAGGTGTGGCACTTCGTCCGGAATGCGTCGGAATCAGATGCGCTCAGCGGCCCGTCGACCAGTGAGTCGGCCTGGGAATTGTCCGTCATGATGCTCATTGCGTCACCCTTCGTGCCGTTGACATATTGTATGTCTCCATATAATATGGCAAAACCCTACTGCAGAGTCAAGAGGTACGACGCGTTGTCGAAGGATCCCACTGCGCACGAACTCGATGCTCCTCCATGGCTACGCGTCGAATCGACCCTGATGTCGACGGCTCGTGTGGTTCGCGAGGCGTTCGATGCGCGTTTCGCGCCGCTCGATCTGAATCTGACCCAGGCCAGTGTCATTGCCTACGTGCAGCAGTTCGGACCGGTCAGCCAGACCCAGATCGCCGATCACCTGCGTCTCGGCCGGGCGGCGATCGGCGTGACCATCGATCGCCTGCAGGAACGCAACATCACCGAACGCCTCGCCGACGCCGGCGACCGGCGTGTCTGGCGTGTGTCGTTGACTGCTGCGGGCGTCGTCCTTGCCGGCCGCATCACGGCGATCGACGAGATCTTGCGCGCCGAACTACGCCACGGCATCACCCGCGCCGAGCGGCAGGCATTGGCCGACGTACTCACCCGCCTTCAGCGCAATCTCGTCCGGGCAGCGCTCGTGCCCGACCCGACGTTCAGAACATTCCAACAAACGGAGAACCCATGACAGAAGCAGTGATCGTCGATGCCATTCGCACGCCAGGCGGCAAGCGGAACGGCAAGCTCAAAGACTGGCATCCGGCAGCTCTCGCAGCGCATGTGCTCAAAGCACTCGCCGAGCGTAACAATCTCGATCCGGCCAAGGTCGACGATGTGATCATGGGTTGCGTCTCCCAGGTCGGCCAGCAGTCGCTGAACATCGGCCGCAACGCCGTGCTGGCCGCTGGTTGGCCGGAGTCGGTGCCGGCGACGACAATCGATCGCCAATGTGGATCAAGCCAGCAGGCGATGCATTTCGGCGCCCAGGGCGTCATCGCCGGCGCCTACGACATCGTGGTGGCTGCCGGCGTGGAAGTGATGTCGAGCACGCCGATGGGCTCGTCGGTTGTCAAGTTCGAAATGGGTTCGCCGTTCCCGCAGGAACTGGTCGATCGCTACCAGGAGACGGGGCTTCCCCCACAGGGCATCGGTGCCGACATGATCGCCGTTGAATACGGCATCACACGCGAAGATCTCGACGCATTCGGTGCGCAGAGCCAGCAGCGTGCCGAGCGGGCTACAGCAGAGGGGCGATTCGAACACGAATTGGTTCCGGTTCCGGTCAGGATCAATGGCAACGTCGAGATGATGACGGCCGACGAGGGCATTCGCCCGGGTACCACCGCCGAGGGACTGGCCATGTTGAAGCCGGCCTTCAAGCAAGACGGTCTGATCACAGCCGGCAATTCGTCGCAGATCTCCGACGGTGCCTCGGCTGTGCTCATCATGAGCGCCGAGAAGGCCGCCGAACTCGGCCTCCGGCCGCGTGCCCGGTTTCATTCGTTCGCCGTCGTCGGCACCGATCCGGTGACGATGTTGAAGGGTCCGATCCCGGCGACCAAGAAGATTCTCGAGAAGTCGGGACTGACCATCGACGACATCGACCTGTTCGAGGTCAACGAGGCGTTCGCATCGGTCGTGCTTGCCTGGGCCAAAGAGACCGGGGCCGACATGGCCAAGGTCAATGTCAACGGTGGGGCGATTGCTCTCGGCCATCCTCTCGGTTGTTCCGGGACCAAGCTGATGGCGACGCTGCTGAACGAGCTCGAGCGCACCGGGGGCCGATATGGCATGCAGGTGATGTGCGAGGGCGGCGGATTGGCCAATGCAACCATCATCGAGCGCATCGACAGCTGACGCGTCGCCTATGTGCTGCGAGACGCCGGGCAGGAGTGGCCGATGATCGGTCAAGCATTGACATGTAGATGCCGATACCCCTGTAACCGCCTCTCCATTGGAGCACACTCATGGCCGCCGCCGACGACCTTGCCCATCTCCTCCGTCGTACGGAGTTCTTTCCCAAGCCAGCGCGTATCGCCGAATTGACCGCGCTGGGTTCCGACCCCGCGGCATGGGTCACCAACATCCTCGATTTCACCGCCAACGCGAATCCGCAGGTCCCCGCCAACCTCGTCAATCAGGACGATCAGCACGGCTATGACCAGCACGTCGCCGCCTACAACTGGTGGCTGGACTCGATGGCCACTCGGCCGCGACCGTTCCAGGAGAAGATGACACTTTTCTGGCACGGCCACTTCGTGTCCGAATGGAACTTCGTCAACCGCACGGATCACATGACCCATCAGAACCAGCTGTACCGGACAATGGCCCTCGGCAACTTTGAGGCGCTCACCCAGGCAATGGCCATCGAGCCGGCGATGATCCTCTACCTGTCCAACTCCGAGAACGTGAAGACGGCGCCCAACCAGAACTTTGCCCGTGAGTTGATGGAGCTGTTCACGCTCGGCGTCGGCAACTACACCGAGGACGACGTCAACACCGCTGCACGGGCCTGGACGGGTTACAACTACGACTACACAACGCACGCGTTCGAATATCGATCGTCGCGCCACGACGACGGGCAGAAGACGCTGTTCGGCAACACCCAGAACTGGAACGGCCCGGACATGATCCACGAGATCCTGGTCGGTAACCCCGACAAACGGGTCATCTCGGCCACGTTCATCGTCAAGGAACTGTGGCAGTTCCTGGCTTATCCGGCGCCAGCACAGAACATCGTCGACGATCTTGCCACCGTGTTCATGACGGGCGGCCTCGAGCTGAAGCCATTGCTCCAGGCTCTGCTCGTCCGACCCGAGTTCTACTCGGCCCAGGCCAAGCAGGGCCTGGTCCGCACACCGACCGAGTGGGCCGCAGCGATCCTCGCCGCGACCGGCACAACCTCCGGTGCCCTCGGCCTGTTCAATCTCGCGGGCCGCATGGGCCAGGTCGTGTTCGATCCCCCCAACGTCTCTGGCTGGAGGAGCAACGGCTATTGGCTGACCACCAGCGCGCTCAGCGGGCGCGCCGCTGTGGCCCGCAAGGCTGCCAGCTTGTGGGCCAACGACAACTTTGCGCTCGTCGTCAACCAGTCCGCCGATGGCGCTGTCAACAGTGTGGCTCAAATGTTCGGTGTGTACCCGTTGTCGAATCAGAGCTACGCATCGATCCTCGGTGCTCATCAGGCAGAGCGTGCGGCCAGCAACAACGCCAAGACCACGGCTGCCAACTTGCTCGTGCTGGTGATGCTCACCGGCGAGATGAACGTCGGCTGATGAACACCGAATCGCTGAACACCGAATCGACGCCTGGTACGACCGGCCACCACACCACGGAGACCCCGAATGCTCGATCCTGACATCTCGACCGAGGACGCCCGCCGCCTCCTCTCGTCCCCTGCGTTCGAGACCGAACGGCCCGGTCCGCTCGGTTGGACCCGCCGTCGGTTCTTGCAAGCAGTCGGGGCTGGCGCGTTCGGCGCGGCAACGATCGGCAACATCGCCACTGACTTCTTCGGGGGCAGCATCCCAACGGCGTGGGCCGGGTCGCCGATCGGTCCGGCGGACGGCATCCTGATCGTGATCACGCTGTACGGCGGAAATGACGGCCTGAACACCTTCGTCCCGTTCGGCGACAGCAACTACTATGCCAAGCGACCCAACCTCGCGATCAAGGCAGCGGATGTCCTGCGAGTCAACGACTCCGTCGGTTTCGCTCCTCAATTGTCCTATCTGAAGGCGTTGTACGACGCGGGTGAGGTCGCAGCGATCCAGGGTGTCGGGTACGCGAACCCCAACCTGTCCCACTTCACCTCGACTGCGATCTGGCAGAACGGCTCGCTCAGCGGACAGGCCGGTTCGGGCTGGTTGGGTCGCTGGCTCGACGGTCAGCCAGCAGCGACAGCCGACCTCGCTGGAACGTCGCTCGATTCGACGGTCCCATTGTTGATGCAGGGCTTCAACCGCCGCGCCGCCGGCATCTCGCCGTACGGTGGTGTCTTCGGAACCGACACCGGGGCATCGGACCTCCGCGTCTTCGCAGCGCTTCGCGCGATGGC
>JAYTOM010000215.1:0-9556 GCA_043747765.1 Actinomycetota bacterium
TCGATGCGCTCGCTCTCGCCGACCGCTACGGCACCCCTCTCGCTCCGGTACTCGATCGGCTGGCTGGCGAGGCACGAGCCCAGCGTCGACGCAATGCCGATGCAGCCGCGCGGCGACTTCCGGTTCAACTGTCCTTCCCCTTGGTCGGCTGCACATTGCCATCGTTCGTATTGCTCACCATCGTCCCGCTGATGGCAGGGACCTTCTCGTCGCTTCGTGGGCTGACCCCGTGACGACCTTGATCACTCGCCACTCCGGAGGTCCACCATGGGCACCACATTGATCCACGTCCATATCCGTATCGCTGACCGCGTTCGCCGTTGGCACGCATCACTCGAAGATCGCGGTCAGGCGACGACCGAGTATGCGCTTGTGTTGCTGGGGGCGGCAGTCATCGCCCTGCTCGTGGTCGCTTGGGCAACCTCAGGTGGCGGGGCTGGCAAGATCGGTCGACTGTTCGACCGGGTCCTCGATGCCGTCACCAGCAAAGTCTGAGCGACGGGGTCGGAGCAGCGGGCAGGCAACGGTGGAGTTGGCGTTGGCAATGCCGGTGCTGTGCCTGCTGCTCCTCGGGATCGTGCAACTGACCGTCGTGATACGCGATCAGCTCGCGGTCATCGAGGCTGCCCGCGTGGGTGCGCGTACAGCGTCCGTCGCGCAGGATCCCGCGGCCGCTGCGTCGGTCGTGATGGGCAGCGCCCCCGGACGCAATGCCCGAGTGACCACGCAGGTGGACGGTCGGTTCGTGACGGTCACGGTCACAGCCATCAGCGCGACCGACGTTCCACTGATCGGAGCGCTGCTGCCCGACATCGAGGTGATCGGCCATTCGACGATGCTGATGGAACCTCCGTGATGATCCGCTCACCGACCAGCCGGTCACCGACCAGCTCCGCCGACCGTTCGGGTCGTGGCCGATAGTGTGGCGGACTGTGGACCTGACCATTCGCACCTCGACCGTTGCGGGGGCGGCGGTGCTCAGCGTGAGCGGCGAGATCGACATGGCCACGATTCCACGCCTGCACGATGCACTCCTCCGCGCGACCACCGCACACACCGACCCGGCACCTGATCAGATGTTGATCGTCGACCTCGACGGCGTGTGGTCGTGCGACGACATGGGTCTCGGTGTGCTGCTCGGCGCAGCAGGGCGCTGCCGAGAGTCGGGCGGCGACCTCGTCGTCGTGTGCAGCGACGGACCACTGCGTGACCGGCTGACGCGAACCGCGTTCGATCGCGCGATAAGGGTCGCCCCGAGAGTTGCCGACGTCATCTCCAGGGCCGGTCGCGAATCCAACTGAGACGCCAACGGAGACGCCAACTGGGACCGGGCGCCAGATCGTTCGGAGCATCGTGAGGTACCGTCCAGGCATGCGCCTGCTTGCTGCACTCTGCGTCCTCGGAGCGACCGCAATGACGCTGCAGGCGTGCAGCAGTAGTTCGTCGAACAGCGGTCAGCCTGTGATAGGCAACACGATCGTGCCGAATTCCACCACGCCTGCGCCCGCCAGCTGCAATCAGCTCGACGAGCAGATTCCGGCGCCGTCGATCGTCATCGCCGGAGTCACAACGGAGGCCACCTTCGGCGTCGGCGCCTATCAGTGCAGCACCCTGACCGGTAGCGGCTACATCGTCAACAACTACAACCCGGTGCTGCTCGATGGCGCGAAGCCCATCGAGGTGATGATCAACAGCACCGCAAGTGCGGTACTGACATGGACGCTCTCGACGTTCACGATGAGCGCCGACAACGTCTGGAACTCGGGTCAGCCGGTCGCCGGCTGCGACCGTCTGACCATCACTCTGACGTCTCCGTCGGGTAGCTCGTATGCCACCTACGGCGCCGACATCCGCGTCGGCGGGGACAGCGTTCCGTGCCCACAACGCACCCTCGACCCCACCGATATCGGCGCTGTCCAGACGGTTCCACCGGGCGCCTCCATCAGCATCCCGGTGCAGTCCGTCGTGCCTGACACCGCCAACGCGACGGCGCAGAGCTACACGATCAACATCGGGACGGCCGAGCCGCCCAACACCGACACGAATGGCGCCAACTCCTCCGGCAACACTGCCGACACGTCGGCCGTCATCGGGAACGGTTCCTGAAGCCTCAGAAACGATTCTGCGTGCGCGGGCGATGGACGCCGCGCTTGTCACCCGCCCGGTCGTGGACCTTTTGTTCTTCTTCCAATGCTGCTTCTTCGGCGACGAGCTGCTTCAGACTTTCCAGCCGGATCGCGGGAAGTGTTCCTGCCTCGATCGCTGCGATCACCGCGCACCCGGGTTCGTCTTCGTGCTTGCAGTTGCGGAACTTGCAATGGTCCATCAGATCGAAAACGTCGGCGAATGCACGCTCGATCCCGTCGCCGCTGAGCCACAAGCTCACAGCGCGCACACCAGGTGTGTCCAACAACCAGCCGCCGCCCGGCAACGTGACCAACTCGGCAGCGGTCGTGGTGTGCCGCCCGCGCTGATCGCCGAAGCGAACGTCATTGGTCCGCTGCACGGCGTTGCCGACGAGTGCGTTGATGAGGGTGCTTTTGCCGACGCCGCTCGCGCCGAGCAGCGCGATCGTGCGCCCGTCAACGGCGTAGGAACGCAGCGTCTCCAAACCCGCATGAGTGATGCCGCTCGCCGCATGGACCGGTACGCCGAGGGCAACCTCCTCGAGTGTCTCGACAGATCTAACGATCACGGCCGGATCATCGACAAGGTCGAGCTTCGACAGGATGACCACGGGCTGGGCGCCGCTGTCGAACGCCAGCACCAACTCACGCTCGAGGCGCCGTTGGTTCGGCGGACTGTTCAGCCCGTGGACGAGGAACACGACGTCGATGTTCGCGGCGAGCGTGTGCGCCTCGGCGCGGTTGCCCTCGTGCGAGGCGCGACGAACGAACGCGCTCTGACGTTCGAGCACCCGTTCGATCCGCTCCTCGTCCACCGACGGAACCACCCAGTCGCCAACGGCGACGTCGACACCGATGTTGCGGACGCGGATCGGGTCCGCGCCGATCGTCTGCAACACCGTGCTCCAACCGCGGTCGAGACGCGTCACGCGACCGGGGCGTCCGGGCCGGCCGAGCTCGTTCCAGATGGCCTCGAACGCCGGGGTCCAACCAAGCAGGGTTTCGGGCGATGCGACGGGAACCGACTCGGTCAGCTCGCTCGGCTCCTCGTCGATCGGGTTCTCGTCAGACATCGTGGTGATGACGGTAAAGAGTGAACCGGCCCACGTCAACGCATCGACGTGTGAAGACAATGCCGCCCGGGCGCTGATATGACATCCGTGTGATCCCGTAGCACCGTATGTAGGGTGACGCGCTCGGCGCCGCCGACGCGAAGTTGCACAGTCTGCAGTCCAACCGGCTGTGGTGCCTTGACAACCACCCCCTCAATGCTTTAGCGAGTAAACGCATGGCCAAACCGCTCGTCATCGTGGAGTCGCCCGCCAAGGCGAAAACCATCTCCAAATTCCTCGGCAGCGGCTACGACGTGCGCGCCTCCGTGGGCCACGTCGCCGATCTCCCGAGCAAAGGTCTCGCGGTCGACGTCGACAACGGTTTCAAGCCGACGTACGAGTTGACCGAGCGTGGCAAGACCGTGATCAAGGACCTGCGCGCCTTGATGAAGGACGCCAGCGAGCTGTACCTCGCGACGGACGAGGATCGCGAGGGCGAGGCAATCAGCTGGCATCTCCTCGAATATCTGAAGCCGAAGATTCCTGTCAAGCGGATGGTGTTCCACGAGATCACCAAGGCTGCGATCGATCAGGCAGTCAACAATCCGCGGGCTCTCGACTACGGCCTCGTCGATGCCGCCGAGACCCGTCGCATCCTCGACCGTCTGTACGGGTACGAGGTCAGCCCGGTGTTGTGGCGTCGCGTCAACCGCGGTCTGTCCGCCGGTCGCGTGCAGAGTCCGACGATCCGCCTCGTGGTCGAGCGTGAACGCGAGCGCATTGCGTTCGTCGTCGCCGGATATTGGGGCATCGATCTGCTCACCGGGACCCAGCCGGCATTCAACGCCACATTGATCTCCCTCGACGGTGCCAAGGTCGCCACGGGCAAGGAGTTCAACAGCGACGGCCAACCAAAGCACGGCGTCGTGGTCGTCGATGAAACCCACGCCAACGCACTCGTGGAAGGGCTGCGCGGAGCCGTCGCGACCGTGCGCTCCGTGGAAGACAAGCCCTACCGCAGCAGCCCCAAGGCGCCGTTCATGACGAGCACCCTTCAGCAGGAGGGCGGCCGCAAACTGCGGCTCGGCGCGGCACAGGTGATGCGTGTGGCACAGGGTCTGTACGAGCGTGGGTTCATCACCTACATGCGTACCGACAATGTGGTGCTCAGTGAAGAAGCGCTCGGCGCTGTTCGTGCAGAGGTCGGTCGCTCCTACGGTCAGCAGTTCCTGTCCAAGGGACCGCGCCAGTTCACGACGAAGATCAAGAACGCGCAGGAAGCTCACGAGGCGATCCGCCCCACGACGCCTCTGCGCGCGCCGCATCAGGTGTCGTCCGAACTGAACCCGCAGGAGCTCGCGCTGTACCGGATGATCTGGCAGCGCACACTTGCTTCGCAGATGGCCGATGCGACAGGAACGACCGTCAGCGTGCGGCTCGCTGCCGTCGCGGCAACCGCAAACGGGACCGCTGAAAGCTGCGAATTCGCGGCGAGTGGCACCACCATCACCTTCGCCGGTTACCGCCAGGTGTATGTCGAATCCACCGACGACGACGCTGCCGAGGAGGACAAGGAGGCGCTGCTTCCCGTGCTGACCCCCGGCCGGATCGTTCCGGTGGCGTCGATCACCGCCACCGGCCACTCGACCAGCCCACCGGCCCGGTACACCGAGGCCAGCATCGTCAAGCGTCTGGAAGAGCTCGGCATCGGCCGGCCCAGTACCTGGGCAAGCATCATTCAGACCGTGCAGGACCGTGGCTACGTGTGGAAGAAGGGCCAGGCCCTGGTTCCCACATGGACCGCGTTTGCCGTCGTCGGTCTGTTGGAGAAGCACTTCGGCGGCTTGGTCGACTACGAGTTCACGGCACGCATCGAAGAGGACCTCGACTCCATCGCTCGCAACGAGCAGATGAAGGACAAGTGGCTGCATCGCTTCTATTTCGGCGACGACCAAGACGAGCAGCTCCCCGGTCTCAAGCGTCTGGTCACCGAGAACCTCGACGAGATCGACGCCGCTGTGGTCAACACGTTCCCGATCGGGCTCGATCCCGATGGCGTGCTCATCGTTGCCAAGCCCGGTAAGTACGGCCCGTATATCAAGCGCGGCGATGACACTGCCAGCGTTCCCGAGGACCTGACGCCGGACGAACTGACCGTCGAGATGGCGCTCAAGCTGCTCGCCCAGCCGAAGAGCGACACGCCGATCGGCGAGATCGACGGTCTGCCCGTGTTCGCCAAGAGCGGCCGCTACGGGCCATACGTTCAGTGGGGCACACCCGAGCAACTGCCGCCAGGCATGGAGAAGCCGAAGATGGCCAGCCTGTTCAAGACGATGACCTTGGAGCGGATCACCGTGTCCGACGCCGGCGACCTTCTGCAATTGCCGCGCACGTTGGGCCACGACCCTGCCGACAACGTCGCGATCCTTGCCAACAACGGTCGATACGGTCCATACGTCCAGAAGGGCAAGGACTACCGCAACATCAACAGCGAGGAACAGCTGCTCGAGATCACATTGGATCAGGCGCTGCAGATCTTCTCGCAGCCGAAAAGTTACAAGCGCGGCGGCCCCTCACTCGCCGCCAAAGGCCCCCTACGCGAGTTCGGCGACGACCCGGTCAGCGGAAAGCCGGTGACCGCTAAGGACGGCAAGTTCGGCGTGTACGTGACCGACGGCGAAACGAACGCATCGCTCAGCAAAGGTGATCGCCTCGACGCGATGCCGCCCGAGCGGGCCTACGAACTGCTTGCCGTTCGGCGCGAGGCCATCATCGAAAGAGGTGGCGTGCCTGGGAAGAAGGCTGCTGCGACGAAGAAGGCTGCTGCCAAGCGTGCGACCGGTGCAACGAAGAAGGCTCCGGCCGCGAAACGGGCTGCGGAAGCCAACAAGACCGCCGCTGCGAAGAAGGCCGCTGCGGCCAAGGCAGCCACCTCAGCCACAGCCGAAGACGGCTGACAGCTCCCGAGATCGCGTTCGACGCGGTTTCACGGTTGGCGTGGTTTCAGGGTATGTGCGGTTTCATGTTCGACGCTGTTTCAGGTTTTGCGG
Organism: Actinomycetota bacterium; assembly: GCA_043747765.1. Lineage (GTDB taxonomy): Bacteria > Actinomycetota > Acidimicrobiia > Acidimicrobiales > Ilumatobacteraceae > WLMZ01. The sequence continues at coordinate 6,229 of JAYTOM010000215.1, forward strand.
CAGAGGATCTCGCCATTGGGGATCGCGAACCATGCTCCCGGCTGGTCGATCCACCGCAGCCACGTCTCGCGAATGCCGTCGATGTCGGCATCGGTGGCGAAGCCGCGTTCGATGGCCTGATCGGCGAACGACGAATTTCGGACGCGGTCGGCCCACAGACCGCCCCACCATGCGCGATCCTCGTCGTCGGCGAAGCACCATGTCGAGCCTGTTGAGGTGATGTCGGTCAAACCTGCCTGCACGGCCCAGTAGCGCAGATGGCGGCCTGCGTCGGGCTCGGACCCGTTCGACCGGTGGACCGACTGATAGGTCGCCATCCACTGAGTCAACCCAGGCAGCGCCGGGAACCAGATCATCCCGCCGTAGTCGGCGTCGCGTGCCGCGATCACACCACCCGGTTTGGCGACTCGGTACATCTCGCTCAGCACCGCCGCTGGATCGGACACGTGCTGCAAGGTCTGATGGGCGTGGACGACGCTGAACGTGTCGTCCGGGAAATCGAGCGCATACGCATCGCCGGTCGTGAACGTGACATTGCCGACGCCGTTCTCGACCGCGTGGGCACGCGCCTGGGCCAGCACATCGGGCGAGGCATCGATGCCGATGACGCAGCCTGGTGCAACCCGCCGAGCCAGATCGACCGTTATCGTCCCCGGCCCACACCCCACGTCGAGCACCGACCGACCGGGTGCGATCTCGGCGATGAGATAGGCAGCGGAGTTCTGAACCGTACGCCAGGTGTGCGAACGCAGCACCGACGCGTGGTGACCGTGGGTGTATCGCGCTGTACGGCCTGAATCTGCGTTCATGGGATTGTATCATATTCTAGGACTCAAATATCACATAATGGTACCTTCGAGCAATGGCGGAAGGCAACCGCCCGTTCCCCAGTCCGCACCGATGGACCCCGCAGGTATGGTGCTGTTCGTGACGGGGCTCGGTCGGTACATCGCACTCGAGGGCGCCGAGGCGTGCGGAAAGAGCACCCATGCCCAGCTGCTCGCAACAGACCTCGGGGCGGTCCTGACACGCGAAACGGGCGGGACACGCATCGGTTCCGCGATTCGCGAAATCCTGCACGACAACGCCAATTCCGAACTGGTCGACAAGGCCGAGGTGCTCTTGATTGCAGCGGATCGTGCCCAGCACTTGGCCGAGGTCGTTCGACCGGCGCTCACCGGCGGGCATCACGTTGTCAGCGACCGTAGCGTCTACAGCAGTCTCGCTTACCAGGGATACGGTCGCGGCGTCCCCCTCGACGTCGTCCGCAGCACCAGTGACTGGGCACTCGACGGCATCTGGCCCGAACTCGTCGTGCTCATCGACGTTCCAGCGGATGTCCTGGCCGAGCGCTTGTGCGACCGCGATCTGGACCGTTTCGAACTGGCCGACGATGCCTTCCACGCGCGGGTACGGGCCGGTTTCGCGGAGATGGCTGCGGCCGACCCGTTGCGTTGGCTGATCATCGACGGCGCCGGCGCGCAACCGGACGTCGCAGCGAAGATCCGCCAGACGGTTCGCGAGCGGTTGGGCATCTGATGACCGTCGACACGACTCCGCTCGATGGGTTCGGGGGAAGCGTCTGGGACGGGGTCGTCGGCCAACCGGTCGCTGTCGCCCAACTGCAGGCGTCGGCGGAGAGCCCCCTGCACGCATACCTTTTCGTCGGCCCTCCCGGCAGCACCAAGAACGAGGCTGCGCGAGCGTTCGCAGCACTGATCCTGGCGGGCCGCGACGACCCTCACCGACGCGATGCGCGGCTCGCGCTCGCCGGTCGACATCCTGACGTACGCGAATTCGCTCGCGTCGGCGCGACGATCTCCAGCGCGCAGGCTGACGAGATCGTCCGCCTCGCCGCTCTCGCGCCGAACGAGAGCGCGCGCAAGGTGCTGATCCTCGACGAATTCCACCTTCTCAGTCCGGAGGGGGCTGCGAAGTTGTTGAAGACCATCGAGGAGCCGCCGGCCAGCACCGTGTTCATCGTGCTCGCCGACTTCCTCGATTCCGATCTCGTGACGATCGCCTCTCGATGCATTCGTATCGACTTCCAGCCGGTGCCGAACGAACTGATCATCGAGACCTTGCTGGCCGACGGCGCGCCAGCGGATCGAGTTGCCGAGGCTGCGGCCGCTGCCAACGGTGATCTGACGCGAGCCCGGCTGCTGGCCAACGACACCCACCTCGCAGCACGACGGGCACTGTTCGCCGGCGTGCCACGACGCCTCGACGGAACCGGCAGTGCCGTGATCGCTGCCGTCGAATCACTGCTCAGCGAAATCGAAGCAGCAGCGGCACCGCTGACCATCCGGCACGCGGCAGAGGTGATCGCTCTCGAAGAGCGGATCGCCTCCGTCGGCGAGCGCGGCAGCGGGAAGAAGGCACTCGAGGAACGCCACAAGCGCGAGCTGCGCAGACACCGCGTCGACGAGTTGCGGGCTGGCCTCGCGACGCTCGCCGGTTCGTATCGCGACGCCCTCGTCGATGGTTCGATGGCCCGTCCGGAATCTGCGGCGCAAGCCATCACGCGGATCCACACGTCACTCGAAGCGTTGGAGCGCAATCCGAACGAACAACTCCTGCTCCAGGCTTTGTTGCTCGAACTTCCGGCGCTCCGCGGATAACGAGTAGACCTGCCAGATGCCGAAGCTCAGCGAGGACGAGATCTACGGCTTTCTCGCCGAGCCGAATCACTTGATCCGCATCGCTACGGTCGATCAGGACGGTATGCCGAGAGTGGTTCCGCTGTGGTTCATCCTCGACGGCGACCTGCTCTGCTTCACCCCTCGGGAGCCGGCGACGATCTGGCTGAACATGCTGCGCGACCCACGCGTCGGCGTGTCCGTCGATGAGGACGAGATCCCCTATCGCAAGGTCACATTGCAGGGCCACATCCAGGTGCTGTACCAGCCCGGGCGAGACCGTTTGTGGCAACACCTGTACCGGGCAATCGCTTCCAGGTACATCCCGGTCGACGAGGCCAATGCGTACGTGAATGGCACCGACGACCAACCGCGCGCTCTGTGCGCGATCGATCTGACGGCGGCCACCACCCGCCTGACGTCGTGGCGGATGCCGACCGCCGGCGAGGATCCGCGCGGAATATGGCACGATCGCTACTTCCTTCCGGGCACTCGAATGGCCAAGCGAGCTGGCGAGTAGGTCGGCCCGATTTCGACCGTGGAGCCACCCAGACTGTGCCGCTAGGATCTCCACTCACGCCCAGATAGCTCAGTCGGTAGAGCATTTCACTCGTAATGAAAAGGTCGAGAGTTCGATTCTCTCTCTGGGCTCCACTCTGACCAGGTGTTTTGCAGGTTTCGGGGATCAG
>JAYTOM010000216.1:0-5253 GCA_043747765.1 Actinomycetota bacterium
CGTGGCCTTTCGCAGGAGCAGGCGATGGGGATGGTCGTTAACGGTTTCATCGAGCCGATCGTCCGCACGCTGCCGATGGAGTACGCCGTCGAGTGGAGCCGCCTGATCGAACTGCAGATGGAAGGCAGCGTGGGGTAGCCCACATCCGGAACTCCAATTTGTGGCTACCGCTCAGCGCAGCGGTCACCGAATGTCATCGAATCTGTACACATCCGGTGACCACGGAGACGGATCTGCTCGACCATCGCCGCTGTCATGCTCGTTCGGATAGTTTCTGGCGATGGCGCCTTACGAGCTGAAGAACTTCAAGAAGATCCTGGCCGGAACTGGTTCAGGGTGAGGTCATCCAAGTTGGCGCATTTGCGATGCCGCCAGGCGGTATGCAGCGTCAGATGATGGGTGGTGCGTTCGGCGTGATCGGCCAGGTCGTCGCCGCCAAGGGGCAGGGGACGACCGTTTCCGGTATCCAGGCGCAGTGTGACGCAGCCATCGCTGTGAGGATGATGAAGCTCGGCCAACTCGATGCGGAGTTCGGCGCGGCTGGGAACATCACAGCCGACCATCGCGCCGGCCTCGAATCGACGATCTCGGCGACCGAATCGAACCTTGCATCCCACAAGACGCAGATCGACGCGCTGAAGGCCGCCGGCAAGAACATGGTGGTCGCCGAAGCCGACTTGGCAAAGATGAACACCTATATCGACGCCTCCCAGGCCGACGTCGCCGGCCGCGTCGACAGCTTGATCGCCCTCACCCCGGCAACTGTCTACGACGCCAATCACAACGTCGTCAACCCGTTCCGCACCTCGGCTTCCAAGGCGGAGATCGCCGACGGACACGCTGCCTGCTGGGGAGCAAGGACAGCAGCGGCGATCATCCGCCTGTATTGACCGACTCGACCGAACGGAACGGCCCGGTTCGAACCCGGACCGTCCAGGCCTGGCACTCACCTCTATTCACGCCGATGGACCTCCGCCCCGCGGGGTCCATCGGCGCATTCGGCGATGCTGTGAAGACGCCGAGATCCGAGTGGGAATGTCGCAGCGATGGCAGAATGAGTCATATGCCGATGCGACAGGAGTGCAAGAACTTCGAGAGCCGGACGTACGCCAACGGCGAGACAGTCAGGAAGTGCAATCTCGATCTCGCGCCCGATGCCCCATGGAGATGTCCAGACCACTGCCCCAAGTTCCAGCCGAGACTCGCCGATGTCGCCTGGGCCCACGGCTCGCTGATCACGCCGCCGACGCCACCTGACCCGCCGGGTCTCGAAGACGGATCTGCCGCCGCAGTATTGGACGAGGCCGAGGACATCATCAACGCCGTCGGGCCGTCAGTCCTCGCCGAGGTGGAGGCCGATCAGCTCGCAGCCCGACGCCCACGCGGACTGAAGCGGCTCTTCGGCCGCAAACGCTGACGCCTGCCCCGATCGTTACCCCGAACGACGTCCTTGTTGGGCATCGTGCTGTGGTTGATGTCATGTCGCCAAAGGTGTGGTGCCGTCCGATTCGGATCTTCGTGACGGGGACGGCGAGCCACGCTGAGCCGTTTTGGATCCTGTTGATCTGCACGGATCGGTTTGGGTGTCCGAGCGATATTTCGCTGTTCCGCTACTGTGCGGCAAATGATCGACGGGGTACCCGATGATTTCACGGCGATCCTCGCCGCAGCCCAAGCCGGTGACGACCGCGCCATCGCACGGCTGTTCACCGGTATCCATCCGCGTCTACGCCGGTTCATGTGGTCGGCGGAACCGCGGTTCGCCGACGATCTCGCCGGCGAGGTGTGGGAGGCTGTGGCCAGAGGATTGCGTTCGTTCAATGGCGGCGAGTCCGACCTGCGTGCGTGGATTTTCACGATTGCCCGGCGGCGGATCGTCGAGCATCGACGTCGGGCAACGCGCCGCAAAACCGAACCGGTGGATGATGTGTTCTTCGTGCAGATGGTCAGCAACGAGGAACCTGAACGCGTCGTGGTCGACACGATGGCAGCGACAGACATCGTCGAGCTGGTCAAAACGTTGCTGTCGGCGGATCAGGCCGAAGTCGTACTGCTGCGGGTCCTCGGCGATCTCGATGCCGCCCAAGTCGCGGCGATCGTCGGGCGCAGCGAGAATTGGGTCAGGGTGACACAGCATCGGGCGTTGCGAAAACTGGCCGATCGGGTGACAGCGAAAATGGGTGTAACGCGGTGAGCGAGGAACGCGATCTTGATGATGTGCATCACTACATCGTCCCGGAATCGCAGGTCGACGACCTGCTCGCCGGCCGCGAGGTTGCCGGGGAGGTCAGCGAGGGAGTCACGAACATCTCCGGATTGTTCGCCGTTCTCCGCCAGCCACCGGATGTCGACGAGCAGATGTCTGCGGCATCCCTGCAGCGTTTGGTGTCGATGGTGGGTGCACATCCCGATGTCGATGTGAGTCCGAGGAGAGCCGAGATGCAACCGAGAATCCGCAAGACCAAGGTGACGGCGCTCGCCGTCGCACTAACGCTCTGTACGGCCGGCGCTGCGGCAGCTGCGACCGGGAACCTGCCAGGTCCGCTCAACTGGGCGAATTCGTCAGGTGCGACGCATGTTGCCGCGAATGCTGCCGACGCAAAGGCCGATGGTTCGCCAAGTGTCACCGGGCTGGACAACGCCCTCAACAGGATCACCGACGCCAAGACCGTGCCGGCGACGACCAGTCGATCGACGATCGCATCGACCACCAACCCGGCCACGACCAACCCGGCGACAACCAAGCCGTCGGCGACGACGGACCCGTCGACAAGTACGCTGGAGTTTCCCACCAGGTACCCTCCGACCACCGCAGACGCATCGGCGACGCAGACTGCGCAGCCCGTTGGTCCTGATGCGACTGGACCGGCCAAGCACGGACTGTGCAACGCTTACCTCGACTCGCTCGCCAAAGGTCATCCGAAAAACCCCGACGCGATCGCCTTCCGCAACTTGATCGCTGCGGCAACCGCCGCCGGTCAAACCGTGGAGCAATTCTGCGCGACGACCTCCCCGCCGACCACGACCCCGCCGTCGACAACCGTGCAGACAACGACCCTGCCGTCAACCACCGAGGTCGCGGCGTCGCCGCCGAGTTCCAAAGCCAATGGCAACGGCGGCGGTGGTAGCGGTGGCAATGGCAATGGCAACGGTGGTAGCGGCGGCGGGGCGTCGAACGGCGCCCACGACAGCGGCGGTACCGCCAGCGCCGCTGGCAGCTCGAACGGTCAAGGCCACGGCAAGCCGTGAGCCGGGACGCTTCGAACTCCGTGACATACCGGTCGCCACGTCGGCGCTACCGTGCGCGTGTGATCTCGGCAGTGACAACATGCGTGGCGATGGTGTGCATCGCTTCGGCAGCCGCTGCGTCGACGCCGACGGGCGAGTCGCAAGCGAACCAGCCACAAGTCGCCGGTCAACCTGCGTCGGGATCGAGCGCTGTGTTCCCGACGAACAAACAGAACGAACCGACGATCGCTCTCAATCCGCTCAATTCGCTCAATCCGGTCGATTCGAGATTCGTCATTGCCGGATCCAACGATGAGCAGCATCAGCCAGCATGTGGACCAGGGGTTGTGCGTGGCGCAGTTCCGCCATCGGACTGCTCGTTTTTTCCCGGTGTCGGAACGTCAGGCGTCTATACATCGTCGGATTCGGGCGTCACCTGGACGAACCGTGGTCTGCTGGACGATCAAGCGTCGTGGCAGGGCAAAGGAGTGATCTCGGACGGTGATCCGGTGATCTCGTACGGCCCGAAACCTGACGGTCACGGTGTTTTCAGCTACGGCAACGGAGCTCGCGCCTATTACTCGACGCTTGCCACGATTGCCGGCAAACCAGGGCTCGAGTACGTGGTCGTCGCCACCTCCGACGACAACGGCGTTACCTGGTCCGCACCGATTCTGGCGATCACCAAATCAGCGACGGCCGTGTTCAACGACAAGAACTGGTTGAGTGTCGATCGTTCTGCAACCAGCCCATACTTCGGTCGCGTGTACCTGAGCTGGACGCAGTTCCGCTCGAACACGGCAACCGGTAACGGCAGCGAACCGGTGATGGTCACCGTGTCCGCAGATGGTGGTGCCACATTCAGCGCTCCAAAGCAATTGTCACCGGCCGGGAACAACGGCACTGGTAACGGACGTCAGGGCTCGTCGAGCAGCGTCGGGCCCGATGGTACGGCGTACGTCGCTTTCGAGCAGGGCGCAGCCCAAGTCGTCACGGTGTCACACGATGGCGGTTTCAGTTGGTCGAAGGCTGCACCGATCGGCCCGGTCACGGATATCGCCGACCCGATCCCCGGTGCCAACTTCCGCACCGACAGCTTCCCGACGATCGCCGCTGATCCCCGCCCGGGCAGCACCACCGTCTACGCCTCATGGGCGACGCGCACCACCGGCGGTGGCAGGATCGTTGTTGCCACCTCCACCGACGGCGCCACTACCTGGTCCACGCCCGCCACCGTCAGTTCGTCGGAGGGATCCGCCTTCTTCCAGGGTCTCGCTGTTGCTCCCAACGGCCGAGTCGATGTCGCCTACCAGGCACTGCGCGCAATCCACCCGGAGACGTTCGGCACCGGCAACGCTTCGATCGACAGCTACGCGGTTTCGAAACCACGCACTGGCGGATGGTCGGTTCCGGTCAAACTCTCAGCGGTGTCGTCTGATCCTGCGGCCAGCGCCCAGAACAACCTGCAGCGCCAGTTCTGGGGTGATTACAACACGCTCGTCTCCGACAACAGCGGTGCATGGTTCATCTCGACCGACAGCCGTTTCGGCGTAGGATGCCCGGCCGTCGACGCATACCAGCACTACCTCGTCGACAACCACCTCGTGATCCGAGCCGACGACGAGGTGTTGTACACCGGCAAGAACGCTCCGGATCCTTCGACGAAACCGGCGCCACCGCTTGTGTGCGCCAAGCAGTTCGCCAACACCGACGTCGTCGTCGCCCGCTTCACTCCATAGCGAACGCCACGCTGCAAGAAATCCCGCAGCGGCACAAGACGGTCGGTCCGAGGGACGGCTCGGACCGACCACTCTCTCCGCCGGAAGCGCTGTGCCTGCCCTCGATCAGGCACAGCGATCGATGGCGAACTGAAAGATCCAGGACAACACACAGCGCTACAGCTGGTCGTACGGCACGATGAAGGCAACGTGGAAGCCCTGCGGAAGTCTCCGTACGGGCGCACACTCTGTGCTCGGACGTCGCACGACCGCGCTACTGACGCCGCCGTCGCCTACGACGCAGCGC
>JAYTOM010000217.1:0-3241 GCA_043747765.1 Actinomycetota bacterium
GCCCCAACCGCCCTCGCCGCGGATGAACAGCGACGACGTGGTTGTGTAGAGCGGCGTGCCGTCCTCGGTCGATGCATTGGTCTCGAGCACGACGACACCTGCCTTGCCCTTGTCGTACATTGCGGCGACCTTGCCGACGACCGACGCTGACCCGGCGACCGGCAACGGCTGGTGCAAGGTGACCGATTGCGAGCCGTGGACCAGCATCGCCGGGTTGAAGGTGCCGAATCCGCGTCCGCCGCCGGCGCCCGGGATCACGACCGGATACGTCGGCAGGACCTGCTGCTGGACGTCTTTGGTGTTCTCCGTCGCGTACTGCAGCTCGCCGGTTCCGCAGCCGAGGCTGACGGCATAGAGCAGCGTGTCCTTGCTGGTCCAACTGACGGTGGTCGGTTCTGATTCTGATCCGACAGCTGACGGGTCTAACGGCATTGAAGTTGCTCCTCGAGAATTCGACGTTGTGTCGGTGGAACTCTAGGACGCCGCCTCATCCGGGCTGCCACCGAAAGCCGACGATGTCGCCTGGCGGCGTTCAGCACGTGTCGTCGCCAGCATCAGCCCGAATGCCCGGTGCACGTTGATCACGTCGTTCGGGTCGATGGCTCGGGTCTCGCAGGTCGTCTCGTCGAGCAGTGCCTCGGCACGCAGTCGGGCCTCGTACGGCAAGAAGCCGTCCCAATCGAGATACGTCGAAACCAGACCACCGACGATGCAGCTGTCCCGGATCGTGCAGACCGACAGCCGAGAACCGGCTGCCAGGATTTCAGAATCGGTGTATCGCCGCCTCGCCATCAGACGGCGCCCTTCGAGATGCGTTCGATGCCCACGTGTTTCCATCGGCACAATCACCGCCGACTTGACCGCCGTACGCCACGAATGCGTCACGAACGCATCACGAGTGGCCCCACGAGCATCGGTGAAGGAACGAGACGGACGCGCTCACGTGCGCGGCTGCGGCCACGAACCTTCTTCGCCGTCCATGCCGGCTGCCTTGCGAGCCCGGCTGACGAGATCGGCAACGATCGGACCGAGCTTTGTCGGGTCTTCTTCGGGCTTGACGCGAGGTCCTCGATGCCAGCCCTCGGCGATCGCAAGGGTCTGGCCGCTGGCCTCGAAGACCTGACCGGTGACGCCAGCGGATTCCGCCGACGCCAGCCAGGTGACGATCGGGGCGATCCAACGCGGCGAACGCATCTCCCGCTCCTCGTCAGTCTCCGGTGCTGGTCCGAGTCCTTCGGTCATTCGAGTCAGAGCCACCGGGGCAACCGCGTTCACGGTCACGCCATACCGGACAAGTTCGAGCGCGGCGATGTTCGTGAACGCTGCAATGCCGGCCTTCGCTGCGCCGTAGTTCGTCTGACCAGGGTTGCCGTAGATGCCCGAAACCGAGGTGGTGTTGATGATCCGACCGTCGGTCGGCTTGCCGGCCTTGCTCTTCTCGCGCCAGTAGACAGCGGCCCAACGGCTGGGACCGAACGTGCCCTTGAGGTGAACGGCGATGACAGCATCCCACTCCTCCTCCGTCATGTTGATCAGGACGCGGTCGCGCAGGATGCCGGCGTTGTTGATGACCGCATGCAGGTCGCCGAAGGTCTCGACCGCAGTGTTGATCAGGCGCTGGGCACCCTCCCACGAAGCGACGTTGTCACCGTTGGCAACGGCCTCGCCGCCCATGCCGAGGATCTCGTCGACAACCTGTTGAGCAGGCGACTGATCGCCACCGCTCCCGTCGATGTTGCCACCGAGATCGTTGACGACGACCTTCGCGCCCTGGCTGGCCAGGCTCAGCGCGTGCTCGCGCCCGATGCCACGACCGGCGCCGGTGACGATGGCGACACGGCCTTCACACAGACGATTGCTCATACACGATCCCCTTGATCCTCGACTCGGTGACATCGTCGCTGATGTCACCGGACATCCTAAAGTGGCCGTTGTATGCGGCTCCCATTCGATGCACGTGGGACCAACTGTGCGGACCACCGCGAGGTGACGGCCGGGGAACCCGTAGCCTGCGATACGTGAGGATCGCACTCGACACCGACGTCCTGATCGTCGGCGCCGGGCCGGCCGGAACCGCAGCCGCGCGTGTGCTCGCAGCGGCCGGGCGCAGCGTGACCGTGATCGACCGAGCCGTGTTTCCTCGTGACAAGTGCTGCGGTGACGGACTGACGACGCTGGCCTTGCGCGAGCTCGAGACGCTCGATTTCGATCCTCGTGCCGTGCCGAGCTGGACCACCGTCGATGCGGCGTGGGTCCGGTCACCGAGCGGCCGAGAGGTATGTCTGCCGCTCGAGGGCGCCGGCCAGTTCGCCGCCGTCACCCCCCGCCTCGAATTGGACAATGCTCTGCTCGAGCATGCCCGAGCAGCCGGAGCGAACGTCCTCGACGGTCACGGTTTCGTCCAGGTCGAACGCCAGACCGACGAATGGATCACGTTCGAAGCCGACGGTATCGGCACCGTCCGGGCGCGCTACGTGATCGCCGCCGACGGCATGTGGTCTCCGGTTCGCAAGGCACTCGGCGTCGGCCAGCCCGGCTACCTCGGGGAGTGGCACGGCTTCCGCCAGTACGCGACCAACGTCACAGGACCCGCCAAGGACCGGCTGTACGTGTGGTTCGAGCCAGACCTACTCCCAGGGTATGCATGGTCGTTTCCGCTCCCCGACGGCCGCACGAACGTCGGATTCGGCCTCCTGCGCAGCGGCAAACGCAAGGTTCACGACATGAAGTCGATCTGGCCCGAATTGTTGCAGCGCCCCCATATCCGGGCCGCGCTCGGCCCAGACGCGCAGATGGAGGGCCGCCATACCGCGTGGCCGATTCCAGCTCGTGTGGACTCGGCCGTGCTGACGAGTGGGCGCGTGCTGTTCGTCGGCGATGCCGCGACCGCAACCGACGCGCTGACCGGCGAGGGCATCGGCCAGGCACTCTTGACCGGACGACTCGCTGCCGAAGCAATCATCGCCACGGGCGGCCTCGACGCGGCCGCGACCCGTCGACACTACGAAGCGCAAGTCGGCGAGCACCTGTTCGCCGATCACCGGATGTCGATCGTGCTGGGTCGCGTCCTGTCGAACGAGTGGGCCTCACGGGGGGCCATCCGCGTGATCGGTACGAGCGGATGGTCGCGCCGGAACTTCGCCAAATGGATGTTCGAGGACGAACCGCGAGCCGTTGCGCTGACCCCGTCGCGGTGGCACCGGAAACTCTTTCGTCGACCAGGTGCCTTCGTCGGCTGACG
>JAYTOM010000218.1:0-1800 GCA_043747765.1 Actinomycetota bacterium
CTCACAGCAGATTCATCTCGCGTGCCAAGAGTCGGGCGATGACAAGGTCTTCGAATGCCAAGCCGACGCTCTTGAACACGGTGATTTCCTCGACCGAGCGACGCGCGACGTGGCCGGTGCAGACGTCGGCGAGGTCACCCCCGAGTCGGTCCCACGACCATCGACCCTCGTCGACAGCCTGCGTCAGGTCCCCGGCTTCGGCTCGCGCTGCTTGTTCGTCATCGACGACGACGGTGGACTGTCCGACCAGATCGGCGGCAAGTTCACGCATGTCGGTGCGGTACGAGCCGACTGCGTTGACGTGCGTCCCTCGGCGCACCATCGACGCATCGATAAGCGGCTCGGTCGACCGGGTCAGCGTGCAGACGATGTCGCAGGCCGCCGCATCGCTGTATGTACCGGTGCGGATCGTCGCAGCGGTGCCGGCCAGGGACGCAGCGACGGTCGCCGCAGCGGTCCTCCCGTTGACCGCTGTGCGGCTGGAGAGCACGATTTCGTTGATGTTCGGGCGGACAAGGCGGACGGCGTCGACATGGGCGAGTGCTTGAGGTCCGGAGCCGATGATGCCGAGCGTGCGAGCATCGTCGCGAGCAAGCACTGCTGTGGCGATCGCCGATGCTGCTGGCGTGCGCAGGCTGGACAACGCCGCACCGTCGAGCAGCGCGATCGGGCCGCCCCCGACAGCATCGAACAGTACGTACGTGCCCTGGATGACCGGCCGTGCGCTCAGAGCGTTCGCTGGTTGCACCATCAACAGTTTGATCCCAGCGGTCCGGTCGTCTGCGGCGGGCATGATCAGAAGGTCGCCGCCTGCGACCGGATGCGATGAGCGTTCGAGATGCACCGGACGGTCGCGAAAACCGGTACGCAGCGCTTCGATCGCCCGTTCCATCGAAACCGCGCGAATGATCTCGGCGGCATCGAACGACGGGAGAGGTTTCACGACTGTCATTCAAACCGATCGTCGGGACTGCACTACCGTTCGGCGAATGACGACAGGAACGATGCAGAAGTCCGAGGTGCGCTACGAAGTGGCCGAGCACATCGCCACGATCACGCTCGATGCGCCGGAGCGGATGAACACCATCAGCACAGCGATGTTGAATGATCTGTCGGAACGGCTGCTCGAAGCAGATCGCGACCGAGACGTCCGCTGCGTGATTCTCACCGGCCAAGGCCGGGCGTTCTGCGCCGGACTGGACCTGAGTGCTCAGATGAAGGCGCCGAAGGGAAACCTCGGGGGAATGGGCTCGCTCGACGCATCGCCCGGTGAGTTCGATATCCGCAATGCTCCACCGATCGTGTTGCACAACCTCGACACGCCAACGATCTGTTCGCTCAACGGAGGAGCGGCTGGGTATGGGCTCGACCTCGCGCTCGGTTGCGACATTCGCATTGCTGCCGAGTCGGCCAAGCTCAATCCAGGTTTCGCCAAACGTGGAATCGTTCCCGAAAGCGGTGGAACATGGCTATTGCCGCGTATGGTCGGCTACGCGAAGGCCGCCGAAATCGCGTTCACCGGCCGCACGCTGCTGGCCGCCGAGGCGCTCGAGCTCGGACTCGTCAACCACGTCGTCGCCGACGCCGAGCTTCAGTCACGGGCGCGCAGCCTCGCTGCCGAGGTCGCCGCGAACGCTCCGCTCGCGGTGCGCGCGATCAAGCGGATGATGCGTGCGGCAGAGACGGAGACCTTCGAGCAGAACGTGCACCACGTGTTTCTGCAGTTGCTACCGCTTTTCCGGACCACGGACTTCCAGGAGGGCGTCGCCGCGTTCATGGAGAAACGGACGCCCGAATTCA
>JAYTOM010000219.1:0-11454 GCA_043747765.1 Actinomycetota bacterium
TTCCACCTCGCTGACAGCTATTCCGGCCGGGATGCCAAAGGCCACTACACCACGATCCAACAGTCGAACCAGATCATCACGTGTGCGAGCGGACTGGCAACCGACGTTCCCCCGGATCCCGTCGCCTATGCGGCAAGACTCCACGCACTCGCGCCACGCTTCGCAGACACCTACGACGACACGTCGTTCGACGCGAAACAGCAGTGCGCGAAGTTGATGCCGGTCGAACCGATCGACAAGCTTGCCTATGCAGGCTCGGCGCCGATCGTCGTCGTCGGTGGTACGAACGACCCTGCAACGCCGATCCGGTGGGCGAAGAAGATGACCAAGGACCTCGGCTCCTCCGCGACAATGGTCACGTACACCGGTGAGGGGCACGGACAACTGCTCGCCTCGAAGTGCATCACGGCCATCGAGGGTTCGTTGCTCGCAGGTTTGAAATCTCCCCCGGTCGGCACGGTGTGCGATCCCGATCCGGACATCGCCAAACCGAAGTGGTGGGACTCGATCCCCTCACCGACCGGCATCGACGCGACACTCGATTCGCCCGCGATCGATGGTGCTCTCGGCGTCACCACCACAACCGTGTACAGTGAATTGCACACGAGCGATCTCTCCACCACCGACGTCCTTGCCGCGTTCAAGCCGGCATTGACCGGCGCCGGTTTCACGTTCCTCACCGAGCGGAAGCCGCTGACGGGAAGCGACCAAGCCGTGTACCGAGCGCCCGGCGGCGACCTGTTCAGCGTGTTCGCAATCGGGCCAGACGCGTTCACCTCACCCGATCTCGCATCGGCGAAAGACCTCGTCCCGGCGGGCAAGACGATCGTCTTCCTGCTGTACTCGCCTCAGTAGTACCGCAGTCGACATCTCGGTGACGAGCCGCATTCAACGGCTCAATGGACGACCGGCAACGGCCAACAGCATCTCGGACGAGACGACGTTGGCCCCGTCGCCGCGCACATCGGTGACGATGGCTTGATCGTTCGTGACGACGACCACCGGGGTCGTGGTCGGCAACGCCCGCACCTCAGCACGAATCACGTCGTCGGCGCTCACTCCGGATCGAGAGAACTGGACCCGGACCAACCGTCGCCCGGCGGAGGCTCCAACGACATCGGCGCCGTCGAACACGACCCGGATCTCGGTGCCGTTCCGGCGCACCATATCCTCAAGCAGCTCGATGCACATCCGACGCTGGTCGATCAGCTCGAACGACGGCCAGGCGAGCTTGGCCACGTTGTAGCCGTCGACGATGACCACGGCCTGACGTGTACGCATGATGTGGGTCGCGGCCGCCAAGGAATCACCGTAGACACCCCCGGGAATCGCGATCGGCTTTCGTTGCGACGCGCGCGTCGGTCGAATCTGGCGCGTCGAACGACCTGGCGCTGGCGGGAGGAGACCCGTCACCGACGGGCCAGCGACGAACAGACCGTCGGCAGCAGCTCCCAGGGCTCGCGCCAGATCTTGTGTCGAGGCGGCCGCCTGCTCGAGAGCTCGGACAGCAGCTCGGGTCGTCTGCTGCGCTTCGATCGTTGCGGTCAACCTCTCTTGCGAGGAATCGAGATCGCCGCAATCGTCGCCGCGTCGTTCGGGGGATGCAGCGGCGCGTGCTGCGAGGATCTCGTCACGAGTCCTTTCCGCTGCGCCCAGGTGCCCCCGCACTTCCTCGACGAGGCCTTCGGCGCACTGGGCGCGGGCTGTTTCGGCCTCCTTCCGACGAACGAGCTTGTCCACCTCCCGTCGCAGACCGGCGATCTCGGTGCGCAGAGAGCTCGATTCAGCAGAGGCCGCAGCGGCACCCTGCTCGGCCTTTTCACGACGACGTCGTTCACCGGCGAGCGTGTCGTTGAGACCGATCAGTTCGGCGTTCGCCCGTGCGGCAACCGTCTCAGCAGCTTCCCGTCGCCGCTCGGCCTTGCGCAACGCGCTTGCAATGGTCGCCTCCTCGGCAGCGTCACGGGTCGCTGCGTGCAGGTCACGGACTTGGCGCTCCCAACCATCCTTGCGCTGGAGCCAGGCAATCCCGATTTCGTCGACTAGTTCAATGGAGGCGACTGCGCCGATGCGACATCGGAAATCTGCGTCGCCAACGACAGCTCGCCGCACGGCATGCAGCGAAGGTCGGTCGAGACGGTCGAGCTTCAGATACGCCTTCAACGCAGCCGGGAACACCAGGGGAGGTCGCAGCTTGACACCCGCCGCAGCGATGCCGACTGCGAACTCCAGTGCTGATCGCAGCGACGTGTCAGGAATGCCGGCAATGTCCGCGGCCTGTGCAGTCTGCGGTGCAGTCTGCGGTGCAGTCTGCTTGTCGACGGTCATGGTTCCAGCGTACCGCTACCGTTTTGACGAGCCGGAGCGCTTGACATCGAACGACCGTTCGTGTTCCTCTGACCGGATGCAACGTACGTTCGATGATCTCGGAATCCCCCTGTGCGACGTGACGTTCTGCGTGATCGACCTCGAAACCACCGGCGGCGACCGGAACACTGACGTGATCACCGAGATCGGAGCGATCAAAGTACGCGGCGGCCAGAGCCTCGGTACGTTCCAAACCTTGATCAATCCTGGTCGAGCAATCCCACCGTCGATCACGATCATCACCGGAATCTCGAACGCGATGGTCGTGCCCGCGCCGCGCATCGAACAGGTGCTTCCGGCGCTGCTCGAATTCTGCGGTGATGCAGTGGTCGTCGGCCACAACGTACGCTTCGACGTCAGCTTTCTGAATGCCGCACTCGGTCGCTCCAATCGGCCAGCGCTCACCAATCCCGCCATCGACACCTTGGCGCTCGCTCGCCGCCTCGTCCGAGACGAGGTGCCCGACTGCCGCCTCGGAACCCTTGCGGCCCGCTTCCGACTGGATCACAAGCCGAACCACCGCGCCCTCGACGATGCACTCGCGACTGCCGACCTGTTGCACATGCTGATCGAGCGAGCGGCCGCGTACGGTGTCCTCGGCCTCGACGATCTGCAACTGCTCCCGAAGATCGGCGGCCACCCGCAGGTGGCGAAATTGAAACTGACGAACCACCTGCCGAGGACACCGGGGGTCTACCTCTTCCACGACGCGCGTGGCGAGGTGTTGTACGTCGGCAAGGCAACCAATCTGCGGCAGCGTGTGCGGAGCTACTTCGGCAGCGACGATCGACGCAAGATCGGCCCGATGCTGCGCGAGGCACAACGGGTCAGCCACATCGACACGCCAGATCCGTTGACCGCAGGTGTGCTCGAACTGCGCTATATCCAACAACTGACACCGCGGTACAACAAGCAGGGCACGACCTGGGGAAAGTACTGCTACGTGCGGCTGACCACAGAGGAGGCATGGCCGCGGCTGACGATCACCAAGGATCCCAAAGCGGCCGGGTTGCACCTCGGTCCGCTGCCATCGCGAGCAATGGCGACGTTGGTCATCGAAGCCATCCAGTCGGCCGTTCCACTACGCCGATGCACGACAAAGCTGAGCCGCAGGTACGTCGCTGCGGAGGGCAGCCCACTGTGTACTGCAGCACAGCTCGGGGTCGCGGAGTGCCCGTGCTCGGGAACTGCCGATGCCGATCGGTACGCCACGGCAGTGCAGATGGTGACGCGTGGTCTCGGTGGCGAGCCGGAGGTCCTCCTCGCCCCGTTGCGCGAGCGGATGCTCGACCTGGCCCGGTCGCATCGGTTCGAAGAGGCGGCGAGCGTGCGTGATCGCGCCCAGGCGTTGGCCGGCGCGATGCGTCGGCAGCGAATGATCGATCACCTCCGCAGAGCGCAGCGGATCGACCTGCACATCGGGGAGATCCACTTCGAGTTCGACCACGGACGGCTGATGCACAGCGGCAAAGACGGAACACTCTCGCTCGGACATGCCCTCGCGCCGGCAGACGTGGTTGCGTTGCATCTCCCGCTCCCCCGCCATGCTGTCGACGAGGTTCTCTGCATTGCGCGCTATCTCGATGCCAACAGCGCGCGGATCTCGCTGCTGAACTGTTCGGGCCAATGGACCGAACTCGTCAACCGTCTGCCATCGTTCGAGCCGAAGAAGCAGGTTCTGGCGAACACTGCGGGCGATGGCGTGACCCGTCGGAGAGCCGCGTAGATCGCGGTCAGCTCAGGTCTCGATCGACGCTCCGCCGTGATCGATCCGAAGCACCTTCGTATGGCCGATGCCATCGCCGGCCGCCGACATCGCCGTGGCGACAGTTTCGGCATTCTCGGTCGCACAGAGAGCAGCGACGCTCGGCCCCGAGCCCGACAGCCAAGCGCTCCACGCTCCGTTCGCCAACGCGATCTGATGCGCAGCGCGAGATGCCGGGGCCGCTGCGAAGCGTGACGGCTGGTGGATCCGGTCCAGCGTGGCGTGGCCGAGGGCATCGACGTCGCCCGATGCCAAGGCGGCAATCAGAAAGGCGACGTGGCCGATGTTGAAGACGGCGTCGGCGAGGGCGACATCGACAGGCAGCTTGTTCCGACTTTGATCAGTTCGCGTGGAAAATGCGGGCACCCAGATCACGACAGCGGGATCGAATTGGAGCGGAACCCGAATCGACCGGTCGCCGGTGGTCACGACGACGCCACCCATGACTGCCGCCGCTGCGTTGTCGGCATGGCCTTCGAGGTCGATCGCGTGGGCAAGCACGTCGTCGGCCACCTCGTGCATGACGTCGTGAGCCGAGCCAGCGGGGTTGGTCGCGTAGGACCGTTGGGCCAGGCCGAGGACGAGACCTCCGACTCGAACGGCAGCGCTGTAGCCGAGACCCCGACCCATCGGGATCGGGGACCGGACCCACAATCGACCCGTACCCCCGACGCGCTCGAAGGCGATCGTCGCGAGATGGTGCTCGTCAGCTGCCCGCGCGCCGTCAGGTGGCACGTCGGTCTCGTCGATCAGGCCGATCTCGGCGTAGAGCGCCAGAGCCATCCCCAACGCATCGAAACCCGGACCCATGTTCGCCGAGGATGCCGGAACGCGGGCAATCATCGGGAAGAGGTCTGAACAGCAGCCTGAGAGACCTCGACGAAACGCTGCAACGTCGACGCTGCCGAACCACTGTCGATCGAGTGGGCCGCACTGACCAGACCCGAGTCGAGGTCGTCGGCCACGCCGGCGACCACCAGCCCGGCTGCGGCATTGAGCACGACGATGTCGCGGTGCGGACCATGATCGCCTGCCAGCACTCGGCGAACGACTTCGGCGTTCTCGGCCGGCTCGCCACCAACGAGTTCTTCGGAAATGGCCGGCGCCAGACCGAGCGTCACGGGATCGACCTCGAACGAGGTCACCTCGCCGTCCTCCAACGACAGCACTGTCGATGTGCCGGTGGTCGTCAGCTCATCCAGTCCGTTGCCATGGACGATCCAGACCTTGCTAGCGCCATGGATGCGCAGCGACGCGAGCATCCGTTCGGCGACATTCGGATTGGCGACCCCGATCAACTGGCGACGCACGCGGCCGGGGTTGGCCATTGGTCCGAGCAGATTGAACACGGTCGGGATACCGATCTCGCGACGCGATGGGCCGGCGAACCGAAATGCCGGGTGGAACGTAGTGGCGAGGCAGAAGCCGATTCCGGCCTCCTGCACACAGCGCAGTACCCCGTCCGGCTCGAGTTCGATCGCGACTCCCAATTCCTCGAGCACGTCGGCCGTTCCACACTTCGACGACGCCGCGCGGGCACCGTGTTTGCACACCGGAACGCCAGCACCGGCGACCACGATGGCAGCCATCGTCGAGACGTTGATCGAATGGCTGCGATCGCCACCAGTGCCCACGATGTCGATCGCACGATTGCGGAGTTCGTCGCCGAGCGGGACGATCGAAGCAGCCGACAGCACGGCGTCGAGCAGTCCCGCCAACTCCTCGCCCGTCTCACCCTTGGCCCGGAGTGCGACGACGAAACCAATCAGCTGCGCAGGGGTGGCCTCCCCGGAGAGAATCGTGGACATCGCCTCGCGCGCGCTCGCCGCAGGCAGATCGTGCCGCTCCAGCAACTGCGTCAGCAGCGCCGGCCATCCACCCAGATCGTCGAAATGCGACATCCGAAGAGACTATGAGACAATCGGCCCGGCACACCGGGCGACTTTCCGGTTCAGGCCGTGCGACGACGTTGTCTGACGATGCGGCGCCGCTCCCGTTCGGTGGCACCACCCCAGACACCCTGCTTCTCACGCGACGCAAGTGCGTGCTCCAAGCAGGCGATCCTGACGTCGCACTGTTCACAGACCGCCTTGGCGGCATTGGCCTCTTCCTCTTCGTCCGGGTAGAACATCCCCGGATCGAGCCCCCGGCAGGCCCCAAGTTCCCGCCAGACAATCACTTTGGGTGACACGTTCGCCCCAGTCCCTCTCCGACTACCGAATTGGTGTATGTACAACGTCGGCGCAGACCCCCCTGCGTCGGTATCCGTAACATAGGTGGTACGCCCGTCGATTTCCAGAGATTGTGGAAGAAATGAACGGGAAATTCTCGAGGTTCGGAACAGGAGCACCGCTCGAATCCGGCTGGACCTCAGCCGTCAGCGGCCAATTCCAGCGCTGTTTCGTGACTGACTGTCACCTCGTACCGGTACTCAGGATGGTCGACGCCGACCGCCACCGGTCCAGCGAGCAGCACGGCTCGCTGGGCGGGAGTGATCTCGAACTGCACGTAGTGGACAGCGCTCGTCGCGTTCTCCCGTGTCAATTGCGTTGCGTGCTGGGCCTCGGGTATCGAGCGGATCCGGGTTCCATCGGCCAGATCGATCACGATCGACTGTTCGATGCCGACGAGCTTGGGCAGCCACTGCCGCATCTGGTCGTCGTCGGTCAACTCCAAGAACACCGTCGCGCACAGCTGACCGGGACCAGGAACAAGTGGGTTGTACGTGTCGAGCTCGATCTGGATGTCTTCGTCCGTCGACAGCTTCTCAGCCCGCGCCATTTCTTGGATCTGATAGCGGATCGTGTCCCGAGACTCGAACGACACCGCCACGATCGGCCCCAGTGTGAGACGTCTCCGCTTGCGGACTTCGAGCATCCGTGCCCGAAAGGCTGGTCGCTCGCGCTCGTACGCACGCTGGTCAGCGATGTCGTCGAGCGTCAGACGGTTCGGGTTCTCGTCCGCTGTGCTGAATGGCTCGATCGTCACCGGGACTCCTCCTCGGCCGCGATGCCGTAGGCACGAGCGACCACCTGGATCGGATGCAGAGGCACGGTGCCCGTCTGCTCGGTGATCGCAGTGTTGGCCAGGTGACAGTCGCCAGCCACCACATCGCCGCCTGCGCGGATGATCTCGGCTCCGAGCTTCTTGGCCATCGGAACAGCGAGTTCGGCGTTCTCCGCGCGCAGGCCCCACATACCGTCGATCCCACTGCATTGTTGAACAAGTTTGATCTTCGCACCGGTCAGCTTCATCAGATCGCGGCTCTTCAGACCCACATTCTGAGCACGCAGATGGCATGGCGTGTGGTAGGTGATCGTCTCTGGCACATCGCCATCGAAATCCATGTCGAGCGACGAGTCCGGGTCGCGATGGACCTTCATCAGGTACTCCGCTGCGTCATAGGTGTGGTCTGCGACCAACGTGGCGTCAGCACCCGGAACATAGTCGATGTAGTCCTTCTTCAAGATGTAGCCGCACGTCGGCTGGGGAACGACGATGTCATTTCCCTTGCGCACCGCGGCAGCCAACACCTCGATGTTCTTCACAGCCACCTTGATGAACTGATCCCTGTCGCCACTGTGCAACCACGGCGCTCCGCAGCAGCCGGCGTCGACGAGTTCGATCTCGATGCCGTTGCGCTCGT
This sequence comes from Actinomycetota bacterium, assembly GCA_043747765.1. Classification (GTDB taxonomy): domain Bacteria; phylum Actinomycetota; class Acidimicrobiia; order Acidimicrobiales; family Ilumatobacteraceae; genus WLMZ01. The sequence goes on from JAYTOM010000219.1 coordinate 7,779, forward strand.
ATACCTTGACGAGGTCGTGCCCGATGGCTGGCTCCTGATATTCGACGAGGCATGTCGGAAAGAGAGCGACCTTGCCCTGACGTTCGCCGATTCGCACCGTTGGACGACGCTTGAACCACGTCGAGAATCGCTGCCGCGAAAAGGGTGGGAGCAAGCGGACGCTGGAGATGCCGGCTGTCTTCTCGATCACCTTGCGGACCACGCCGCCCGGTTTCGCTCCGAGCATCTTGTTGACCGTCGGAGCCGCACGACTGCCGATTGTTCCGATCATGTCCGTACGGGCCATCATCTGTGTCGTCGCTCTGTCCCGCACGCTCACCTTGCCGGTTTGGTGCAGCATCGAATCGGCGCGGAGCATGAGGCGTGGGAAGTCGATCGCCCACTCGTGCTGGCCGGGAACGTACGGGCAGTTGACGTAGCAGAGCTTGCACTGGAAACACTCGTCGATCACCTGGTCCTGCTGCGCTGGGGTGAGCCGTGCTGCGTCCTGATCATCGTGACGATCGATCATCTCGAACAGCGTCGGGAACGAAGAGCAGAACTTGAAGCAAAGCCGGCAGCCGTGGCAGAGGTCGTAGACGCGGGTCAGTTCGTCCCGAACATCTGCCTCGTCGAGGTATGTCGGGTGGTGCGGGTCGTAGGTGATTGTCATAGTGCTCTCTGGTCCGTACCCGCAGACCGGGTCAGTCGAGACCGTCGAGACCCTGCTGGAAACGACCAGCATGGCTCTTCTCTGCTCGGGCCAACGTCTCGAACCAGTCGGCGATCTCGTCGAAACCCTCGTCGCGAGCGGACTTCGCGAACCCCGGGTACATCTGCGTGTACTCGTAGGTCTCGCCAGCGATGCTGGCCCTGAAATTGTCGGATGTCTCACCGATCGGCTCGCCGGTGGCAGGATCCCCGACCTGGGCCAGGTACTCAAGGTGGCCGTGGGCATGACCGGTCTCACCCTCTGCGACGGAGCGGAACAGCATCGCTGCGTCGGGGTAACCCTCGACGTCGGCCTTCTGCGCGAACCACAGGTAACGGCGGTTCGCCTGGCTCTCGCCAGCGAACGCTTCTTTCAGGTTTTCGTGTGTCTTGGTGCCGTGCAAGGTCATCGGGCATCTCCTTGAGTTGGATGTTCTGGGGGCGGGGGAAAATCATTCGGATGCGCGGCGCTGACGGCGCAGGCAGCACACACGCCGTGGAAGACGATGTCGGAACGATCCACGACGAAGCCCTCCAATCCGTCGAGCCGCAGGTCGGCTGTGCCACCGACGTAGACGTCGGCGACTTGTGCACATATCCTGCAGACGACGTGGTGGTGGGCGTCGATGTTCGGATCGAACCGGGTTGCTGAACCGTCGAAGTCGAAGCTCTGCAACTCGCCCATCTCGGTCAGGTCGTTCAGCGTCTGGTAGACGGTGCGCAGTGAAATTCCGGGCATCTGGTCGGTCGCAACGGCGAACAGAGAGTCTGCGGTCGGGTGCGTCGTGTTCTCGTGCAGCAGCTTGAACAGCAACTGGCGTTGCGGTGTCAACTTGAGGCCGCGCGTCCGAAATGCATGGGTGAGTTCGACCGGGCTGCGCACGCCTGACACGCTATCTGCACTTCTTGCAGATCCGCGTGAAGTGTCGAGATGCATCTCGTGCGAACTTCTCATCGGAGTGGTGACGTCAGCCGCCACTACACTTGCATTCGATGAGCCGAGATGCATCTGCTGCACTGTTCGACCGCCAAACGATGCTGAAGCGGCTCGCTGAGGAGACCTTCGACATCGTCGTGGTCGGCGGCGGAATCACCGGCGTGGGAGTCGCCCTCGATGCAGCGAGCCGTGGTTTGCGCACTGCGTTGGTCGAACGGGACGACTTCGCCTCCGGCACGTCGTCGAAGAGTTCGAAGCTCGTCCACGGCGGCCTCCGATACCTCCAACAAGGCGAAGTCCGACTCGTCTACGAGGCATTGCACGAACGTCAGCGGCTGCGCAGGAACGCACCGCACCTGGTGCGCATCCTGCCGTTCATGATCCCGATTCTGACGAGGGACGGAGTCGTCTCGCGCAAGATCGCCCGGTTGATGGGTTCGTCGATGTGGATGTACGACCTGACCGGCGGATGGCGGATCGGCAAGTTCCACAGACGGCTCAACAGAGATGAGGCGTTCGCCCACCTCCCGACGATGCCGAAGGACCGCTTGGCGTCGGCCTACCTCTACTACGACGCAACTGCCGACGACGCCCGGTTGTGCCTCACCGTCGCGCGCACCGCCGCCGCACACGGTGCGGTCGTGGCCAACGGCTGCACGGTCGTGGAGATCTCGCGTGACTCCGCCGGCCAGGCCACAGGCGTCATCATCGAGGCAGAAAGTCGCCGCATCTCGATTGGTGCCATGGTCGTGGTCAATGCCGCCGGCGTGTGGTCCGACGACGTCCGAGCACTGGCCGAGGCGACGCACCCTGACTCGATCCGGCCGGCCAAGGGAGTGCACATCACCGTCCCATGGCACAAGGTCCGCAACGACATCGCCGTGGTCATTCCCGTGCCGAAGGACAAACGGAGTCTGTTCGTCGTGCCGTGGGGTCCGCTGCCGGATGGAACCTTCCAGCACACGTACGTGGGCACGACGGACACCGACTATCAGGGTCCGGTGGACGACCCCCAGTGCACCAAGGACGACATCGACTACGTGCTCCGCGCGCTCAACGCGTCGGTCACCACCGGCGTCACCGCAGACGACATCACGGGTGTCTGGGCCGGTCTTCGTCCGTTGGTCAAGACCGGCGGCTCGGCGCGTACGGCTGACCTGTCCCGGCGCCACCGGGTCGTGAGCAACGAGGCCGGCGTGATCACCGTCACCGGGGGCAAGCTGACCACCTACAGGGAGATGGCCGAAGACACCGTCGACGCCGTACTCGATCGTCTCGGGCGCTCCGCCAAGTGCCGGACGAAGCGCCTTGCGCTGCTCGGCGCGGTTGGATTCCACGAACCGGCCAGTGGATCGCCCGATGCGCACCTGGCCAGCCGCTACGGCACGGAGATCCACGAAATCCAGTCCCTGATCAGCGCCGATCCGTCGCTGGGCGAACCATTGGTGACCGGGCTGCCGTACCTGCGCGCGGAAGCAATTCACGCAGTTCGCAACGAGATGGCCCGGACGCTCGACGACGTCTTGTCGCGACGAACCAGAGCGCGTTTGTTCGACCGCCACGCCTCCGTCGTCGCGGCCGAGGCGGTTGCGCTTCTGATCGCTCCGGATCTCGGGTGGTCGATCGACCGTCAGGCCGAGGAGGTCGGAGCGTATCGCAGGAGCTGCGCTGCGGAGGCCGCCGCCGGCACCTCGGCCGCTTCTGACGTCGCCGCCAAGGGCTCGGCGTGAACGAAGGAGTCGGCGCGCTCACCACCGAGCCGACCGAGCCGACCGAGCCGACCTCGCCGATCGAACTGAGAGGCACGTCCGATCATCTCGGTGGGCCCGTGGTGCGCCTCGACGATCTGTTCGTCGAGGCGGTGGCATCGATCTGCTCGATCGACACGTCCATCGAGGGAACGGCCGACGTCAGCCGCGACTGGTGGCCGTTGACGATGCATTGGGCGTTGGCCGGTCACGTGCCCCGCCGTGCTGCACTGGTGGCGCGCCCGACAACGACCTCGGCCGTCAGCGCGATCGCCGCACTGTGCGACGACCACCGAGTTCC
>JAYTOM010000220.1:0-2649 GCA_043747765.1 Actinomycetota bacterium
GTACTGTTAGGGGTCACCGCAGGATTGTCGAGTCGTTTGGGGTGGGGCTGGCGAGTGTGTAATTCCAGTCGCCGTGCCATTCGTGTCGGGTGAGGGGTAGGGAGGCGATGTCGGTGTCGCTGATCTTGACGTCTTTCTGATACCACTCGTGTCGCGTTCGGCTCTGATGGTGAGTGCGGCTTCGGTGGTGGTCGCGGAGATCAGTTCGATGATGGTGCGGTAGGAGGTGAGTGGCCGGCCGCGTCAGTTCATGGTGATGTACGAGAACATGCGGTGTTCGATCCGGTTCCATTTCGAGGTCCCGGGCGGGTAGTGACAGACGGTGATCGTGAGGCCGGTCTCGGCCGCGAGTCGGGCGAGCCCGGTTTTCCAGAGGCGGACTCGGTGGCCGTTGGAACCGCCGCCGTCAGCGGTGATCAACAGTCGGGTCGCGTCAGGGAAACGGGCGCCCGACCCAACTCTGGGTCGACGAAGTCGTGCACGTTGACCCGTACGGGTTGACCGCCGGGTTGCCATTCGACACCGCCGTTGGCGTACTCGCCGACCATCTCTTTCTTCTTGGTGTCAACACTGATCACCGGATCACCAGCTGACGCGTCATCGATGTGTGCCATGCGGGATCGCTCGTCGACCACGGGGGGTCGTACCATTCCCAGATGAGCACCGAACCGTTGAGCAAGCAGTACGTCACCGTTCACGGCAAGAAGATGGCGTATCACGAGGCAGGCGTCGGTGATCCGGTCGTGTTCCTGCACGGAAACCCGACGTCGTCGTATTTGTGGCGCAATGTCGTTCCGCACGTGTCCGGCCTGGCGCGCTGCATTGTTCCCGACCTGATCGGCCACGGTGACTCCGACAAGCTCGACGAGTCCGGTCCGGGTTCCTACACCTTCACCGAGCACCGCGAGTACCTCGACGGTCTCCTCGAACAGTTGGATCTTGGCGACGCTGTCACGTTCGTCATCCACGACTGGGGCTCGGCGCTCGGGTTCGACTGGGCGAACCGCCATCGCAACCGCGTCGCCGGCCTCGCCTACATGGAGGCCATTGTTCGCCCCCTGACATGGCAGGAGTGGCCGGCGTCCGCGGTCGGCATCTTCGAGGGGCTGCGATCGGAGGCCGGAGAGTCGATGGTGCTCACCAAGAACCTGTTCGTCGAGGCGATCCTTCCGTCGTCGATCATCCGCCAACTCGGCCAAGAGGAGATGCAGGAGTACCGGCGGCCATTCCTCGAGCCGGGTGAGGGCCGTCGACCCACGCTGACGTGGCCGCGCCAGATTCCCCTCGACGGCGAGCCTGCCGACGTCGTCGAGATCGTGCAGTCCTACGCCGACTGGCTGTGCACCGCCGACGTGGCGAAGCTGTTCATCAACGCCGAGCCCGGCACGATCCTCACCGGCGCACAACGCGAGTTCGCCCGGACGTGGCCCAACCAGACCGAGACGACCGTGGCCGGCATCCACTTCATCCAAGAAGACAGCGCCGACCAGATCGGCGAAGCGGTCGCCGGATGGCTGGCCGGCCTCCGGCGTTCGTGACATCGACGCGTCGCCCCCGTATTTGGAACGTGAAGCGCTACGCCCACGTGCGGCTCTACGACCTCATCTCGGTCGAGCCGCAGCTCTGTTGCGTTGACGGATGTGATCGAGACCAGATTCGCGAGTTCTTCATCGAACCTGTTCTGGCCGTCTAGAAGCACGACAGTATGCCAGCGTGTTGAACGGGCACTGTTGCGTTGTTCGATCGGGTGTCGTGTCGAGGCCAGGCTCGATGTCGACTGTTCAGATCATTGATGCGAGTTCGTCGAAGTCGGTGGCACAGCGAAGATGGTCGGTCCTTGCTTCGGTGCCGAGTTCGTGGTGGCCGCGGCGCATGTTCTGGATGAATGCGTGACTTCCGATGATCACTGTCGCGGTGCGGTCGGTCTTCAGTCAGCGCATCGGCCGCAGCCTTGCTTTCAACTGTTCGTGGTCGCACTCGACACGGTGTTCGCATACTTGATCGTGTTGTGCGATGCCTGCAGGAACAGGTCCTCGATGACATTCGCCAACGCTGCTGCCTGGTCGGTGACGACCTCTTCTGGTTCGCGATGCGCGGCGATCGCTGTCGTGAAGAACCTGCGCGTTGCGGCGATGTCGCAGCGAGAGGACGTACAGGTCGATGACCTGGCCGTATCCGTCGACAGGAGCGGCGTCGGCAACCCCGCGTCGATGTAGGACTGAACGCATGATTGCCGAAGCCGCTGATCTTGTACTGCGGGCCCTGGCTGATCCGACCCGGCGCAGCATGTTGCGCCTGGTCCGCAGCCAGGAGCTCGCAGCCGGCCAGATCGCGACGCACTTCCCGATCAGCCAGCAAGGGGTCAGCCAGCGCCTACAGGTTCTGCATCGTGCCGGCCTGATCGCGGAGCGCCGGGAGGGAACGCGTCGGCTGTACCTGCTGCAACCCGACGCTCTCGGTCCGGTGCGGGCCCTGCTGGAGGATCTGTGGCCCGACGCCCTCGAACGTCTCAAGCACATCGTCGACGAGGACAAGAGGAGCCGGTCATGCCCCCCCACCTGGTGGTGACCACGACCATCGAGGCCAGTCCGCAGGAGGTGTTTGCGTACCTGGTGCAGCCCGACCTACTCGTTCGCTGGCTCGGCTCCT
>JAYTOM010000221.1:0-2467 GCA_043747765.1 Actinomycetota bacterium
ACGGCATCAGTGTCGGCGTCGTCAGTTACTCCGGCGACGTCGCCAGCGTGCGGCTGCTGCTTCCGGCGAACTTCCCGGCGTTTGCCTCGCTGCCTTCGCATTTCAGCGTGCAACGGGGCAACTCGCGCTTCGATGCCGTGAAGAAGGACTCTTCGACAGACTGCTCCCAGAAGACAGCCCAGCCGGCACAGCCGTTGGACTGCTCACTGACGTTCGTGCCCTCCGGAGACGGTTCCACGTATCTGCGGTTCACGTCCGACAACAAGACGGCGGTCTGGGCGCTCGGCTAGTTCACGCGTCTCGCTCGGCTAGATCACGGCGTCTCGCTCAGGAGACAGCGTGCTGGACGAAACATTTGCCCGCCGTCGGGTCGCTGCCAGATCAGCGCTCGAACCGTTACTCTTATAGTCGCATTTTGATCTTGGAGGTGGTCTGTACGACCAGTCAGTTTGATCTCATCGTTATCGGCGGGGGGCCCGCCGGCTATGGCGCAGCGCTCTACGGAGCGTCCGCCGGCCTGAACGTGGCGATCGTCGAATTCGACCGTCTCGGTGGTGCCTGCCTCAACCGTGGCTGCATCCCCGCGAAGTCGTTTCTCGAAACGGCGGCCGTCAATCGTCACGTGATGCATTCGAAGGATTTCGGCATCGTCCTCGACGGATCGTCGTCGGTGGACTTCGCCATCAGCCAGTTGCGCAAGCAGAAGATCGTCGACGGCCTCGTCAAAGGCATCACGGGTCTGATGAAGTTGCGCAAGGTCACCGTCTTCGAAGGCATCGCCACACTGGGTGCCGACAAGAACGTCACGGTCACTGCGGCCGACGGCACGAGCCAGGTGATCCAAGGTGCCAACGTCGCCCTTGCACCAGGTTCCGTACCGCGCATGATCCCCGGTTTCGACCGTGGTGGACCGATCATGTCGAGCGACGAGGTCCTCGACCTCGACTACATCCCCGCCCGCATGGCGGTCATCGGCGGTGGCGCCATCGGCTGTGAGTTCGCGTCGACATTCGCCGACCTCGGTTCGGCCGTCACGATCCTCGAGGGCCTCCCGAAGATCCTGCCGGGCCTCGACGTCGACGTCGCCAACATCGTCGTTCGCAGTTTCAAGAAGAAGAACATCGACATTCGCACCAGCGTCAAGGTCAATGGTCATACGCCGAATTCCGAAGGTGGCACGACCGTGCACTTCGGTGACAACGAGAACCTCGACGTCGATGTGGTCGTCGTGTCGGTCGGGCGTCGTCCGTTCGCCGACAAGCTCGGCCTCGACGGGACAGCCGTCAAGGTGACAGAGCGCGGCTTCATCGAAGTCGACGAATACTGCCGCACCGGCGAGCCGGGCGTCTACGCCATCGGCGACATCATCAACACGCCACAGCTCGCCCACGTCGGCTATGCAGAAGCGATCCTGATGGTCAAGGACATCCTCGGAGAACACCCGATGCCGGTGGCCTACGACAAGGTGCCGTGGGCGATCTACTGCCATCCGGAAGTCGCCTGGGCCGGTCCTGGCGAGGATGCCTGCAAGGCTGCAGGCATCGACATCGTCGTCGGCAAGCATCAGTTCCGGGCGAACAGCCGGGCGCAGATCATCGGCGAGATCGATGGGCTCGTCAAAGTGATCGCCAAGAAGAACGCAGATGGCACCGCCGGGACGATCCTCGGCGTGCACATGGTCGGACCGTGGGTGACGGAGCAGCTGTCAGGCGGCTACCTTGCAGTCAATTGGGAAGCCACCGTTGCCGAAGTCGCAGAATTCATCCAACCGCACCCCAGCCTGACCGAACTCTTCGGCGAGACTGTGCTCTCGCTCACTGGAAGGAGCCTGAACGCCTAATGGCCGACGTCGTATTGCCACAACTTGGTGAAACTGTCACCGAGGGGACCATCACCAAATGGTTCAAAAAAGTCGGTGACACGGTCAAGGCCGACGAGCCGCTGTTTGAGGTTTCCACCGACAAGGTCGACACCGAAGTGCCGTCGCCCGTCGACGGCACGGTCACCGAGATTCGCGTTCCCGAGGGTGAGACCGTCGAGGTCGGCACCGTCATCGCCGTCGTCGGCGACAGTGGTTCGTCGCCTGCCCCGGCCGCTGAAGCTCCTGCCGAAGAAGCACCCGCAGAAGAAGCCCCAGTCGCAGAAGCACCGGCACCAGCGCCAGTCTCCGAGCCGGTGCTGACTTCGGTCGAACCGGCACCGCAGGCCGAGGTCGCCCCCGCCGCTGCTCCGCCGCCCGCTTCGCCCGCCGCAGCGTCGGGCGCCGAGGCAGACCCGGTCGCCAACGACAACCGCCTGCTCTCGCCGGTCGTACGCCGGCTGGTGACCGAGAACGGGCTCGACCCGGCGTCGATCACCGGTAGCGGCACCGGTGGTCGCATCACGCGCGAAGACGTCCTCGACTACCTCGACAAGAACGGTGGCTCTGCACCGGCCCCTGTAGCCGCGCCGCCGGCTGTTGCTCCTG
>JAYTOM010000222.1:0-1717 GCA_043747765.1 Actinomycetota bacterium
GGTACGGCAGCACCGATCGCAAGGAGTCTCCGTCGGGACAGTTCGATGTTCATGAGAATTTCCTGGTTCGAGTACACGCCAGGCGACTGCCTGAACCGCTGGGATGCCGCCCGCTGCGGTGCGAACCTTACCAACCTCGGTCGGCATGCGCAGGTAGATCGGCGACCGTCATTGCTGCCACGGACCATGACCTGCCATGATCGCCAAGGCTTCGCGCACCGCTTCGGGATCGACTCCGGAAACGAGTTCGACTCCCCGTTCGCTGTCGAGCACGAAGGTCAGACTGTCGAGCGCCTTCTTGTCACGCCCCATCAGCCCGAGCAGGCGTTCGGGGTCGGACTGCGGCAATGCGGTATCGAGTTGGTAGAGGCCCCCGACCACGCGATAGTGGTCGTCCACCCGGCGCGAGTCGATTCTCCCGAGCACCTCGGCCAAATGCGCTGCGTAGATCAGACCAACAGCAACCGCCTCACCGTGAGCGAGCGCGAAATTACTGTCGATCTCGAGCGCGTGGGCGAGTGTGTGCCCATAGTTGAGCAGTGCCCGGCGGCCACCCTCGCGTTCATCGGAGGCGACGATATCAGCCTTGATCTGGATGCACGTCGCAACGCGATCGACGAGATCCATTGCCAACAGATCGTCACCGGTGAGGAAGTGGTACTTCGCCATTTCCCCGTACCCGCAGCGCATCTCGCGGGGAGGTAGCGTGGCGAGGGCATCGAGATCACAGATGACGCCGCTCGGTTGCCAGAACGCACCGACCAAGTTCTTGCCGGACCGCAAATTGACTCCGGTCTTGCCGCCGATCGCGGCGTCGATCATGCCCAGCAGCGTGGTGGACACATGCACCACGGGGATGCCGCGATGCCACGAAGCTGCGGCGAAACCAGCCACGTCGGTGACCATTCCGCCGCCGACACCGATGATCACGTCGTTGCGTGTGATCCCCATCTCCGCGAATCCGTCGCAGAGCCGTTCGATCGTCTGCAAGGTCTTGTGTTCCTCGCCGATACCGATCTCGAACACCTCGGTCGGCAGTGCGGTATCGACCGAGACCCCAATGCCAGATTGGGTCACCACAGCGGCACGCCGTGCCGACTTCGGAAGCATCGCGGCCAGTTCCGTACACACCCCGTGCCCGACGAGCACGTCGTAACCCCTGGTTCCCAATTCGACCCGGATCGACTTCATCGGGTTGCTCATCGGGTTGCTCATCGCAAGATCGCTTCGACCACGTCGGTGACGGATCGATTGTCGACTGTCACGATCGCATCAGCCACGTCTCGATAGAGGTCTGCGCGTTCGCCGTTCATCGTGCGCAACGTTTCTTCCGGATCGCTGTCGAGCAGTGGCCGGTGCGATCCGCTCCTGACACGCTCGACGAGAATCTCCGGCTCGGCGCGCAGCCAGACCACGCGAGCGCCGGCGGCACGAAGCGCCTGCCGATTCTCGATGCTCAGCACGATTCCACCGGCAGCCGCGATGACGGCCTTGTCCTGTGCCGCGAGTGCCTCGACGAGCACGAGCGTCTCGAGCCGCCGGAAGGCCTCCTCGCCGTCGTCAGCGAAGATCTCGCGAACAGACCTACCGGTACGGGCTTCGATCATCAGATCCGAGTCGTAGAACTGGCGGCGCAGGCGCTGCGCGAGCACCCGTCCAACGGTGGTCTTCCCGGTGCCCATCAGTCCGACGAGAACGAGATGGCGGCCGTCCACGA
>JAYTOM010000223.1:0-8203 GCA_043747765.1 Actinomycetota bacterium
CTGCAACACCGCTTCCCCGGCTCGCGTGATCGTCTCTGGCCTCTATGGATACGTGTCAGCGACGAAGTGGATCAAAGAACTCGAGGGCCAACGTAAAGCCCGCAACGGTGAACATCGGTGGCGTTGCATGGGCCCAGACGATCGGCATCTCCAAGGTCGAGGTCAAGATCGACTCGGCCGAGTTCGTCGAGGCGACGTTGGCCGATCAGCTCACCGTGAACACCTGGCGTCCGTGGTCGTTCGCGTGGAGCGATACCAAGCCTGGTCGTCACCGGATCACGGTCCGAGCCACGGACGCCAACGGAGTCATCCAGACAGAGGACCGTGCCGACCCGGTTCCGAACGGGGCGAGCGGATGGATGTCGATCTTCGTCGATGTCGGGGAGGCCTGACGAACCACCCGGACCTTCGAACGATCCAAGTACCGACCCAAACCCCCAAAAAGTCAATCGTGAACAACCAATCGTGAGCAACCAGAAAGGGAATCCACGATGACATCATGCGCCTATGCCAATCTCGATCCCGCCACTCTGAAGGCCGCGCGCGCCGATCCGACCGGTCTGCTGACCACGGTTCTCGGCTTCCAGGTGATCGTCGGACAGCGGCTCTCTTCGGCCGACCTCGCCACGATGACGACGCTCGACACCGTCACCAAGCAGAAGCTGACCGTGTCCGACAAGGCCGGCGTGACCACCATCAATGGTGCCGCGCATGTCCTGGTCCCCGACATCCAGACCGCGAACGCAACGGTCTACCTCATCGACTCGGTGATGATTCCCCCGTCCGTCGGGTGATCGACGTCCGGTGATCTGACAACCGACCTCGAGAATCGTGACTCGTCAAGCGACGAACAGCAGGAGGTTCGGGGGCTCGCCCCCGGGCCTCCTTCGTCGTTACCATCATCGGCCGGAGGCAATTTCATGAGCGAGCAGCATCGAGCGGACCAGCAGGAGAGTGGATGGGACGCGTTGACGTCCCGGTTCGATCGACATCGCACGATCGCCCATGCAATGGGCGGCCAGGCGCGCATCGATCGCCAGCACGACAAGGGTGCGATGACTGCGATCGAGCGGGTCCATGCGCTGCTCGATCCAGGGACCTTTCGCGAGATCGGAACGTTCGCAGGCCTGGCCATCGGGGCCCCTCGCGACGCTCTGGTTGCCGGACACGGTCTGATCGATGGTCGACCGGTTCTGGTCGGTGCCGAAGATGCCACCGTCCAGGGCGGCTCGATCGGCTCGGCCGGTTCGTCGAAGCGGGCCCGGCTGGCAACACTTGCCCTGCAGGAACGCGTACCGCTGGTGATGTTGCTCGATGGAGCAGGGCATCGCGTCACGGCCGCCATGGAACGCCATCGCCCGGCACCGACGGACCTCGCGCTGTTGGTCGATCTGATCGGGGTGGTGCCGACGATCGCCGTCGTGCATGGTGCGTCCGCCGGTCACGGGGCGCTGACCGCTCCGCTCAGCGATGTCATCATCATGGTCGAGGGCCAGGGCCAGCTGTTCGTCGCCGGGCCCCCACTGGTGGCTGCCGCCACCGGTGAACAGATCGACAAGGAGTCGCTCGGTGGCAGTGAGGTTCACCTCGCATCCGGTGTAGCGCATCTCGGCGCCAGGGACGACACCCACGCATTGGCGCTCGTCCGTCGGCTGCTCGCCCTCGATGCATCGATCGAGCCGCGCGAACCGAGTGAATTGCGATCTCTGACCGAGCTGATACCTGCCAACCAACGCTCGCCCTACGACATGGTCGACGTGCTCGAGGCGCTGTTCGATGCCGACTCGTTGCTCGTCCTGCAGGAACGCTTCGGCGCTTCCTTGATCACAGCCTTCGCTCGTCTGCACGGCCACACCGTGGCCATCGTCGCCAATCAACCCAAGGTGCGCGGTGGCGCGCTCGATGCCGATGGCGCGGTCAAAGCCGAGCACTTCATCGAAATGGCATCGGCTCGCGGACTGCCGCTTGTTCTTCTCGCTGACAATCCGGGTGTGCTGCCAGGATTGGCGGCCGAGCGCGCCGGGGCGCTGCGGGCCGCTGCGAACATGTTCGTCGCCCAGCATCGTCACACCGGGCCGAAGCTGCAGGTCACGCTGCGCAAGGCGTATGGTTTCGGCAGCTCGATGATGGGGCAGAATCCCTACGGGCACCAGACCGTCACCCTCGCCCTGCCAGACGCGACGGTCGGCGCGATGCCGGCCCGAGGCGGCGCGGATGCCATCACGGCCGACGCTTCCACCCGTCAACAGCTGGTCGAACTGGAACAAGGTGGTCCATGGCGTCAGGCTGACACGATGAGCTATGACGAGGTCGTCCATCCTGATGATCTGCGCGACGCGTTGATCGATTCGTTGCGCCTGGCATCGAACCGGATCAACGTCGACCGGGGATGAAGCGGCCGGCCCCCGGCTGGATCTATCTCAGTTCCTTCATCGCGCTCGGCTTCTCGCTGAGTCTGCTCGGACCGTCGTTGACGTACTTGCGCGAGCGCGCGCATGTGTCCACAGGTGAGATCGGCGTGCTGTTCGTCGCTCAGTCGCTCGGATACCTGATCGGCTCGTTGCTGATCGGCCGGCTCTATGACAGGGGCTTCGGGCATCGTGCGTTGGCCGGCGGTCTCGTCGGACTGGCTGCATCAGCCCTGTTCATTCCCCTCACGTCGTCGGTCGCGATGCTGGTGATACCGGTCGCGTTCGTCGGAGCGTTCGCCAGTGTGATCGACGTCGGCGGGAACACCCTCGTTGTCTGGCACTCGCGCCGTTCTGGCTCGGTGCGTCTGTTGAACGCGCTGCACCTGTTCTTCGGATTCGGGGCGCTGCTGTGCCCGGTACTGGTCGACCGTTCGCTGGCGTGGACCCACGGCCTGTCCTTCGCAGCGGGCTTCATCGCCGTCTATTCGGTCGTGATTGCCGTGGTGGTTCTCCTGCACGAAGCGCCCGCCGATACTTCGCGCCCGGTCTGCGGGGCAACGAACCTCGGCGAGGAACAGTCGGGGTTGCAGACTCCTGTCCGCATCTTGCTCGTGATCTGCGTGTTCTTCGTCCTGTATGTCGGAGTCGAGATCGGTTTCAGCGGCTGGATCAAGACCTACGCCGAGGGAATTCGGCTTCCGGGTTCGGACTCGCCCACATTTCTGAACACAGCTTTCTGGGTTTCGTTCACGCTCGGTCGGTTGTTCGCCGTCCTCCTCGGCAAGCGCGTCCGCTCCGGTCAGATGTTGGCGGTGTCGTGCGTGCTGACGGTGGGGCTGCTGATCGTGATGACGGTCGCCGACGGGTCGCCTGTGCTGGTCTGGATCACCACTCCGTTGATCGGCATTGCGATGGCCCCTCAGTTCGCGACCATGATCGCGTATGCCGAGGAACGAATCACGCTGTCGGGGCGGGCGACGTCGTGGTTCGTCAGCGCCGCAGGATTGGGCTCGCTCACCCTTCCGTTCATCATCGGTCAATTGCTCGATCGATCGAGCGGGCTGATGCCCGTCGCCGTTGGTTGCGCTGCGCTTCTCGCCACCGGCTGGCTGCTCGTGGTTCGCCGGTCGTTGAACAACCATGTCGGTGTACCACCCGAACTGGTCCACCAACCCGTCAGGGCGTGAGCTCGATCGGTCGGGTTGCTCGCTCTGCGACTCACGGTGCGAGTTCGAGGAATGCTGGGGCTTCACCGCCGCCGTGGGCAGCAATGTTGGCGCCACTGACGTAGCTGGCCAGTGACGACGCGAGATAGACGCACACATCGCCGATCTCGCTCGGCATCGCCAATCGACCGAGCGGAACGGTGGCCCCGACGGCTGCAATTCCCGCCTCGTCGCCGTAGAACAAGTGGGCCAGTTCCGTCCGGATCATGCCGGCGGTGACTGCGTTGACGCGAACCTTCGGTGCCCACTCCAACGCCGTGGTCATCGTGTAATTGTTCAGCCCGGCCTTGGCCGCGCCATACGCGGCCGTGGTGGGCGACGGACGCTGGCCGCAGACGCTGGAGATGTTGATGATCGATCCACCGTCTGGTTGTTGCTGCATGTGATGGTTGGCCTGCTGACTGCAATAGATGGCAGCCAGCAGATTCAACTGGACCAATCGCTCGGTGATCCGTGGGGCGACCGTGGCTGTGTCGAACGGCGGCGAGCCGCCGGCATTGTTGACGAGCACGTCGAGATGTCCGTTGGCGAAGACCACAGCATCGACCATCTCGAATGCTGCCGCTCCGTCACGAAGATCCGCCGAGAAGAACTGCCAGCCGTCGGGCAAGTCATCGACGGGCTTCCTGGCGCAGACGACCACCGTCGCCCCGGCATCGCCGAAACGTGTGGCGATGCCGCGACCGACGCCCTTGGTGCCTCCGGTGACGAGCACCACCTTGCCCGCGAAGTCGATTGTCAGCGCCATGCGGGCAGCGTAGTCATTCGAATCTGACGGTTCGTCAGATACCAACTAAGGTCGCCGATATGGGGATCACCACGAGTGTCGACGAGCGCGGCGTAGCCGAGATCGTCGTTGATTGTCCACCGGTCAACGCATTGACGGTGGCGGAATGGTTCGGTTTGGCCGACGCGGTGACGAGTGCAGGACGCGATCCCGCGACCCGTGCTGTCGTGCTTCGTTCCGAGGGCAGAGGCTTCAACGCCGGTGTCGACATCAAAGAGATGCAGAACACGGTCGGCTTCGACGCATTGATCGGTGCCAACAAGGGCTGTTACGCAGCGTTCGCAGCGGTGTACGAATGTGCCGTACCGGTTGTCGCAGCAGTCAACGGATTCTGTGTCGGCGGCGGCATCGGACTCGTCGGGAATGCCGACATCATCATCGCCAGCGACGATGCGTACTTCGGGCTGCCCGAAGTGGACCGCGGTGCGCTCGGTGCCGCAACGCATCTGTCCCGCCTGGTGCCGCAACACAAGATGCGCGCGATGGTGTACACCGCCACGACGGCAACGGCAGCCGAGCTGCTGCACTACGGCAGTGTGCTCCAGGTGGTGCCCAAGGCCGAATTGCGTGATGCGGCAATGGCCGTCGCCCACTCGATCGCAGCGAAGTCGCCGACCGTGATGCGCGCCGCCAAAGAGTGCCTCAACGGCATCGATCTGTGGGATGTCAAGAAGAGCTACCGCTTCGAGCAGGGCTTCACGTTCGAGCTGAACCTGTCCGGCGTCGCCGACGAGTTGCGTGACGAATACGCACACACCGACAAGGCCGGCACAGCCAAGGCCGGCACGAACGCGACCGGAGGTCAATCATGAGCCGCGACAAGCGCATCACCGAGGACGACGCAGTCGCCTCCCTCTCCGACGGGATGATCATCGGCATCGGCGGCTGGGGGAGTCGGCGCAAGCCAATGAGCCTTGTCCGAGCCCTGCTTCGGTCACCGCTGAAGGATCTCACGATCGTGTCCTACGGCGGTCCCGACGTTGGACTGCTCGCTGCTGCCGGCAAGATCTGCAGGATCATCTACGGCTTCGTGTCGTTGGACTCGATCGCGCTCGAGCCGCATTGGCGTGCCGCACGCCAGAGTGGTTCCATCGCCGAACCGGTCGAGTACGACGAAGGCATGCTCCAGTGGGCCCTGTACGCCGGATCGCTGCGGCTGCCGTTCCTGCCGACCAGGGCCGGTCTCGGCTCTGGAGTGATGGACGTCAATCCGAACCTGCGCACCGTGACCTCGCCCTACGACGACGGTGAGGAGCTGCTCGCCGTTCCGGCGATCCGACTCGATGCAGCGTTCGTGCACCTCAACCGCAGCGACGTCAGCGGGAACGCGCAGTTCCTCGGGCCCGACATCTACTTCGACGATCTGTTCCTCGGCGCATGCGAGCCAGGCCGCCGCTTCCTCAGTTGCGAGAAGATCGTGGACACCGCCGACCTGTTGAAGGAGGGCTCGTTCCACACGATGCGGATCAACCGCAGCATGGTCGACGGCGTCATCGAGGCGCCGAACGGTGCGCACTTCACGACGTGCGAACCCGACTACGGCCGAGACGAGGCATTCCAGAAGGCGTACGCAACGGCAGCCGCCAACGCCGATGATTGGTCGGCGTTCGAGCAGCAGTTCCTCAGTGGAAGCGAAGCCGACTACCAGTCGGCGGTTGCGCAGTGGCAGGCCGCAGAGCGCGTCCGCAAGAGCGAATCGAAGGCACAGTCATGACCGACACGATTTCCACTCCCACGCTCGCCGACGTGATCGTCATCGCTGCCGCCGAGGCATTCCGCGGCGACGGCGAGATCTTCGCCAGCGGCATGGGCACGATTCAGACCCTTGCTGCGCGTACGGCGCGCAGCACCTTCGAGCCCGACCTGTTGGTCAGCGACGGCGAGGCGTTCTTCGTCGCCAACGAGCTGCCGATCGGTGGGACCGACAAGGTGATCGAGGGCTGGATCCCGTTCCGGAGCGTGTTCGACACCGTGTGGGGCGGTCGTCGTCACGTGATGATGGGCGCCAGCCAGATCGACCGTTTCGGCAACACCAACATTGCTCTGATCGGTTCGTTCGACCGACCGAAGGCCCAGTTGCTCGGTGTGCGCGGCGGGCCCGGCAACACCATCAGTCATGCCACGAGTTTCTTCATCCCCAAACACACGACGAAGGTCTTCGTGCCCAAAGTCGACATGGTCAGCGGTCTCGGCTACGACCGGGTCGCGCTCCTCAGCGAGGCCTCTCGTCGACACCACCGTCTGCCCCGGGTCGTCACCAACCTCGCAGTGATGGACTTCGACACACCGGACCACTCGATGCGTCTGGCAAGTGTCCACCCCGGTGTCACGGTGGCCGACGTGCAGGCAGCGACCGGGTTCGAATTGGTCATCGACGGCGATGTGCCCGTCAGTCGGAACCCGACAGCACATGAGCAGGTCGTGATCGATCGTCTCGATCCGCGCGGTCTGCGTCACCGCGAGGTCTCCTGAGATGGCCGATGACGTGATCGACACCCCGGTCAATCCGCATCTGCACACCTCGCTGTGCGATCTGATCGGCATCGAGTATCCGATCGTGCAGACCGGCATGGGTTGGGTCGCGGGCGCCAGATTGACCAGCGCGACGTCGAACGCCGGTGGCCTTGGAATCTTGGCCAGCGCGACGATGGACTTCGCTCAATTGCGCGCCGCTATCGCAGAAGTCAAGAGCCGCACGAACAAGCCGTTCGGGGTCAATCTGCGTGCCGATTCCGCGGACATCGGCGATCGCATCACGCTCCTCATCGACGAGCGCGTTCGCGTCGCCAGCTTCGCCCAGGCGCCGAAGGAGAAGCTGATCTCGCAACTGCACGACGGCGGCGTGTTGGTGATTCCATCCATCGGCGCCAAGCGCCACGCCGACAAGGTGCTCCAGTGGGGCGTCGACGGCGTCCTCGTCCAGGGCGGCGAGGGCGGCGGCCACACCGGCTCCGTGCCGACGACCATCCTGCTGCCGCAAGTGGTCGACGCCGTGGGCGGCAAGGTTCCTGTCATTGCCGCCGGTGGCTTCTTCGACGGTCGTGGACTGGTCGCCGCACTTGCCTACGGGGCATCGGGAATTGCGATGGGTACGCGCTTCCTGCTCACCAGCGATTCGGCCGTGCCGCAATCGGTGAAGGACTTCTACCTGGCTCGCTCCGTCACGGAGACAACGGTCAGCAAGCAGGTCGACGGCGTGCCGCACCGCGTACTGAACACCGATCTGGTCGTTCAACTGGAGAGTGGTCGAGGCAAGGCGCTGGCGCTGCCGCGCGCTGCGATCAACGCGCTGAAGTTCCGGTCGATGACCGGAACGCCCTTACGCGCGATGCTGTCCGAGGGTCTGGCGATGCGCAAGAGCGGTGATCTCAGCTGGGCCCAGATGCTCATGGCTGCGAACACGCCGATGCTGCTCAAAGCAGCGCTGGTCGATGGGAACGTGCAGAGCGGCGTGATGGCCAGCGGACAGGTCGTCGGCGTGATCGACGATGTACCGAGCTGCGCCGAGTTGATCCAGCGCATCGTCGCCGAGGCATCCGCCGTCCTCGATGGTTTCTGCCGTTGAGGGCCGCCACGTCGCTGAAGGTGCTCGACGGCGATGCGGCTGTGCGCGCCGCCGTTGGCACCGAACTCGGGATCAGCGATTGGTACGACATCACCCAGCAGCGCATCGACGAGTTCGTGGCTGCCACGGGCGACATCCATTGCACGTACTTCGCGGTCAGCCTGTCGAACATGTTCCTGCCTCAGATCGTCGAGGTGCGTGGTTTCGCCCTCGG
>JAYTOM010000224.1:0-11194 GCA_043747765.1 Actinomycetota bacterium
AGCGATGGGTATCGCCCGCGTGTACACACCAAAGGACTACGAGCTCGGGCGGATCATGCGCGACATCGCCGACGTCGCAGTCGCACACCGAACCGGAACGCTCTGACCCTGCTGACCTGAGGCTGTGGATCAACCATGGGCAAAGGACTCAGGTGGTGCTGGTTGCACCAACCACGGTTGCAACGGTCACTGTTCCGGCGACGACCGACGTCGCCGTGACCGCGACCTTCGGGGGGATCTTCAGCTTCTGGCCGGACTCGATGTGACTCTTGTTGACGATGCCGTTGAAAGCCGCCAACGTGTTGGTGTCCAGGCCGAACTTCGTCGCGATCGAGAACAGCGTGTCACCTGCCTGGATCACATAACTATCCGGGATCGTGGTGGTCGTCGGCGGCATTGTCGTCGTGGTCGTCGTCGTCGCTATCGGGGGCAACGTGTCGTTGGCGTGGCTGTCGGCGCTGCCACACGCGGCCAGGACACCTCCGGCCAGCAGCGCCGACATCGCCCCGATCCGCAACAAGAAGCTCATTGGCAGCATCGTACGCGTAGATTCGTGCGGGTGGACCACGCCGCAGAGATCGTCACACGGCCGGCCCCCTACCCGGGAGCGGTGGCACCGGATCGGGGATACCGGCTCGATGTCGCAGGGCTGGAGATCGCCGTGTACGAGTGGGGTGAAGGCGACGCTCCGCCGCTGTTCCTCGTGCACGGCGGCTTCGATTTCGCACGGACCTTCGATGTCTTCGCACCGCTGATCGCCGTCGCCGGATGGCGTGTCATCAGCTGGGATCATCGCGGCCACGGCGCGAGCGAGCACACCGAGTTGTACTCGTGGGACGCCGATCTGCGTGACGCGTCGGCCGTGATGGATTCGGTGACGCTCGATCCGGCACCGGTCATCGGTCACTCCAAGGGCGCGGCGATGATGATCCAACTCGCCGACGCGCAGCCCTACCGTTTCAGCCACGTGATCAACATGGACGGCATCCCGAGCAAGGGTGCGAGTCCGGACATCTCCGATCACGAGCGCACTCGAATGATGACGACCGACGTCAGCACGTGGCTCGATCTGCGCCGCACGGTGGCATTCGCTTCGCGCAAACCCGGCACGATCGAAGAATTGGCCAAGCGCCGCGGCCGGATGAACCCGCGATTGTCGGACGAGTGGCTGCGTCACCTCGTCACCGTCGGTGCCCGTCACGACGAAGACGGTTGGCGGTGGACGATCGATCCGGCGATGCGCTTCGGTGGTTTTGGACCGTGGCGTCCGGAGTGGACACTGAACCGACTGCCCGGTCTGCCGATGCCATTCCTCGGCATCCTCGCCAGCGAAAAGGAGGAGATGGGGTGGGGTACCAAACCGCGCCACGTCCAACCGTTCCTCGCCGAAGGATCACGCGTCGAGATGCTCGACGGTGTCGGTCACTTCATCCACATCGAACAACCGCAACGTGTCTGCGCGATGGCGCTCGAGTTTCTCTCCGGTGGAGCGTCGTGAGCCGCGTCACGATGCTGCAACACGGCAAGGTCAGCCTCGCCCTGCATCACCTCGTCGACGGAGATCCGCACAGTCGGGCGCTACTGATGTTGCACGGTCTCGGCGGTCATTCCCCGGCAACAGCGCCGGCCTACTGCTCGGCGTGGCGGGGGCCTGTGGTCGCGATGGACTTCACCGGACACGGTCAGTCGACGATCCCGCGCGGTGGCGGTTACAGCGCGGAGATGCTCCTGGCCGATGCCGATGCGGCGATTGCGGTGCTGGGCGAGGCCACGGTGGTCGGGCATGGACTCGGCGCGTACGTCGCGCTGCAACTCGCCGGGGCGCGGGCGTCGACCGTGCGCGGAGCGGTACTGGCCGACGGTGTCGGACTGGCCGGTGGCCCGGTCCAGCCGGTTTCGTCCAGCGTCGTGTTGCTCGCCCGTCGGCCCACCGCTCCGGACCCGTACGCCGTGTTCGAGATGTCGCGTGATCTGCGGCCGCCGGACTACTCGACGATCTTCGCCAGGATGGCTGTCGAGCACTCGGGCCTCGACGAACCACTGACGATCGCCGCGGTGATCCGACCGCCCTGGTTGGCCGCCGTCGCCGACGAAGTGGGCGTCGCCCAAGCCACGATCCGCGAGGCGCTGGCCGACTACAGCGACGTGGTCTGACCCCCGACGCATTACCCAACCTAGATGTCGCGCCAGCTGACGTAGCCGGCCAACAGGCGTAGTTCGTCCTTGGCTGCGTCCGTCACGGGCATCGTCTCCAGCGCGGCGAGGGCCTGCTCGGTGAGTGAGGTGATGTGGGCTTCGAGTGTGTCGAGCGCGCCGGTATCGATGATCACCTGCTGGATCTCGGCGATCTCGGCATCGGCGATACTCGCTGCACCGACTCGGTCGAGGACTGCGGCCTGTGCCGGGGTTGCTGCGGCACACGCCAAGGCCATCAACGGCGTGGGCTTGCCCTCGCGCAGGTCGTCGGCGACAGGCTTTCCCGTCACGGCGGCGTCTCCGTAGACACCGAGCACGTCGTCGCGCATCTGGAACGCGTCGCCCAGCGGGAGACCATATGCAGACAGGGCGGGCAGCAATTCGGCGCCGCGATCCGGAGCGGCCAACATCGCGCCGAGGTGCAATGGGCGTTCGATCGTGTACTTGCCACTCTTGTAGCGGCTGATCTGCTCGGCCTTGTCCCAACGGCGTTCACGATGGGCCGAGCCGACGATGTCCAGATATTGGCCGATGTTGAGTTCGATGCGCAGTTCGTTCCAGATCTGCCAGGCCTCTGCGGACGCCGTCCGCATCAACTGATCGGCGTAGACGAATGTCAGGTCGCCGACCAGGATCGCGACGCCCTCGCCGTAGCGGCGCGGTTCGCCGGCCCAGTTTCCGCCGTGACGCTCTTCGTGCACCGTGTGCACGGTCGGCTGACCACGACGGGTCGCTGAGCCGTCCATGACGTCGTCGTGGAACAGGGCAAAGGCGTGCAACAGCTCCAACGCGGCACCGGCGTCGATCACCTGTTGATCATCCTGATCGCCACCGACACCGACGTATCCCCAATGGCAGAAGGCCGGCCGGAGCCGTTTGCCGCCGACGAGCACAAGGTTCCTGATGGCGGTGAACGGATCGGCGAGCACTTCATCGAGGGCCGACCAGCGTGTGTCCTCAGCATTGATCAGGGCACGCAGGCGGGCATCGACGCGCGCGGCGATCTTGGCCAGCGAAGGTGGCGCGACTGGAATCACAGTTCGAGGCTAGGCACCGGAACCACCGAGTTCCGCGACGACGTGCTCGATCTGCATGCGTGCGTTGCCGATCCGGTCTCGACAGAGCCGGATCAACTCGGCGGCACGCTGAACCTGGCCGGCCAGCCGATCGACATCGACGTTGTCCCGTTCGAGCTCGGAGAGAATCCCTTCCAACTCGGCCAGCGCCTCGGCGTAACCGGGCCGGGCGTCGGCCGGCTGACCGGGTCCGGTTCTGGTGGTGGTATCGGTCATTGCGGATGTCCTCCGGTCGTGGCATCTTCGGTTGTGGCGTGGACGGTTGTGGCGTGGACGGTGCTGGTCACTGTGCCGTTGGCAAGGGTCGTGATGATCGCATCGCCGATCGCGACGTCCGACTGGTCACGGACGATTCGCCCATCGGCGGTGCGGGTCATACTCCAACCCCTCGCCAGGGTGTGTACGGGATCGAGTAAGCGAACCCGGGCTTCGATCTGGTCGATCGTTCGGGACTGCTCGAGGGCCAGTTGCAAGGGTCGGCGGGCGAGGCGACCGATCGATCGGTCGAGCACGACTATGCCGTGGTCGAGCGCCCGACCTGAGGAGAGAACCAGTCGGTGGGAACGGTCAGCGAGCCGCTGTTCGGCGCGATCGACGGCGCCGAGCGTGCGCTGTTGGATGCGACGGGCCTTCTCGAGCAGGCCGGCGTCCGACGCGTCGATCCGTCGCGTCGAACAGGAAATAATCTCAGCCCACACGGACTCGGCGCGGTTGGCGAACCCGTTGACCATGTCGATCAGCGCCGCCGCGCAGGCAGTCGGAGTCTTGAACGCGGTGTGAGCCACCTCGTCGGCGATGCTGCGGTCGATTTCGTGGCCGAGACCGGTGAACACGGGCACGCCGGACTCGGCGATCGCAATTGCGATCGATTCGGAATCGAACATCGCCAACTCGGTCCGCGAACCACCACCACGAATTACGACGACGACGTCGACATCGGAGCGCCTCCCGAGTGTACGGATCGCCGATGTCACCATCTCCTCGGCGAAGTCACCCTGCACGCGGACGTCGATCACACGTACACCGAACCCGTGGCCGCTGGCCTTGAGCTGATGCATGAAGTCGTGCCAGGCCGCGCTGTTGACACTCGTGACGAGGCCGATCCGCAACGGCATCGCCGGCACCAGGCGACGACGATTGGCGTCGTACAGGCCACTGGTGACGAGTCGGCGGATCACCTCATCGCGTTCCAGCGCCATCTCGCCGAGCGTGTAGCGCGGATCGATCCCACTCATCTTGAGGCTCAGCCGCCCCGTGGCCGCATAGAGGTCGAGCACGCCGTTGACGCGGACCTTCATCCCATCGGCGAGGAACAGGCGGTGTTTCTGCAGAACGGGACGGAGGCGCATGCGCACGTTGGCGAAGAACGAAACATCGAGGACGGCTTTGCGCTCGCCACCGGACTCGACCAGCTTGAAATAGGCGTGGCCGTTCTTGTCGTTGTAGCCCTGGATCTCGCCGCGAACCCAGATTCCTTCGCCGAAATCGCGACGGAGCGAACCGTTGATCGCGTCGGCCAGCTCACCGACCGAATACGTCGGCTCGCCGCCGTCATCGAGCTCGAAATCGAACGACGCCTGACTCACGTCCAGAGTCTGCCCGACGGGTGCGACATTCCCCCATCCCCGACATTGCCCGGCGCACAGATTCAGGTGGTGACGTTCAAACCAATCGTGTGCCAACCGGTGGCACCGTTCGGTGCGACATCGGCGAGAGTGTCCGTCTGGGTCGCACCCGTACCATCAGTGGCCCGAACCCTGATCTGGTGTCGCCCTGCGGTTGCGTCCCACTCGGTCCACCACTGGCGCCACGTGTTGTTGTTCAGTGCCGGCCCGAGGGTGGCGACGACCCACGCCGCGTCGTCGACCTGGACCTCGACCTTGGAGACGCCTCGAGTGGGCGCCCAGGCGATACCGGCAATGACATGTGTGCCGACCTTGATGTTCGACGACGGCGTGTCGATCCGTGACTGGGTCTTGATCGGGCCGAGTTGCGACCAGCCACGAGGGATCCAGTAGCCCTGGTCCTGAGCGAAGGTCGTCAGCTTGATCTCGCTCAGCCATTTGACCGCCGAGACGTAGCCGTACAGCCCGGGGACGATGATCCGTGCTGGGAAGCCGTGCTCGACGGGCAGCGCCTCGCCGTTCATCGCGATCGCGACCATCGCAGCGCGGCCATCGAGCGTGCTCACCGGGAAACCGGCCGTGAAATCGTCGACCGAGATGCCGAGCACTTGGTCAGCCGCGCTCTGGATGCCGGCCTCGTGCAGCAGGTCGTCGAGCCGACAGCCGAGCCAACGCGCGTTGCCGACGAGGTTGCCGCCGACATCATTGGAGACACACGAAATCGTGACATCGCTCTCGAACAGCGGCCGAGCGGCGAGATCGTCGAAGGTGAGGCTGAGCGGATGGTCGACCAGACCCGACACCTTCAGCTTCCACGAACCGAGGCTGACCGAAGGAACCTGGAACGCTGTATCGATCCGGTAGAAGCTCTTGTTCGGCGTGAACAGCGACGACAGGCCTTGGTTGGCCACGACCAGCGCTGGATCGGAGGGCGGAACGGGCAACGGGGTCTTCGCAGTGGGCACCCGAACGCCGGCTCGTGCCAACTGGCTGTTGAAGCGACTCTGCAGGCTGCGGCCAACCGCGAGGACCAGCAGCGCACCAACAGCGAGGCCCCCGCTGTGGATCAGGAACCGACGGCGGTCGATGGCGGCCACCGGAGCGAGCTTGGGTTCTCGCGCGGCGCCGCGTACGGGCACGACTGCGGATCGTGCCAGGTGGGCGCCCCACCGCAGAACCATGGCGGCGGTGATCGCGGCCAGCAGTGCTGGGAAAATCGACCCGAAGCCGGCGCCGGCTGAATTGAGTGCAGCCATTGCCCCGAGGACGCCGAAAACGAGCGCGAATCCGGTGCCGAGTTGCTTGCGACCGCGCACGGCGAAGACGCCGACGATCGCGGCGGTGATCAGGATGACCCCGACGATGGTCCAGATCGCGGCCTTCTTGTCGCTCTCGGCGCCGAAGGTGCGGATCGCGAATTCGCGCAGCCACTTCGGAGCCAGATCACGGACCCGCTCACCGACATTGACGACGGGTGAACGCAGATTTCGGGAGAAACCGGCGACGAACTCACCCACAGCGAGGCCGCTGCCGGCAGCGACGAGACCAACCACAACTCCCCACCAGCGGGGCGGACGGTGTTCGGACGCTGCGACCTCACCCCGATCCATTGTGGACATCCTGCTCCCTTTCACACGTCGCCAGACGGAGTTTCAGTGCTTTCGACCACCGGAACCGTTACGCCGTCTTCGCAGAATTTCTACGGGGCTGTTCGACACTGCGGATGACATCAGTCAGGCCAATTCGCGATAGCCCTCCATCTCGAGCACTTCGGCTGCGAACAACTCGCCATCGACTGCGACACCACGGTCGAGCCGCAATGCCTCGAGATCCTTGAGCGGGCGCTCCAACGCCCGTCGACGGGTGGTGGCCAGTTCGTCGAACGACTTGCTGACCGTGTCGAACTGGCGTTTGACCTTGTCGATCGAGTCCGTGTACTTCGTCCACTGCTGAGCGAATTTTCCGAGCAGTTGCATCATCTCCTGGCTGGTCTGCTCCATCACGTAGTTGTCGAACGCCTGGCGGATGATGCCGAGGAAGGCGAACAGGGTCAGCGGCGAGCAGATGACCACGTTCTGGCGCATTGCCTCGTCGATCAGTTCCGGGTCGGTCTCGTGGATGAACGCGCTGAGCGTCTCGTTCGGGACGAACAGCAGCACGTTGTCGACGGCCGGTCGGTCGTCCGACGCTGCGTATTCCCGACGGGCCAGTTCGCGGACCCGCATCCGCACGTCGCGCAGGAACGTCGCGCGGTGGGTGGACTTCTCGGCCTCTGTGTTCGCATCGAGGAACCGCAGGTAGGCCGCCATCGGGAACTTGACGTCCATGAACAGCACCTGCCCCTTCGGCATCATGAACGTGAAGTCGGGGATGCCCTGGCCGCTACCGGCGACAGCCGTGCGCTTGCGGTACTGCTTGTTCTCGATGAAGCCAGCGGCGCGGAGGATGTCCTCGGCCATCCGCTCGCCCCACTGCCCACGATTGTTCGGGCTGGCCAACGCCTCGCGCAGGCTCTGCGTGGTGCTGGTCAGGTGTTGGGTGATCTCGGCATGGACACGGAGCGACTGGTCCACCTGACCGAACCGCTCGGACGTGGCCTCGCCCAACTGACCGACCAGCGTGGACAGCCGGTCGAGGTCGACGCGCACGTCGCTCTGCACCTGAGCCAGCCGACTCTCGATCAGATTCTTCTTCGCATCGAGGTCCGCCGATGCGGCAGCGGTCTCGGCGCCCAACTGTTCGCGGCCCATCAGGGTGACCTGGATCAGCGCGGACTTCACGGCCTCGTCTCGTTCGCGTCCCGCCTGGACCTGCATCGACGCCATCGCCGTCTGCAGCGCCCGCTCGATGGCGATCGCCTGGGCTGCAGATGCTTCTGCAGGATCGGCCTGAGGACGTGCGGTACGACGCGACATCGCCATGGCAAGTGCCGCACCAGCGGCGAGCGCCGCAACGGCAACGAGGAGAACGACGACTGCAGTCATGGAAAACATCATCGCGGAGGGGTGTGACATCGAAGAGTGATGCCCCGCGAGCAGGTTCTCGACGACCCGATCGGTCAGCGCGAGGGATCAGCCTGTCGGTGTCTGGCTGACGTGTTCCTGACGGGCGTACAGGCCATCCAACGCCATCAACTCGTCGTGCGTGCCTTGCTCGACCAGATGCCCGTCGTCCAGCACGACGATGCGATCGGCGTCGCGGATCGTGGACAGACGGTGCGCGATCACCAGCGCTGTTCGACCCTGGAGCGCGTGATCGAGCGCGGCCTGGACGAGCGACTCGTTCTCGTTGTCGAGGTGGCTCGTTGCCTCGTCGAGGATCATCACCGCCGGGTCCTTCAGCAACATCCGGGCGATGGCGATGCGCTGCTTCTCGCCGCCGCTGAGCCGGTAGCCGCGCTCGCCGACGACGGTTGCATAGCCGTCGGGCAACGACTGGATCGTGTCGAGGATCCGAGCCGCTCGGCACGCTTGGTCCAGTTCGGCGCGTGTCGCATCAGGCTTGGCGTAGAGCAGATTCGATTCGATCGTCTCGTGGAACAGATGCGGGTCCTGCGACACCACCCCGATTGCCGAACGCAACGATTCTCCGGTCAGCTTGCGCACGTCGATACCGTCGATCAGCACAGCACCGCCGGTGACGTCATAGAGACGAGTGATCAACGACGCGAGCGTGGTCTTGCCAGCACCGGACGATCCGACCAACGCGACGGTTTCGCCAGGTGCGATCTTGAGCGACAGGCCATGCAGCACGTCCCGATCGGGATCGACGCCCTGAGGCCCGGGCGCCTCCAACGAAGGAATCGACACATCGGCGGCGCCCGGATACCGGAAGGTGACGTCGGCGAACTCGATCGCGCCCTTGGAGTCGATGAGGTCGACGGCACCGGGCGCGTCGACGATGGACACCGGCGCGTCGAGCACTTCGAAGACGCGGTCGAAGCTGACGAACGCGGTCATCAGGTCGACCCGGGCATTCGTCAGTCCGGTCAGCGGCGCATAGACGCGTGCGACAAGGGTGGCCAGAGCAACGAGCGTGCCGGTGGTGATCGCGCCGGACACGACGAGGTGGGCACCGATGCCGTAGATCGCGGCAGCGCCGAGCGCGCCGACGAGGCCGAGAGCAACGAAGAAGACCCGCCCGTACATGGCCGACTGGATACCGGTGTCGCGCACGCCCTCAGCCCGCTCGGAGAACATGTCGACCTCGCGCTGGTGGCGCCCGAAGAGCTTGACGAGCAACGCGCCGCTGACGTTCAGGCGTTCGCTCATCTGCGTGTTCATCTCGGCGTTGTATTCCATGTTCCGACGCGAAATGCCCTGCAGTCGGCGACCGACTCGCTTGGCCGGGATGATGAACACCGGCAGCACCACGAGCGACAGCAGCGTCAGCCGCCATTCGAGCGTGATCATCGCAGCCAATGTGGTGATCAGGACGACGATGTTGCTGACGACGCTGCCGAGCGTGCTCGTGAGTGCCGACTGAGCGCCGATCACGTCGTTGTTCATCCGGCTGATCAGCGCGCCCGTCTGGGTGCGGGTGAAGAACGCGATCGGCATCCGCTGCACCTTGTCGAACAGGGACACGCGCAGGTCGTAGATCAGACCTTCGCCGATGCGTGCCGAGTACCAACGTTGGACGATGGAGAGGACGGCATCCATGATTGCCGCGAACACGACGATGCCCGCGAGGATCGTGATCTCGGAGCGGTTCTTGGTGGGTATCGACTGGTCGAGGATGCGCCGGAATGCGAACGGCGCGACGAGTGAGATCAGCGCATCCAGCACGATCGTGCCGAGAAAGAAGAAGATGCTGCGTCGGTACGGGCGGGCGAAGGCCCACACCCTGCCCAGCGTGACGCGACTGAGCTTGGCGCCGGCGATGGTCGATTTGTCCCGTGGTCTCACGGCGCTGTACGCACCCATCCTGCTCATGTCGGCCAAGGCTACGGGCGGGTTACGCTCGCCGGATGCTGCGCAGCCGTCGTCATCCGACCGCCATTTCGAGCGTCGTGATCGGTGTCCTGCTGATCACTTCGTGCAGCACCAGCTCGGCGTCACCGGCGTCACCGGCATCACCGTTGCGCTCCGAGCCGACGACAGCGACCGCGGCCACCCGCGACACATCACCGGGCACGACCAGCAGCAGCAAGGCCAGCAACACGCCGACCAGCAGCACGCCGACGCCTGACTCGTTCGATCCGTCGTCCGCTGACGGGCCGACCCCGGACACGTCCAAGATCTTCGGGTGGACCGCGATCACGGGTGCTGACAAGAACGTGCAGTCCGGCCATCTCGATGTTCCGATCGATCCTGCGCACCCCGAAGTCGGGAACTTCACGCTCGCCCTCGTCCGACACCTGGCCGAAAAGCAGGACCAGCGGGTTGGCTCGCTGCTCGTCAACCCCGGCGGCCCAGGCTACGGGGGAACCGATCTGGCCGAGTTCGCGACGCAGGTCTACGGCCAGGCTGTGCTCGACCACTTCGACATCGTGGCGTGGGATCCGCGCGGTACCGGCAAGTCAGTACCCGCTGTCGATTGCATCGATCAGTACGACCAGTTCTTCGCTCTCGATTCGTCGCCCGACGCGCCGGCCGACAAGCAGGCCCTGCTCGATGAGGCGACCACGTTCGGCAAGGATTGCGTGGCCAAGAACTCGAAGATCCTGCCGTTCGTCTCCACCGCCGACACCGCCGCTGACATGGATGCGATCCGCACCGGACTCGGTGAGAACAAGATCAGTTACTTCGGTTTCAGCTACGGCAGCGAGATCGGTGTGACCTGGGCCAGTCTTTTCCCGAAGACGGTCCGGGCGATGGTCATCGACGGCGCCGCCGATACGACGGTCGGATACCTGCAGCAGAACCTCGAACAGGCGGCTGGCTTCGAGAGCACGTTCAACACATTGCTGACGACATGCGCGAAGAACACGGCGTGCCCTTTCTACAACGGCGGCGATCCCGGAAAGGCGTTCGACGTGTTGAACGCGGCAGCCGATGCCAATCCGGTGGCGACGGTCAAGGGTCGGCCGAACGTCACCCAAGGCGTCTTGACCACGGCGATCAGCGATGCGATGTACGACCAGTCTTACTGGGGCCAGATGGAGACGGCGCTGGCCGATCTGCAAAAAGGTGACGGCAAGGGAGTGCTGGCCCTCTATGACCACTATTACAACCGTTCATCGAAGGGCACCTACGGCAACGAGTTGGAGGCGTACTTCGCGATCAACTGCCTCGACGATCCGGGAACCAAGGATCCGAACGCGATCTTCGCGATGCGGGCGCAGTTCGAAAAGGT
>JAYTOM010000225.1:0-1724 GCA_043747765.1 Actinomycetota bacterium
GGGAGCGGCTCGACCTCGTACACGTCGAGGCCCGCTCCGGCGATCGTGCCGTTGCGTAATGCATCGATCAGCGCGGACTGATCGACGAGCGGACCACGCGAGGTGTTGACGAAGATCGCGCTGGGCTTCATCGCTGCGAATTCGGGTGCGCCGATCATCTGGCGCGAACGGTCGCTGAGCACATAGTGCAGAGAGATCACGTCTGATGTGGTCAACAGTTCGTCCTTGCTCACCGGGCGGACACCCGCCGCTTCGGCCTTCTCCGGACGGAGGTTCTGGCTCCATGCGACGACATCCATGCCGAAAGCGAGACCGACCTTGGCCACCAGCCCACCGATGTTGCCGAGACCGATCAGGCCGAGCCGACGTCCGGCCAGTCCGGTGCCGACACGTGTCTGCCATCCGCCCGCGCGCATCGTCGCGTCGTCCGCTGCGACGTGCCGGCCGACAGCGTGGATCAGGGCCCAGGTCAGCTCCGAGGTGGAGGTGACAATGCCGCTGGTGCCGCTGACCACGATGCCGCGGTCCAGCGCGGCGCGCACGTCCATCACCGCATTGGAGAACCCGGTGGTGACCAGCAGCTGCAGGTCAGGCAGCCGCTCGATCAGCGATGCCGGGATCTTGGTGCGCTCGCGCATCGCCACAACGACTGCGGCGCCTGCCAATTGTGCGGCCAGGTCTGCTTCGTCGTCGATGTGTTCGGTGATCGATACAAGATCGAGATCCGGGATACCACTCCAGTCGGCGTAGTGGGTGGCGACGTTCTGGTAGTCATCGAGGACGACGACGCGCATGGGATCTCCTTGGGTGCAACGTTGCGTACTTCTACACGTGAGAGCAGTATGGTCGAACAGTCGCAGCCGACGGTTGTTCGTGGCAGTGTGGACCGATGCCGACCCCGGTTCCCGATACTTTGATCTCGCTCCGTCCGCAGCGAGTTGCCGAAATGGTGGCCGATCACTTGCGCGACCGGATCCTGCGTGGCGACCTGAACGACGGCGATCTGCTGCCCAAGGAGGAGGACCTGCGCGTGCAGTACCCGGTGGCCAAGCCGTCGCTGCGTGAGGCGATGCTGATTCTGCAGACCGAGGGTCTCGTCACGGTGCGGCGTGGCAATGTCGGCGGAGCACGGGTCCACCGACCTCAGGCGGGAACGGCGGCATACACGCTGGGTCTCGTTCTGGCGGGCCAGGGCGTCGACGTCTCGGATGTGGCCCGTGCCCTACGCGAGGTCGAACCGTCGTGTGCAGGACTCTGTGCAGCAAGGCGTGATCGCAAGCGAGCCGTGGTGCCGGTACTGCGCAAGCTGCACAAGCAGGCCCTCGCCGAGGTGGATGATCTCGTGGTGGTCACCGGGTTGTCGCGGCAGTTCCACGAGACGATGGTGCAGTTGTGCGGCAACGCGACGTTGATCGTGGTGGTCGGTGCGTTGGAGGCCCTGTGGTCCAGCCACGAGACCGGCTGGGCGCATCGCAAGTCGGATCCGGCACAGGTCAGCATCGACAGTCGGATCGAGGCACTGAACATCCACGGCGAGATGATCGGACTGATCGACGCCGGCGACGAAGCCGGGGTGCGAGCCTTGGCCGCTTCGCATCTTGCGGACGTGCAGCGATATCCGAGCACCGGCGATGCCAAGCAGCAGATCGATCTCGCCGGCCTGCGCCCCAACGTCCGTCCGGCTTGACATGCGACCCCTTTCTTCTCAAAGATAGGGAGAATGA
>JAYTOM010000226.1:0-16674 GCA_043747765.1 Actinomycetota bacterium
CAGCAATTCTACCGGCAGGCCGACGTGTGTCACGCGTCGCGTCGACCAAGGGTGAGCGTGGCTGCGACAAGCCCGAGCAGGACCCATCCGAAGAGGAACGCAAGGCCCGCCCACGGTGTGACGCTGTACGGCTCCCGGATGGTCGACACCAAGCTTCGGCCGGCCTCACTGGGCAAGAACTGGGCAAGAACTGGGCAAGAACTGGGCAGTGTCTTTCCCCCAATTGCCGAGAACATTGCCGAACAGCACCGGCACGACCAGGATCAGTGCGAAATAGGTGACGAGCGCTCCCAAGGTGCTGCGCACGAGCCAACCAACGGTTGCACCGATCACGCCGATGAGCGTCAGATAGACGCCCGTCCCGATCACGACTCTGAGTACGCCTGGGTCGCTCAGCGAGAACCCCGTGCGAAAGTGGCTGATCAGTCCTTCGGCGCTGATGAACGCGACGACCGAGATCGGGATGATCGTCACCGCAGTGATGACGACGAAGACCGTCAGCTTTGCCCAGAGCACGGGTATGCGCTTCGGGACTGCGGCGAGCGTAGAGCGGATCATGCCCGTGCTGTACTCGCCGGACACGAACAGCACTCCCAACGAGCCGATCAGGAGCTGTCCGAGGTAGTAGCCCTGCATCGGTGCCGACGCGACGATGTCGTCCAACTGCAGTGACCTGCTGAGATGCCTGGTGTTGTAGGCGACCACGAGTGCGATGGCCACCATTCCGGTTGCCGCGCCGACGAGCATCCACCAACTCGAGCGCAGGCTCCGGAACTTGATCCATTCCGAACGTGTTGCGCGTCGGAGGTTGACCGGTTGGGTTTCGACGGCGCGGCGCCCAACGATCGTTGCCTCGGCCAACATCGGGCCGCTCATCGTGGGCTCGACACTGCTGGAGATCGGTCAGGTGCCGTGACGGGATCTCTGGATGAGCGAGTGTGATAGTCGACTGCTTCTTCGGTGAGCACCATGTAGGCCTCCTCCAGCGAGGCCGATTGTGTGCTCAACTCGTACAACGTCAGATGGGCGGACCGTGCAGCGATACCGATCTCGTCGCTCGACAAGCCCTCCACTTCCAGCTCGCCGTCCCGCGTTCGTCGGACCGTGGCCGATGTCGTGGCCAGAATCGAAGCGAGGCGGTCTGCTTCCGGCGGGCGAACTTTGACGACATCGGTCGACGCGCCCGCGATGAATTCGCTCATCGACTGATCACGCAACAAACGGCCTTGACCGACGACGATGACGTGGTCCGCTGTGAGCGCCATCTCACTCATCAGATGCGACGAGACAAAGACGGTGCGACCTTCGTCAGCGAAGCCTTTGAGCAGATTGCGAATCCATCGGACGCCGTCCGGATCGAGGCCGTTGACCGGTTCATCGAGGAGCAAGATATCGGGGTCCGCGAGCAGAGCCGAAGCGATTCCGACGCGTTGTCCCATCCCCAACGAGAAAGCCCCGACACGACGCGTGGCGACATCGCTGAGCCCGACCATGTCGATGACCTCGTCGACGCGACCATCTCCGATGCCTGCCGTCGCTGCCATGGCGAGGAGGTGATTGCGCGCAGACCTGCCGGGATGAACGCCCCGAGCCTCCAGGAGCGCTCCGACTTCGCGAAGCGGGTTCTCGTGTTCGGAGAACGCTCGACCGTTGACCGTCACCGTCCCCGACGTCGGAGCGTCGAGACCGATCACGTGTTCGTCCGCCCTGTCGACCGCTGGCATTGCCGAGCAAGCGCTGGCGATGTCCGGAGTGCGCGCGGCTGATGCGGTGTTGGGCGAAGGTCGTCGCGTCGCGTCAACTTCATCAAGAAACCCTATTCGCAGAGTCCTGAGAAGAACCTGAGATCGACCAGGCGTCCGCGCTCAGTTCGGGCCCGACGACGACAACCGAACGCTGGCGGCCTTTCCAGTACGCGGCGATCCCCATACCGATGAGAAGTATTCCAGTCGCGACGATGCTGTCGAGCAGCCAATGATATGCGGTGAGGGTCACCGCGAGCACCATGATCAGGGCATGGGCGGCACCGATCCATCGCCAGCGACTGCGCGCGACCGACATCGTGCCGACGCCGATGATCATTGCCCACGCCACGTGCATCGAGGGCATCGTCGCCAGTTGGCCGGCGTCGGTGAGGCCGCCGCCGTGATACACCGTCGGGCCATAGCGCGCCGCCGTGTCGACAAATCCGAGAGACGGGAAGAATCGCGGCGGTGCCATCGGTATCAGCAGGAGGCCCTGGCACGCGAGCGACACAAAGGCGAGCTGATTCCTCCAGTAGGCGAGCGACTCGCGGTGGCGCACGTACATCCAGACGAGGAACACACCAAGTGGAACGACGTGGAACACGATGTAGTAGGTGTTCAGAAATCGGATGAACCACGTGGCGTGCAATGCCCATCGCTGCAGTACCTGCTCGTTGGGGAGATGTAGCCACCGTTCGGTGCGCCACACCCACCGTGCCCGAGAGAATGCTCCGTTGGTCCCCATGAACCTCAGTTCGCCGACCTTGATCCATGTGGCATATATCGTGAAAACGATCGCCGATTCCTTGCACAGCGGCGCGACCTGATGCTGCCACGCTCCTTCGCTGCGACGAGAGATCAACCACACACCGCCGAGGATTGCTGCGACCCAAATCGATATCTGCCAGCTGAGCCACACGATCGTCAGGTTAGGGGGCCGGACGTCCGACGGGCCGCCCGCAGGCACCGAAACCGGGCGACCATGGCACCGACCGAGAGCGTCCGGCCGACGTGGCGTTCGACTGGCTGCAAAGGGCCTCTCGACCCTGGTGGTGTCGGTGTCGCTGGCGCACAATGGTCCCGTGAACGAGCACCAGCGTGGACCACGCATGACGACAGCGGACGACGTCGGGTCCGAAACCTTCCACCATCAAGCCGCCGCGCAGCGGCGACGTCGCGTGTCGCGGCGAACCACTGCGCTCGTCGGTGCGCTCGGCCTGGTCGGGCTTGTGCTCACCGGCTGTGGCGCCGACCCGAACGATGTGCTCGCTGGGCTGGCGCCCCACGGTGTCGCACCGCCGGGTGGTGTCGCCGTCAACGGTTTGCTCGACGAGTGGCGGGTGCGCGCCGACGCCGACACCGTGCGCGCCGGTCCGGTGACGTTCACGTTCGAGAACGTCGGAACGGTCGTGCACGAAATGCTCGTGACTCGAACCGACATCGCGCTGGACAAGATCCCTGTCGACTCGGCCGTGAAAAAATTCAACGAGGACGATCCGTCGTCGGAGGTGGTCGGTGAAATTTCTGAGTTCGACCCTGGCAAGACCGCCAGCGTGACCCTCGACCTCACGCCCGGCAGCTACCAACTCGTGTGCAACGTGCCTGGCCACTACACCGACGGGATGTCCATGGAATTTATGGTCACGCCTTGACGATCTCGGCGGATCACGTCGACTATCGTTTCCGGAATGTCGGTGGTCTCGAGAACCGTGTTTACGCTCGCCGTCGCAGGCACGATGCTCGTCGTCGCACCCTCGGTTCTGGCGACGGCGGCCGACGGGCCGGTGAAGGTCGCGCCCGTCAGCATCGAGGGTCTCGCTTCGCCGCAACGCGGCACGATCGTCCAAGTCGAGCCGCTGCCTCCGACCCCGACAACCGTCGCCGGCGATTCACTCGTGGTCCCGGCCGATTCGGGGTCTGGCCGCCGCGTGGTCTACTCGAAGTCCATCCAGCGGGTCTGGATGATCGACGATAACGAGTTGATCTACAACACCCACAGGGTGTCGGGCCGCCCGGACTCGCCGCCGCTCGGCACATTCCAGGTGTACTCGCGTTCGCCGACGACCTGCGCGATTCCTCACACGGACATTTGCATGCGGTTCATGGTGCGCTTCGCGCACAAGGGCAACAACAACATCGGATTCCACGAGATTCCGGTTCGAAACGGTGTTCCATTGCAGACGACGGACCAACTCGGTTTGGCGCTCTCCGGGGGTTGTGTCCGTCAGAGCACCGATGACGCGATCCTGATGTGGGACTGGGCCCAGATCGGCACCGTCGTCGTTGTTGTCCCCTGACAGGGATCACTGCCCATTCGGCCGTTCGTGTCGATCGAGAATCCCGATCCGCTCACTTGGCTGCGAGCTTGGTGATCACGTTCGCGCCAGTCACGTAAACACCCGTTGAGGTGACCGAATTTTCCGGGAATCCCTTCAGGCCGACGCCGATGTCGATGTCGGCGAGCACAGTTCCCGAGGCGATGTCGATCGCTCGCGTGTGGCCGTCGTTGAAGGTCACCCAGACAGTGCCGTCAGCAATGACGGGAACTCCGCTCTGGCCGGCCTCGACGTGCCAGGACACGTGAATGACACCGTCGCCGCCGACCGTCGTCGCGGTCGGACCGTTGCGGCAGCCGACCACCACAGTCGAGTGCGACGAAGCGGCGCCCCCGAACGCACCGTCGCACAGCTTCAGTTGATCGACCTCGCCGCCGATGTGACCGAGATCGGCGGACGTCAGAACGTAGCCGATGCCGCCTTTGCCGGCGATGAAGAGATGGGTGGCGTCGATCGGAACCGGCCCTTCGGAGCCGACATCTGAATCTGAAGCGCTCAGCGCCGCCCAATCCTTCGGCGCCCAGTAGTCAGCGAGCATCAGGTCTGGACCGAGACGTACGACCGAGTTGCCGTAGTCGAAATGATTCACGCTGGTGGACGCGGCGTTGCCGATCGCGCCGAACAGATCGCCCGTGGCGTCGATCGACAAGCCCGACGGCGCCCACAACCCGCCCCTGCGAGTCGTCGGGACGGTCCAGGACGAGTTCTCTCCAGTGCCATCAGCCGACAACGCGACAACGGAACCCTTGTAGCTCCCGCAGTCGCCGAACAGGCCCCCGAAGGGAACGTAGATCTTGCCGTTCGCGAGACTGAGGGCCGAGCGCTGTTGTTCCACCAACGGACTGAGACCCGGTGGGTCGATCGGATGCCTCCACAGCACCGAACCATCTGCGATGTGCAGCGCGACCAACTCGTGTCGGCCGGGCCGGACGAAATCGACGACGTACATCGTTCCGGTGGACGGATCGATGACCGGGGTGCTGGTGATGCCGGTCGGATCGATGTTGCCGCAGGGCAGCAGCGACTGGGGGACTGGCGGCCCGAGACTAATTGTCCACACGACACTTCCGTCGTCGGCCGAGAGGGCAACAACGGAATTTCCCTCGGTTGCGGCGAACACGGTCTGGTCGACGACGAGTGCTTGGCCGTAGACGATCCCGTCGAGTTTCGGAGACGTCCAGCGCAGACCGATCGTTCGCGGATCGGGCCCTGCCGCAACATCACCGCGACGATCATTGCTCCCGTTGAAGGTCACCCAATTGCCCTGCGGCTGCGGCTGCGGATTGCTCTGGGCGGTCGTCGGTTCTGGAATTGCCGTCGTCGAAACCGTCGTCGACCCGGTGACGGCTGGAGTCGCAAGGATCGTGGTCGCAGGCATCGTCGTCAGTGGGTTTGTCGTCGGAGGGTTTGTCGTCGGAGGGGTCGTCCCGACAGGCGCGATCGAAGACGACGCTACCGATGCGGTGGACGCTGAATTTTGGTTCGGTTCCGAATTGCTGCAGCTTGCCGCAAGAACGGCGATCAGACAGACGACGATTCCGGATCGGAGGACACGAGACACGGAATTCGAGCGGGCAGAGCCGAACTCGTGGCTGGTAACTCGAATCGGGATTTTCACAGACCGGATGGTCGCAGATTTGGCCACCCATCGGCAATGTGGATGGCTGCATGCCTGGCGGTTCGTTCGACGATGGGGCGCAGCGGACCGCCTCCGTCGGGGTGTCCTGCAGCGACGGCGCAGCGGTTGTCATGACGATGCTTCTCGGTGGTGTCCATATGCCTCAGCCCTCGCTCGAAGCCGCGGACGTGTGGTGCGACAGGCCACCGTCTGAGCCTTGATCACTGGAAGGGTCCGACCAGATCACCGGACCATTTGTCGCCTGTGACGCGGGTGGGGTTCGCACCGATGTGCTCAGCGGCGCGACGCTTCGGTGGGCACACACACTCGAGATGTGGTCGGCTACGCGGCTACGACGTGGTGGCGTAGCTGTGGCCGTGTCCCCGGGTGAGGTCGGCGTCGAGGAGTTGGCTGAAGTCGGCACCGAACCCGTTGATCAGCGGATTGATCGAACGTCGGCCATTGGACAGGAGCGCAGAGCCGGCGTAGTCCTCGTACCAGATGTCGATATCGCTACGTCCCGGTATCGCCAAGGCGACCACTGTGAACTGGGGTCCGTTGCGGTCGGGGGTGCCGGTGGACGTGTAGTCGGACGCGAGTGTGGCGTTGGCGGCGCTGGCGAGTCGCTCGGCGTCGTTGGTGTCGATAGTCGCCTGCTCGCGGAGTGCGCCGCCGACGTAGGTGGTCGAGCCGAGTGCCGAAACAGTTGCTTCGACATCGCCGTACTGGCAGATGAGGGCACCGTACGGGTGGCCTGGCACAATCGTGTCGGCGAGACCGGTCGGATCCGGGTTGGCGAACGGGGCGGCGGCGAACACCGATGCGGCGCTGGCGATCGAGATCGGACAGCCGGCGGTGACCTCGACGCGGGTCGGGGTCGGCGTATCTCCCCATCGCATCGTGTCGCCGAACGGTCCCGGCTGCACACGTTGCAGCGCATTGGTCTCGCGTCCGGTGACGAAGACGTGTCCGTCGGCGGCAACGACACGACCGCTGCCCGGCGGGTACCGGCGCAGCTGCGGCTTCGATGACGTTGCGAAACCGAGGAGCGTTTCGGTGCCGTCGTCTGACCTCTCCGACACCCACACGCCGGCGTCGTCGGCAATCACGCCGTCGGGCCTCGCGTCGAGGGGGAACGTCGCGATCGTGGTGTGGAAGCCCGGCTGCATTTCGCGTAGCTGGGGGTGGCCGGAGCCGCCCTCGATGACCCAGATGGCGTCGTTGGTCGCGGCAACGCCGAGCCCGTCATCGTGATCGACCGTCGAAACCAGATCGCCTTGCGGTCCGAGCTCGACCAGTTGCACGTCGCGGGCTATCCAGAGTGCGCCGGCACCGGCGGCAATCCCGGTGCAGCCCCATGGGTAGGTTGCGCTGATGGCGCCGCTGACCGTGCCGATCTCGACGGTCTGGTGGAGCGAGCATGCTGCCAGTCGAGGCGGGTCCGCCGACGACGTGGCGATGTTGGTATCCAACGTCATTGCGATGGTTCCCGCGGCCGGCACGTGAGCGGTGATCTCGTCTGTCCCCGGGTCGAGCGCGACGATCGCGGTTGGCGATGCTATCCACAGCCGCTTCGCGCCCGTCGCGATCGCCGTCGGCGGATCCGCAACCACCAGACTTCCGTCGATGGATGGTGCGACGCTCGTCGGCGGCGGTTGCGGCTCCGTTGTCAGAGTGGACGACGGAGCTGCGTTGGGTTCCTCGACTCTCGACGGTGCCGAGGAGACCGAAGAGACCGCACCGACGTTGGACGCCAACCGGCGAGCCGCGGTTCCCGGTTGTGACAATCGGCGTCTTGTTCTCATCGCCGCCAGAACAGCAGGTGCGTCACTCCGCTGGGCTGGGCACGGAGTCCACGTGGAAGCGATCGAGGAACTCGCTGTGCGAACTCCACAGACGTTCGCCTCGACCGAGCTCGGTCGGTGCGACAGCGATGTGCGTCGTGTCGACAAGGTCGGCTTCGAGGAACTCGCGGATGGTTGCCGAGCCGCCACCGAGGCGAACGTCCATGCCCCAGCGGCCTCTTGGCTTGCTGCAAGGCGACCGCTGGAGCGGCGTCGATGAAATGGAACGTGGTGTCAGCGAGCGTGAACGAGGGGCGCTCGTGGTGGGTGAGTACGAACACCGGGGTGTGGAATGGTGGAGTGTCGCCCAACCATCCCTTCCAGTCGTGGTTCTGCCACGATCCGCGCTGGGGTCCGAACTTGTTCCGGCCCATGATCGCGTCCCCGACGTTGCGCGGCATGTCCCGAGTGAAGTAGTCGTCGAGACCTCGCGTCCCGCCCGGATCGGCTCGGTTGACCCAGCTCGCAGTGGTGCCGGCCTATGAGAAGATCTCAGCCGGGTTGGCGTGCCCGAAAGGCCGTTCGAGACTCTGGCCTTCACCGGCATCGAATCCGTCGGTCGACACGTTGAAGCACTGCACCCGGAGCAGCTGGGTCGACGTCAGGGCGCGCTCGCCGGTGGCAGCGAACACCATCTGGCCACCCCCACGAAGATCGACGGTGATGTCCGCGTCGAACGGCAGCCATCAGTCCGCCAACCGCTCCGGGTTCGTGATCGCGTGAAGGTGCGGCTCGAGCGAATCGAGCTGACCGGCCCACTCCGCTCGATATGGCTCCAGCCACGCGTCGAGCTCTTTCAGCGGCTCCGCGCGAAGTCGGTACATCCGCCGCTGAGCGTCGTGTCGGACCTCCACCAGCCCGGCGTCGCGCAACACCTTGAGGTGACGAGACACGCCGGACTGATGCATGCCGATCTGCTCGACGAGGTCGTTGACCGACCGTTCGCCTTCGCGGACAGCGTCGAGGATCCGTCGTCGGGTCGGCTCAGCGATCACCTCGAGGACGTCAAGCGCAGCGGGCATGGCCTCAAGTATACGGTGACCCATATATATGTGCAAACGAATATTATACGAATGATCGCCTGATGAATCGACGACTCGCGCGCACCGTCGCCAGCGACGTGCCGTTGCGCGACAGGCAGTGCTGGCCGTCGATCAGCCGAGGTGTCGGACGACGCTTTCGCAGAACAGCTCGAGGTCGTCCGGATTACGACTGGAGATCAGCGGGCCTGGGCCGTTCGTGCACTCGACGAGCGGTTCGTCGACCCATTCCGCTCCGGCATTGCGGAGGTCGGTCTGCAGGCTCGGCCAACTCGTCATCCGACGCCCACGGACGACGTCGGCTTCGACGAGCGTCCACGAGCCGTGACAGATCGCGGCGATTGGTTTGGTTGAGCCGGCGAATCGGCGGATGAACTCGACAGCGGACCGGTCAAGACGAAGCTGATCCGGGTTGGCGACGCCGCCTGGGAGGACCAGCTCGTCGAATGCGTCGGGGTCGGCCAGACCAGTCGATTCCGTTGCTGTGAAGGTGTGCCCTCTGTCGAGGTGATTGAACGCTTGCACGACGCCTGCCTTCGGTGCGATCAAGACCGGCGAACCACCCGCCGACGCGACCGCCTTCCACGGCGCGGTGAGCTCGACTTCCTCGACTCCTTCGTTGGCGACGAGAAATGCCACTCGTCGACCGGTCGCTGCGCTGTTCATGATGGTGCGTCCTTTCGGTCAATTGCTCTGTCTGGTCAGCTACCCACGCTGACGGTGATGCAGACGACCTGAGCGAGGGTGGGGGCTCCCAGGCCTTCGGCAGGCACCCGGGGCTTCGTCACGGTGACTCCGTCGATGCTCGACCAACGTCACCCTGTACCCGTGTCGCAGGCGACCCGTGTACTCGAAGAACACGGGAGCGCACCTGTGGCGTGCGCAGAGAACGCTGGTTGTCAGGGTCTCGGATGGGCGACCAGGAACGCGATGATCTGAGTGGCGAAAGCCGGGGAGAGCAAACTCGGGACGTGACCGCCACCGGGCAACGTCCAGAGTTCGACGTGGCTGGCCGATAGGTGGCGCCTGCGAGGCTGACGATCGCGGCGATATCGCCAGCATGGTTGCATGCCATCCGGTACGCCATGAATCCTCCGTTGGAATGTCCGACGACGAATATTCGCTTGGGGTCGACGGCGACCGTGGACTTGACGTCGGCGATGATGCTCGCGATGTACGCCGAGTCGTCGACCCCGCTGTGGAACAGGTCGCAGCAGGAGTTGGTGGCGTTCCAAAACATGCTGCCCTTCGGGTCGGTTGTTCCGTCAGGGTCGGCCTACAACATGCCGTTCGCGGAAGCGGTGGCCACCAGTTGAAAGTAGGACTCCTGCAATTGCGCCGGACGCGCTGTATGGGTATACAGGCAGACGGTGCCGGCTGTGCTGATCTTGGCGATGACGAGGTTGGGGGATGTCGCGGCTGCGGTCAGGTTGAGGTTGGACGCGGTTGGTTGGGGTTGGTCGCAGGGCCAGATGGTGACGAAGCCGTTGCTGTCGGCGCCGGTGCCGGTCACGTTGAGGACGACTGCGGAGGTGTTGGCGGGGACGTTGGTGGTGCCGGTCGCGGTGAAGCTTCTGCAACTGTCGACGAGGTTGTCGAACTGCTCGACGCCGACCGATCGCCGCTCGACAGGTACGCGTCCGAGGTTCCACACCCGACCATCAGCACGATCGACTAGATCGCCATCACACCGACGCTCCTCGAAGAATGCCTCGACGAATCCGGTCCGGTCCACATCATCCCCGTTGCGCCTCCCTTCCGGAGAAAGCCACACACCGAATCGCGACGATGCGCGAGACCGACCGTATCCCCGTCTGCGGGCCACGCCCGGTCACTCAACTCTGGTGTATTCCACATCTCCGACAGCGCTCACCCGCGCGACCGGTCACGCATCGACTCGGTCATCGATGCGATCGACAGATCTCAGCGCGACCGCGTCGGCCGCATCGAGAACGGCGACTTCAACGGCCAGATGGCAGCGCCTCTCGAGACGGTCGGCCGAAGCCGTGAGCGCTGACGGGACGCAGCTCGCGATGCGATTGTTCGACGAGATGGGAGGTGTTCGATCGCGGCGGCTTGCGGGTACGGTTCGAGGGTCGTGGCGGGCCGGTACCGTCGTCGCGCGCGAAAGAGTCCGCATGCAACCCATCACTCCGCAGAAACTCGCCAATCGGTACACGCTGCTCGAATGCGTGGCCGTCGGGGGGATGAGCGAGGTGTGGCGCGCTCGCGACGACGTTCTCCAACGCACCGTCGCGGTGAAGATCCTCGGGCGGCAGTTGCTGGGCTCGTCGGAGTTCGCAACCCGCTTCCGCGCCGAAGCCCGCCATAGCGCTTCGCTGAGCCACGCTGGAGTAGCCAGCGTCTACGACTACGGCGAGGATGGCGCACGCGCCTTTTTGGTGATGGAATTCGTCGACGGCGAGTCGCTGTCGACTCTCCTTGAGCGGACCCCGATACCCCCGTTGACGACGACGTTGTCGATCCTTTCCCAGACGGCAGAAGCGCTCCACGCCGCCCACTCGGCCGGGATCATCCATCGAGACGTCAAACCCGGCAACATCATGATCACTCCGGCCGGAGTCACCAAAGTCACCGATTTCGGAATCGCCAAGGCGACCGACGCGATCGCTGTGACGGCTGTCGGCCTGGTGCTCGGCACGCCGCAATACATGTCGCCCGAACAGGCCTCGGGTCGGGCGATCGGGCCCGCATCGGACATCTACTCCCTGGGCGTCGTCGCTTACGAGGCGCTTGCCGGACGACGTCCGTTCATCGAGTCGACATCGTTGGCTTTGGCGATGGCCCACGTCAATTCCGTCCCACCGATGTTGCCCGCCAGTGTTCCGCCCGGCGTTCGTGCGCTTGTCGAGCAGGCAATGTCCAAGGATCCTGCACAACGACCGGCGAGTGCGGCGCTGTTCGCCGCCGATCTGCGTTCCCAGCAGATGCGCGTGACCCCTGCACCGTCCGGTGATTCGCTCAGACCCACGCAGCGGATGCCGCTCGAGGTTGACGCTGCTGCTTCGCGGAAGGTCGTTGTCGGCCCCGGTGCAGTGGTCCATTCGCTGCGTCGTTTCGCCGTACCCGCGGTCGCAGTGGCGGTCCTGGTCAGTGTCCTCCTCATTGCACTTTCGAGGCGCACCCAGTCCACGACGTTGTCGTCATCGCC
This sequence comes from Actinomycetota bacterium, assembly GCA_043747765.1. Taxonomy (GTDB): domain Bacteria; phylum Actinomycetota; class Acidimicrobiia; order Acidimicrobiales; family Ilumatobacteraceae; genus WLMZ01. The sequence goes on from JAYTOM010000226.1 coordinate 11,756, forward strand.
GCGAGCCTCCGAGCTGGCTCCGATTGGCAAGCCGCCATCTGTGGTGAGCACGGCCGATCCAACAATCGAGCCCTCGGCATCGGTTCTTCTTGCTCCACCGGCGACTCTTGCGCCCACGTCTGCCGCGCCGACAACGAAGCCGACGACGTCCCCGACGGTCGTTCTCGATCCGCAGGCTTACCTCGGCAGGCCCGCCGCGGACGTGCAGCGCGAGCTCGTGGCGCTGGGCTTCAACGTCGTGGAGGAAAACGCGAAGGGAAAGGCACGCACGGGCGACTTGGTGATCGAGGTACGACCCGCAGGTAATCTCGTTCCAGGGAGTGACATCACGCTTGTCCTCGGGCGGGTCAGGGGCGACGACTGAGAACGGGTCCGTATTCACTGTTCACGCGCAACCCGGAGCGTCTCAGCAGGGTGGCCATCGCGGCAACACTGCGATGGCCGTTCGCGAGGCGCAGCCACGTCGGCGTCGCTGCGTAGGTTCGCTTGATCGTCTCGCCAGCTCATGTCAGCGAACCCTTCGGACGTCGACGTGGTTGGTGTCGAGCGGGCCGTGTGGTCTGTCGGCGCCGGTGGCGGCTCGTTGATCGTGAAGATTTGTTGTTTGCCGCGTCGCTTTGCTTCGTACATCGCTTGATCGGCCATTCCGAGCAGTTCATCTGATCGTTGCAGCACTTTGGTCTCGTTGACGTGGGCGACACCGATGCTGACACCGATGACGACGTTGACGTCACCGGGGAGGCAGATCGGGGTCGTGATTTCGTGGAGGAGCCGGTTGGCGACGGTGTCGGCATGAGAGGTGGAGGAGATCACGACGAACTCGTCACCACCGAGGCGGGCGACGAGATCGCCTTCGCGCACGGTGTCGGTCAAACGTCGCGCGCAGACGCGAAGCAATTCGTCGCCTGCTCGGTGGCCGTGGGTGTCGTTGATCTGTTTGAATTCGTCGAGGTCGAGGAAGATCAACGAGGTCGGCTGACGGGACGCGAGTTGCACGTCGAGGGCGGCCATCAGGGCACGCCGGTTGAGGAGCCCGGTCAGTTCGTCGCGGTGGGCGAGGTCATCGAGGAGCTCACGTTCTGCGGAGCCGATGGTGACGTCGCGCAGTGTGGCCTCGAGGATTTTCGCTGTTCCGTCGGCGACGATGATGTTGCTGCGGACCTCGACGTTGCGGATCGATCCGTCGATGTGGATCAAACGGCACTGCATGTGGTCGGTGTGCGTTGGATTTGTGAACGCGGCGACGACCGCGTCGAAGTCGTCGACGTGGATAGCGCTGACCAACAGCGCTGGGTCGGCATAGAACTGCTCGGGTGCTCGGCCCGTCAGATCAGTGATCGATGGGCTGAGGTACTCGATGTGCAATGGGCTCAGTTCGATCCGTACGACGACGTCAGGTGAATGCTCGACCAGCAACCTGAACCGGGCCTCGCTGTCGCGGAGTCCCTCGCGCAGTGCGAGTTCGGCGGTGAGATCGGTTGCGGCGCCGATCCAGCCGGTCACGCACTCAGCGTCGCCTGTGATCGGTGCGGCTTCGCAGTGCACAAAGATCTCCCCTCGATCGCGTTGGCCGAAACGGAACTCTGACTTGAACCGTTGACCTGTGTCGATCGAGCGTTGCCACTCGAGTTGCACACCGCTGCGGTCATCGGGATGCACGGCATCGATCCAGCTACCACCCACGGCGACGTCGGCGGTGAGCCCGCCGAACACGCACCAGCAGTCATTGACATAGGTGCATCTGCCGACAGCGTCGGTCTCGAACACGGCGACGGGTGCGATCGTTGCCAGTTTGCGGAACCGCACTTCGTTGCGCGCGACCTGCTCGATCGCTTCGAGTTGCTCGGTCACATCGTCAAAGGTGATCACCGCCCCGCCGGGCCCGCCTGTTGTGCCCGCGATTGGTATCGAGGAGACCCGGACCCGACGGACCCGACGCGGGAACACGACCGAGTACACCTCGTTGCGTACCTGCTCACCATGTTCGAGGGCGCGCCACACCGGATGATCCACGCGTGCAAGGACACCGCCTTGCCCGGTGAGCAGGGGCATCAGGTCAGCGTGCGCGTGGAGCAGGTCAGCGGTCGAGTTCAACCCCAACATTCGTGCCGCCGAAGGGTTCGCATCAGAGCAGACACCGAAGCAGTCGACCACGATCACTCCCTCGGCCAACGTTTCGATGACGTCACGCTGGTGCCGTTCAGCGACTGCGAGAGAATCACGAGCCTCAGCGAGCACAGTGACGTCGTCGATCGAGTAGAGCAGAGCCGGCCGGCCGTCGAACTGCATCGGCAGTGTCGACCATTCAACGACCCTGACCGTGCCGTCAGGACGAAGGATCCGGTAGAGGACCGACTGCGCTACGGTTTCCCCACGTTCGATCGCAGCGAGACGCTCCTCGATTCGCAGGACATCCTCACCCAACACGTGGGCGCGGGCAGCTTCGCGTGCCACCAGGGCCGCCAGATCGGCGACACCGAACAGACTCAATGCTGCCGGGTTGCCGAAAATCACGCGCCCGTCCACCGCGACCAACACCGCACTCGGAAGCACCCGCAACACATCAAGACCGTCGACCTGGCGCAGGTCCAACGACATGTCCATCGATGACACCACCATTTCCTGACGACCCTCCACTGTCCTGTCTTGCTCACCACTCATCGGCACTTGACCACCAACCTCAAGCACCAACCTCACGCACCGAACCGAAATCTTTGATGACAATCAAGGTCCAGGTCGAACAAACGTTCTCCAATGGGCCTGAAGCCGATCCGGTCGTCGTTGGTCGACGACCTGATGTGATCCGCGATCCGGTGACGTTCGCAGGCCGAGGGGTATCACGTTGCCGTGCTGACCATTCTGTTGATCGTCGTGAGAGCCGCCGCCGATCAACCCGTTGCGGTTCATACGCGCATCTCTGGCGCGATCGCTTCCTCGTCGCCGGGTCGTGGTTCTGTGGTGTCGTTCTCTGGTGTCGTTCTCTGTGAGCCGTTGACCGAACTCGGGGCGCCGCAGCGTCCTTGAACGGACGTCAGTAGTTGAAGACGAGGGCGCCACCGGTGGTGTATTCGAACACGGAGGGGACACCGGCGACCTCTGAGCCGGCGATCCACTCGGCGTCTTGCATATTGCGGATCTTGACGCACACGGGGCAGACGTACATACGGCCGCCCTTGGCGACATACTCGTCGTGCAACGCGGCGATCGAGGGGGCGCCTGGTACGTCGATAGTCGTCGCGAAGCCCTCGGCGGCGACATGGACGGCGTCTTTGGTGAGGAACATCAGCGACTGCTTGCCAGCCCGCAGCGCTTCGACGCCGAGCAGGTAGGCGATCAGTACGTTCTCCGGCTCCTCGGCGCCGTGAGTGAGGCAGATCAGAACCTTGTTGTCGGGTGCGGTGACGGATATGTCGGTCATGTCGATCGTTCCTTCGGTAGGCAGGTGGTATGTAGGCGTCTCGTCGTTCATGGACGCGTGTTCATAGCTCCCGAACAAGATGACAGTTTCACTGTCGCGTCGCAAATGGGTTGACGCGGTCGGACAGGGGCCGAGTCGACGACAATCGATGCCGTGGAGCTGACACAGTGTGGACATGGTTTCGTGGTTCAAGCCGAAAGCCCGATCCGCTATGCCTTCATACGCGGGGCCGACTTCGGCACACTTGTGGTTCGAAGGCGTTCCGTCCGGTCCGTGGCGTTCAGTATCAGCGACTTTGGAAGTCGTCACCGAACCGTCAGCGGCGTATCTGTATTTCTGGGCGTTGCAGGCATCGTTCACCGACGCAAGCGGAACAGCATTCGGAGCTGCACACACGGGCCTGCAGTGGAACCCTCGTCACCCCGGAGGGCGTGCCGTGAACTGGGGAGGCTACGGCAGAACTGCCGACGTCAGCAGTGTCCTCGATGGAACTCATTCGACGTTGCCGGGCATCGCGGGAGACGAGAACACCAGAGACTTCCCATGGACACCTGGGGTTGGCTACCAGTTCACGATCTCACGGATCGAGCAAGGGTGGCGGTCGACGGTCGTCGATACCTCGACAGGTGAGCCGACGGTGATCCGCGAACTCTTTGCGGAAGGTGACCGGCTGAACGGCTTCGTCGTGTGGATGGAGATCTTCGCCCCATGCGACGCGTCGACGACGTTGGTCAGGTGGAGCGATCTCGCGGTCGCCGACGACGCTCGACGCGCGAGGCATCAGGTGCGTTCGCTACGTACGAGTTTCCCGGATGTGCGTGGAGCGTGCACGAACAACGACTCACGAATGGACAACTCCGGTTGGTTGCAGCTGACGAACGATCGCCGAACGATCGCGACCGCACGCACCCTCTCAATCGATTGAGACGGTCAGCCTCGCTCTGGCCTGCCGCGGACAAGATCGTGTTCGCGAAGTCGCTGACGTCGGTGACGCCCGCACGGACACGGACCGAGCGGGACTTCGAACCCGGTTCGATCCGGTGGCTCAAGCAGAGCGGCGACGCTGGCCTGTCCGTCGGCGGCGCGGAGCTGGCGGGAAAGGCGCTCGCCGCCGGACTCGTCGACGAGATCCAGCTGTTCCTCGTACCGTTGATCGTCGGTGGCGGCAAGCGCGCCTTGCCCGCCGTGGTGTAGGCACGGTTCCGACTGATCGGCACGCGAGGCTTCGCGAGCGGCGTCGTGTACGCCCAGTACGCAGTCGACGATTGACCTCGGGCGGGGCCATCCTGTCGCTCCTCAACCGACGCACGAAGTCCGGCCTCGGTGAACCACTCGAGCAGCGCGAAACGACGACCGCTGGCATCGGCGTCGGCGGTCAGGGTCCGGCTGGCCCGTTGACGGACGGCTTGTGGACGAGGGCCGCCGTCCCTACCCGACATCGTTGGCCGACTGGCGTTGCGAAGGATCGTCGCGAGATAGCGTGATGGTCTGGATCGAGAGT
>JAYTOM010000227.1:0-2380 GCA_043747765.1 Actinomycetota bacterium
TGAGTTGCCGGCGGTGACCCGCCCGCCGTCCTCCTCCGTGCGAAAGGCCGGCCTGAGCATCGCGAGGGACTCCATCGATGTCTCCCGCAGACCCTCGTCAGTGGTCATCGTTCTTCCTTCGAAATCGACGATCGGTAGGATCTCGCGGTCGAACCTTGCTTCCTTGGTCGCCCGGGCTGCGTACTGCTGACTGCGCATCGCGTAGGCATCGAGCTCGTCGCGGCTGATGTCCCACGTCTCGGCGATCAGCTCGGCGGACACGCCCTGCGGCACGAGACCGCCCTGGGACTGATATCGATCGGCCATCGTCGGCCCGAACGGGAACCCGAACTTGGCATCCATGAACGATGCACCCATCGGGACTCGCGTCATCACCTCGACACCGGCAGCGACGACGATGTCGTATGCGCCGGCCATCACCCCCTGCGCGGCGAAGTGAGCTGCCTGTTGGGAGGAGCCGCATTGCCGGTCGATGGTCGTGCCGGGAACGGTGTCCGGCCAACCGGCGGCCAGCACTGCGTTGCGGCCGATGTTCGCGGCTTGCTCGCCGACCTGCATGACACAGCCCATGATCACATCGTCGATGCCGACCGGATCGATGCCGGTGCGGTCGACGAGAGCCGACAATGTCTGAGCGGCGAGATCAACGGGGTGCCAATCCTTGAGACGACCGTTGCGACGACCGAGCGGTGTGCGTATTGCGTCGACTATGACGGCGGTGGTCATCGTTGGCTCCTGATTGAACGTGCCGTAGTTTGCCCGGCGTTCACCAATAGAGGCGAATTAATCGCCTGCATCAATTCTCAGTCGACGGCGTCGATGACCTTGCTCAGCGCGCGCTGGACGCCGGCAACGTCGGACTCGGTCAGCTTGCCGAGGAAGTTCCGCTTGAGCACCCGCAGATATGTCGTGTTCGCCCGGCGCCATAGGTCGCGTCCCTCGCGGGTGAGGACGATCACGACCACGCGCTGGTCGTCGAGGCGACCTCGATCGCGCCGGATCAGTTCTTCTTCTTCCATTCGGCTCAGCTGGCGCGAAAGGCTGGAGGGACTGCGCACGAGATGATCGGCGAGATCCATCACGCGCACCCGACCGCCGGCGAGTTGCAGCGCGTTGAGAACCTCGAACCAGGCCAGCGGAATGTCGCGTTCGTCGAGCAGGGCCTGATTCAGGGCACGGTCGAGCAACGAATGGGCGATCACGAACGACCGCCAGACAGCGAGCCTTTCGGGATCGGGCGCAGCCATCAGATGACCGCTTCCGGTGATTCGATGTGTTCGGTCGCGTGCAGGGCCGCCTCGAAGGCAGCGAGGCCGATCTCGATCTCGCGCGCATCGACCACGAGCGGCGGCATCCAGCGCAGCGTGGTCGCATACGTGCCGGCGTTCATCAGGATCAGTCGACCTTCATGCAGACAGTGCGCTTGAACGGCAGCCAGACGCGCCGCGCTGGCGAACTCGGTACCGACCATCAAGCCGAGACCGCGCACCTGGATGATCCCCGAGTCATGGCGCTGCAAATCGTGGAGTCCGCACCGCAGCTGGTCGCCGCGATCGCGTATGTTCTCGAGGAACGCGGGATCGCTGATGATGCCGATGGTGGCCAGCGCCGCCGCGCACCCCATCGGATTCCCGCCGTATGTGCCGCCATGACTCCCCTTTGTCCACTTTGCATCCAATTCAACCGTCGTCCCGAGGGCCGCGAACGGAAAGCCCGATGCAATCCCCTTGGCCATACAGATGATGTCCGGTTGGATGCCGAAGTGATCGACCGCGAACATCTCGCCCGTCCTGCCGAAGCCGCTCTGAACCTCATCGGCGATGAACAGAATTCGATGAGCGCGACATCGGTCGACGACGCCGGCGAGGAACGCCGGCGGCGCCGGGATGTAACCACCCTCACCGAGCACCGGCTCGATGATCATCGCTGCGGTTTCGTCCGGTGCCGTCATCGACTTCAGGAGATGATCCAGTCCGTGCAACGCCGCCGCGATCTCGGCGTCCTGATCATCGGCAAGCGGGTCGGGGAACGGAGCGACGTAGACGCCGCTCGGCAGTGGAGCATGACCGGCCCGGTACCCCGTCTTCGACGTCGTCATCGCCATCGCCATGTGGGTGCGGCCGTGGAAACTGCCGCTGAAGACAATGATGTTCGGCCGCTTCGTCGCTTGCTTGGCCAACTTCACCGCCGCTTCGGTGATCTCCGCTCCGGAGTTCGCGTAGAAGAACTTCTCGATTCCAGCCGGTGTCAGCCTTGCCAACTCGGCCGCCAAGGGTTCGAGCAGATCGTGCTTGAACACATTGACCTGAGCGTGGATGAATCGAGCGGCCTGGTCAGCGATTGCCCGGACCACTTTCGGGTGAGCGTGACCGGTCGAGTT
>JAYTOM010000228.1:0-1745 GCA_043747765.1 Actinomycetota bacterium
ATTGGTCGTCGAGCCTGGCCAGGTCGTCGCCATCCTGGGTCCGAACGGTGCCGGCAAATCCACCCTCCTGCGCACCCTCGCCGGCCTGCTGCCGATCGACGACGGCCGGATCACCATCACCACCGGCGACGACACAGTGATCCTGGACGATCCGTCGGCCGAGATCTTCGTGGCCGCAGAGGCCCGCCCCGTGGGTTTCGTGTTCCAGGACTATCTTCTGTTTCCCCGGCTCACTGCGCTGGAGAACGTGGCCTTCGGTCTGCGCGCTCGAGGAATGAGCAAGAACGAGGCTCGACGGCGCAGCGCAGAATGGTTGGACCGCCTCGGGCTCGGTGATCATGCCACTCATCGACCTCAGCAGCTGTCCGGTGGACAGGCACAGCGGGTGGCTCTCGCCCGGGCACTTGCCACCGAGCCGCGTCTGCTCCTGCTCGACGAACCACTCGCCGCACTCGATGTCGCCACGCGTGCAGAGGTTCGGCGTGATCTGCGCCGACATCTCGAATCGTTCGAAGGGATGCGGGTCCTCGTCACCCATGACCCCGTCGACGCGTACGCGCTGGCCGACCGTGTCGCGATCATCGATGGCGGCCGCCTGGTCCAGCTCGGCACGATCGCCGAGGTCAGTGCGCACCCGCGGTCGAGGTACGTCGCCAACCTCGTCGGCGTCAACCTGATCACAGGGATCGTGTCCGATGGCGCATTGCGAACCGAATCCGGTGCCGTCGTCGTGATCGCCGATTCGATGCCCGGTCCATCGTTCGCTGTGATCCGGCCCCAGGCGGTGACATTGCACCGCGACTCGCGTGGTACGACGAGTGCCAGGAACACGTGGGCGGGCACGGTCGGTGACATCGATCGGCTCGGCGACCGCGCCCGAGTCACCGTCGAGGGGTCGTTGCAGTTGACCGCAGAGGTGATGGTCACCTCGTTGGAAGCACTCGGGCTGCGACCCGGTGACGAGATCTTCATGACGGTGAAGGCGACCGATATCGAGGCCTATCCGTCGTGACTGTCAAGGGATATCGCCCGGTCGATGGTCGATCACACTCCTTCACACGCCAAGTGAGACCATGGTCGCAGTGAGCAGGACAACCGAACAGAAGCTCTTACTGGGCGAATGGGCATGTCTCGGCATCTTGTACCCAGCCCCGACCCACGGGTTCGCAATCGCCGCCCGGCTGAAACCCGGCAGTGACATCGGCCGGGTGTGGTCGCTCTCCCGGCCGCTCACCTACAGATCGCTCGACCAGCTGTCGGCGCAGGGATTCGTTCGTACTGTCGGCGAGGAGCCGGGACTCGCAGGTGGAAATCGCACGATTCTGGCCGCCACCAGAAGTGGTCGCGCAGCGTTACGCAAGTGGCTCGGGACACCCGTCTCACATCTTCGCGATCTGCGCAGCGAGTTGTTGTTGAAGCTGGTTCTCGCCGAACAGTGCAATGTGGACATTTCTTCGATGCTCGTCGAGCAGCGCGTGCAGATCAGCGCGATCGCCGATGCTCTCGCCGAACAGAGCAATGGCATCAGTCCGGTCGATGTCGTCGCGCTCTGGCGCACCGAATCATCACAAGCTGCGCTGCGATTCCTCGACCACCTCAGGTTCTCCGTGGTCGAAAGCGCGCTATAGGGGACGAAAACGCACGGGAAACTATGCGCGGGTGATCGTGACGGGGAGGCCCGAGGCGTGGGGCATGGTGGTCAGCGGATCGACGCCGACCCGACTGCTCGTCAGTCGACCGGGGCT
>JAYTOM010000229.1:0-13441 GCA_043747765.1 Actinomycetota bacterium
GGCCGTGCAGAGCGGCGGCATCGACGGCGATGCCCACGGGGTCATGTCGTTCGCAGCCGAGACCCGATTGCCGGACGTGACGGCTCCGGGCACGACGGCAACACCTGCCCCCAGCGCCACCAACAGCAGGCGCGACATTCCCCACCGAAAATTCATCGGCGGAACCTTATCCAATCCTCACTCTCGGTTGGCATCACCCCACGCGCGGTACTCGTGCGTTCGCTGGGGAGGGCGGTGATTCAATCCGTGTATCGACGAACGGTCGCCCGTTTGCCCTTGAGTGTCGTGGCCTTCAACGCACTGATCACGTCGTCCGTCGACCATTCGGGCACACCGACGATCGAAAAGTGCTCGGCCAACTTGATCGGACCGATCTCTCGTCCGCTGAGATTGGTCTCGTTGGCAATTGCACCGACGAGGTCTCCTGCGCGAATCCCGTCCTTGCGCCCGAGACCGACGAAGACTCGTGCGGTCTCGCCGTTCTCGCGGCCCCGGCTCTGCGCACCCTGTGCGCCGCGATCCCGACCGGGGGTCTGCGACTTTGCACCCTTGCCGCGGTCCTGCCGATCGTTTCGATCCGTGTCCCGGTCCCGTCGCGGCATCGCATCGGGGATCTCCTTCTCGTCGACCACTGCGCCACCGGCTTCGTGCGCGAGCTTCACGGCCGCCAGTGCAACCTGGCGGATGTCGAACTGCTGAACGAGGGTGTCGACCACGTCGTCGTACCGGTCGAGATCGTCGGCCTCGAGCGCCTGACGCAACGTTCCGAGTGTGATCTCGATCTGACGGGCACGAAGGTCGGCAACAGACGGAACCTTCTCGACCGCGATCTTCTGCTTGGTCAGGCGCTCGATGTTCGCCAGAAGTCGCTGCTCGCGTGGTTCCGCGAGTGTGATGGCGACCCCCTGACGCCCGGCCCGACCCACTCGCCCGATGCGGTGGACGTAGGACTCCGGAGCCGACGGCACGTCGTAGTTGACGACGTGGGTGAGCTGATCGATGTCGAGTCCGCGGGCCGCGACATCGGTGGCCACGAGCAGCTCGGTGGTGCTCGCGCGCAGGCGGTTCATCACTCGATCGCGCGATTCCTGGCTGAGACCGCCGTGCAGCGCCTCGGCGCGGTAGCCCCGGCCGTTCAAGGTCTCGGTCAGTTGATCGACTTCGGTTCGTGTGCGGCAGAAGACGATGGCCGCCGTCGGCGCCTCGACATCGAGGATTCGTCCGAGCGCGGCGGCCTTGTGGTTGCGCTGCACCACGTACACGCTCTGCCGAACCAGGGCCTTACCAGGCTTGGTGTCGCCGAGGCCGATCTGGATCTTGACCGGGTCGGTGAGGTGACGTTTGGCAATGGCATTGATGCGCGGTGGCAGTGTCGCCGAGAAAAGCACGGTCTGACGCGCCTTCGGCGTCGCCTTCAAAATCGCCTCGATGTCCTCCGCGAACCCCATGTCGAGCATCTCATCGGCCTCGTCGAGAACGACGATCTGGACATCGTCGAGCGGGAGTGTGTTGCGCGAAATGTGGTCGAGTGCGCGACCGGGCGTCGCGACGACGACATGCACACCGTTAGAGAGTGCCTGCAACTGACGGAAAATCGGCTGGCCGCCGTAGATCGGCACAACACGCGCGTCGAGATCGCGTCCGTACCTGTACAACGCCTCCGACACCTGAACTGCCAACTCCCGGGTCGGTACCAACACCAACGCCACTGGGACGACCTTGGACCCTCGAGGCGGCAGCCGCTGCAGAATTGGCAGCGCGAAGGCAGCCGTCTTGCCGGTACCGGTCGCTGCTTGCCCGATCAGGTCGCGACCTTCGAGCAGGAGTGGAATCGTCTCCCGTTGAATCGGTGTCGGCTCTTCGTAGCCGAGCCCGGCCAACGCTGTGAGCAATTCTGGACGGAGTCCGAGTCCATCGAAGCCGCTCGTCATGTCGTTCGGCGATTCGGACTGGGGTGCGCTCGTTTCCACATAAGCACGCTATTCCGTGGCGCGACGAATCATCGTGACTACCACGACCTGCTGCTGCCGCCAGGAAACGCCGGAACGACTCTGTCAGCAACGCGGGTGATGAGCCGGTGGCGCTGCGCACCTGCAGCAACGTCGCGTCGCGGCCGTAGGCGGCAAGCGCAGGAACCATCACACCGAAGGCGATTGCCACCGGGAGCGATTGGATGATGCCAGAGGCTGCCCTTCGCTTCCACCATCCGCTCGCGGTGATGGCTTTGCCTGGCGGGTCTTGACGGCATTCCAAGCTGCGGCGAACGACGGGTCGTACGTGCCGAGTTTCAGCTCGGGACGACCGCGCATGAACTGATCGACAATGGCCGAATCGGAAGGATCCAGCTCGCCGCGCCGCCGGCCGATTCCGATGATCAACGGTCGCCCAGCCTGACGGAACGTGATTGCCTCACTCGCCGCGAGCGAGGAGATACATGCGGCGACGGTGTCGTCACCGATTCGCTCACGGAACCATCGCCAGCGCGATCTGTCGACGGTGGTCGGGTCGATACGTCGGCAGCGAAGGCGCTGCCGGCAACACCGGCGTGCTGTAGGCAGCGATCATCGCATCAATGGTCACGCCGTCGCCCTTGTGGAGCGGTGAGAACGTGACCCGGTAGTCGGCGCTGTCCGGTGCCAGCGAGCAACCGCCGGTCGCGCCTTGCGCGCCGACAAGCCATTGTGCGCCGGTGAGGACACGGCCCGAGATGATCACGTCGAAGGCGGCCGGTCTCGAACTCTTCTCCGGAACCGATGATGTTCACCTGCAACCGATGGGATGTCAGCCGAGCATTCGGGAGTACGTAGGTCAGAACGTAGCGATGCTGGTTCTGATAGGTGGTCTTCGGGTCACCGAGGCGAATCCTGGTCGCCGAACTGCCACCGATCGTGTCTGGCGCCACGTCGACATCTGCGCGTGCATTCGGCGACGTCGCGGCGAGGGCGCTCAGCCGAGATCCTCCTGACGACCTCGCCGGCCGTGACCAGAGAGTTGTCCGACCCGAACGGCAACGACCCGCCATCTCGGTCAGCACGAGATGGGTCTGCAACAGCTCGGACGTCGGCCCGGTCAATCCGTTCACCATCCGGCCGACGTATATGTCCTGATGGGCGGCGACGATCACCATGTCCGAGGTCGGCAGCGACAGCCTGCGCTCGTACTCGAGCCACCGATCTCACGCACCGTGCGGCTTCGGAATCTTCTGTCAAGTTCGTTTGAGTTGTCGGTCCGGCTGCCGATGCACCAGTTGGAACCTTTCGGGACAGCAGGGCAATGGACGAGATCGAGAGCCCATGACCTTACCAACGCAACTGCGAAAATCTGCCACCAACTCCAAGATTGCAGGCACAGTCAACACAACAGGCGAGACCACCCAACCGAATTCAGCGAAGCCTGCTGGCACAGCGAAGACATCAACAACCCTGAAGAACGCGAAGTCGAAACGCAAGACCGGACCACTTCATCCGGACTCGCTGCAGATGGCACGTTGGATCGGCACTGTCTACATCGTCGGTGCTGCGGTGGCAGGGCTGTGGACCGTGATCCCCCATTCCGATGTCACGGGTGACAAATTCGTTCTCGCGATGGCTGGTCTGGCCTTGGTCGGCGGTCTGATCTTGCTGTCCGGAGCGACCGACGACATCGCCGAGACCGACTTCCATGCCGTGCTCGCGGCGCTGCAGGTGGTCATCACAGTTGCATACGTCGCTGTACCCGACGCCGGGAACGACGCTCGATTGTTCTACATCTGGGCGACACCGATCGCCGCCTTCTACTTCCGACCTCGTGCCGCTGCCGGACATGCCGCATTCGTTGCAGCCCTCTTGGCAATCGGGCTCGCCGTTCACCGTGCCCCGTTCGCCGAGGCGGCACGCATCTGGGTGATGACCGTCGGCGTGCTCGTCGCTGTCACCGTACTCGTCGCCGCTGCCGCGACCAGCGTGCGGAATCGTGACCGAGAGATGAGCCACGCAGCGACGCACGACCCTCTCACCGGACTGGCCAACCGAGCCCTGCTCGCTCAACGGATGTCGGAGGCGCTGCACCGCCGACGAACGACCGACGGCCAGGTCTTCATGATGATCGTCGACCTCGACCGGTTGAAGACGCTCAACGACACGCAGGGTCACTTCGCCGGAGACCAGTTGCTGAAGTGTCTCTCCGAGCGGTTCATCTCGAATGTCCCGGCGCGCTCAACGATTGCACGCCTCGGGGGTGATGAGTTCGCCGTTCTCGTCGAGGACCCGGACAGCGTGATGCACCCGTACGCACTGGCAACCGCTCTGGCCAAATCATGGGCCAAACCCGTTCGTCTCGAGCGTGGCCAGTTCCGGGCCAGCGCATGCATCGGTGTTGCTGTCGCGACTGACGACGACCAACCAACTGCCCTTCTCCGCAATGCGGACGCGGCGATGTACAAGGCAAAGGCCGCCGGCCGCAGTGGCATCAGCATCTACGACGAAGACCAGCGCGCTGGCATCAGTCGACGGATGATCGTGGAGCAGGCGCTTTTCGAGGCCGTCACGACGATGGACTTCTCGATGGTCTATCAGCCGATCGTGGATGTCACGACTCGTCGCGTTCATGCAGCTGAGGCGCTCTTGCGTTGGAATCACCCGACCCTCGGCATCGTCTCGCCAGGCGAGTTCATCCCCCTCGCCGAAGAGGGCGGCATCATCGACGAGATCGGTGTCTGGGTGATGGATCAGGCTCTCGGTCAATTGGCACGGTGGAGAACCGAAGGCGTCGTCGGTCGGAACTTCGCGATGACGGTCAACGTTTCCGGCGCACAGCTCCACGGTCACTTCGCCGGCAATGTCGAGCGGTTGCTGACCAAGCACAGAATCGAGCCGACCGGGCTGTTGATGGAGCTCACCGAATCGGTGTTCATCGGGGCTGGCCTCGAAGCCACCGATGTCCTCAAGGCAATCGACGCAATCGGTGTGCCGCTCGCACTCGACGACTTCGGAACTGGCTTCTCGTCACTCTCGTACCTGCACCAGGCCAACGTGCACACGGTCAAGATCGATCAGTCGTTCGTCGGCGGCATGAGTGGTGACCCGACCCGTCACGCCATCGTGGCAGCTGTGGTTTCACTCACCGAAGCACTGGGTCTACAGGTGATCGCCGAAGGCGTCGACACCCGTGAACAAGTGACACTGTTGACCCAGATGGGATGCCGGCTGGCACAGGGGTTCCTCTTCTCGCCGCCGATGCGTGCACACGAGATGCCACAATTCCTGGCCGCCTCGAACCTCGACGCGAACCGGTAGTTCGCTCAGCGGCGGTGTTCGCCGAGCCGCTCCGCCGGAACCTGACCGGAGTCGGTGGTGCCGTACGTCCAATCGGGCTGCTTGTCGACGAACGTATCGTCGATCGTGACTGTGTTGTTGTCGATGCTGTTCAATTCCGCAATGAGGTAGTGCCCGACAGAACGCTCTGTGCCCAACTGCGCCGTGACGTCATCCGCGAACGCATCGAGAATGCTCCCGATCACCACTTGATGTTGGGTTGCCAGGCTGCAACGCGCCCCATCGCTGATGGTCCCCAGACGCTTGTCGATCAGGGCCTTGTCCTGCACCGTTCCATCGCCTGATGCAATCTTGGTGAGGAGATGTGAGATCTGCAGCCCATCGGTCTTGCAGGGCGTGCACTGTCCGCATGATTCCACCGCGAGAAACCGTGACGCACCTGCGGCCAATGCCACGGGATGGGTGCTGTCGTCGATCACGATGAAACTGGCCGATCCGAGACCGCTCCCACGTTCGCGCATTGCCTCGTACGTGATCGGCAGGTCGAGTTCGTCGGGAGTGAGTACCGCGTTGGACACGCCCATCAGGACACATGCGATCGTGCGGCCCGGGTGTGGTCCGCCGCTGACCTCGTCGAGCACCGTCCGCAACGAGGTCCCCATCGGAACTTCGACGACGCCTGGCCACTGAACGGCACCGGTGATGGTGCACACGATCGTTCCCGCTGATTCCTGCGTACCTACCTCACGGAACCACACCGCACCCTTGGCGATGATCGCCGGAACATTGGCGAGCGTCTCGACGTTGTCGACCAGGACGGGAGGGACTGCGTTGTCCGATGAGGCCGTCGCCATCTCGACGTCAGCCGAGAGGCCACTGCCGGATGTCACATCGCTGTCATGCTCGACGATCTCGACGATGCCCCGCCTCCACGGCGGTGCGATGCGAGGCAACGGCGCTCGTCCGTCCAACGCCTCGATCAGAGCAGTCTCTTCGCCGTACAGGTACTCGGCGGGCCCTTCGAAGATCGTGATCGAGACATCCTCGTGCCATCCCGCTGCCTCGACTTCGGCGATTGCCCCACGTAGGCGAGTGACAATGTCGCTGAATCGGGTCTTCGTGGCGATGATGATCTGACGTGCACCGACGACCTGGGCCGCAATCAATGCGCCCTCGATGACGGCGTAGGGATTCGTACGCAGGATCGACCGGTCCTTGAACGTGCCGGGCTCACCCTCGGCAGCGTTGACGACCACAGTGGTGCTGAGAATGTTCGATTCGAAAGCGGCGACGGTCCGCCACTTCGTTCCTGTCGGGAATCCCGCTCCACCGCGCCCGCGTAGTCCCGAGGCTTCCAGTTCCTCGATGATCACCGACGCCGCGACAGCGCGCGTGTCGCGGAGGCCATCGCCCCCACCGGTGTTGATGTACTCCTGCAGCGAGTTGTACGGCTGGGTGGGGAGCACTCGGCTCGCGCTGAAGCTTCTGACCGTCATGGTCACCTCGTTCTCTGGCCCCGGTACGGGGAGGGGTTTGCTGCCGAAGGCATTCCCCGAACCGTATCGCTCTACACCCGGACGCACTCGCTCTCCTCGCCGGACCCCACTCGTTCCATGCACCCGAACTGCACTCGTTCCGCCAAGGACGTTTCTGGACATCCGCTGAAGTTCACCGACGTACAAACTTAGGTGCTCTGAGCAGGTCATTCATTGCGCTGACGTCCATGGGCGTCGTAGAGTGTTACTCCCAGGGTTACTCCCGGTTACTCCCGTTTTGGGGTGCGTTACTCCCGGCGTTACTCCCGGTTTTGGAGGCATTCGAACCATGGCTCGTACGAGCATTGGCAAGCGCAGCGTCGGCCGCGACGGCGCGCTCCACGTGCACGGCAAGGCGTCGAACGGCGAGGGCTCGATCTACCGCGACTCGGACGGTGCGTGGCGGGCGACGTACTCGGTGCCCGGTGAGGCTCGGCCGCGGCGGGTTCGCGGCAAGACCCGTGAGGAAGCGATCGCTGGCTGCGTGGTGGCTCGATGTGGTCGCCCGTCATCGCGTGCGCCCGTCGACGTTCGGCACATATCGCGATCGCGTCCAACGGATCACCGACACCCTCGGCGTCATGCCGGTCCGGGCGGTGAAGCCCGAGCGTGTAGCTCGCTGGCAGTCAGACCTGCTGAAGTCGGGGCTCGCATCGGGAACCGTGGCCGACGTTCGGGTGACGCTCCACCAAGTGCTCGAGCAGGCCGTGATCCACGAGCTGATCGCATCGAACCCAGTCGATCGCGTGGCTGCGCCGAAGGTCACGCACAAGTCGGCGCGGGCGCTGACGTCAGAAGAGGCGCGTCGATTGGTGGAGACCGCGTCTGTTGACCGGCTTGGCGCGGCCGTGGCGTTGCTGTTCGTGCAGGGGTGGCGCGTGTCAGAAGCGTTGGGTCTGGCGTGGGAAGACCTCGACCTCGACGCGAGCGTGGCGGTTGTGCGGCGCGCCGCCGTCTATGTGGATGGCGAGGGCATGGTGCTGGGCCAGACGAAGAACGCTGGAGCGGCTGGCACGCATCATCTGTCCGCTGGAGTTGTCGACCAACTACGGAGACGGCGAAAGGCGCAAGCGATGGAACGCCTCGCCGTCGGTGAGCAGTGGCGGTCGCACCTGTACGAGGGGCGCGCTGTGATGCCTGTGTTCACGAACACGACGGGCGGGTTGGTGAATCGTCAGGCGGTTGCGAAGGCGGTGACTCACGCAGCGGAACGCTCGGGCATCGACCCGGTTGGGCTGTCGACGCACACCGGGCGTCGTACTGCGGTGACAGTCCTCTACGCGGAAGCCGGCCTCGACCTCAGCGACATCGCCAGGTACGTCGGCCACGCGTCCGAGACGACGACAGCCGGCTACGTGCGGTCACTCGGCGAACGGCCAAGGGCGACTGCCGAGAAAGCCGCATCGATGCTCGACCCTGCTTCGCAGACCATGTAGCGGCGGGCCAGTCAAAGCGCTCGTCGAACTATATCTACTGCGATATAGTGTCCGGGTATGAATACATCGGAGGTAGTCAAGGAGTTCAGGGGCCGGCACGGCCTCTCTCAGACGACCCTCAGCAGGCTGACGGGCATTCCGCAACCAGTGCTGTCGATGTACGAGCACGGCCGCCGCAGCCCGAGCATCGAGACGCTGGAACGCATCCTCTCGGTCGGCTCGGAGACGGTGGAGGTGGTGCCTAAGCCGTCCCGGCAAGATGACCGGTCGGTGTCCAAGACCATCGAGATCCACCGCTTCGTGCTGGAGAAGTTCCTCGACGATCCTGACCGTGTCCTGGAGTTCGGACGCGGTCGGTTGCAAGTTCTCGAACAGTCGCTGAGCAAGCGAAGCTCGACGTATATCGAGACGTGGCAGCGTCTGCTCGATGGACCTCGATCCGACATCGTCCGGTTGTTGCTGTCGACCGACGAGGACGACGTCGAGCTGCTCAAGATGTCGCCGTTCACCACGCTGCTGAACGACAACGAGCGAGACGAAGTGACTCGTCGATCGAAGCTGCGGAGAGCCGGATCTCGATGAACAGGGAGGGACTGCATCGGATCATCCGCGCCGCCGCCGCGATGCTTGGCGAGGACACAGTGGTGATCATCGGCAGCCAGTCGATCCTCGCCTCGTTCCACGAGTTCATGCTTCCCAACGACGCAACGATGTCGGCCGAAGCAGACATCCTTGCCTTCGACGACAACGACGAAGCGAAGGCCGACAAGGTCGACGGTCTGCTCGGCGAAGCCAGCCACTTCTCCGACAAGTACGGCATCTACGCTGACGGCGTGTCGCCCTGGACGGCCAGCCTTCCAACTTGCTGGGACGAGCGCCTTGTTCGGATCGAGGACCCCGAGAGCGGCGCAGTGGGCCTGTGCCTGCATCCCGAGGACTTGTGCGTCGCGAAGGTCCTCGCGGGCCGCGCCAAGTCGCGACCTGGCCGAGCGGGCCACCGACGGAGCAACGATCGACGAGGTCGAGCGGGTCACTTCTCGGCTTCTCGACGACCCGGAAGCGGTCGACCTCGGCGTCGACACGAATGGCAGCGAGGACGTCGAACTGCGTTCCGGCCGACGGATCGGCACGGTCACTCGCCGCTACTCGACCCGCAAGCTCGTGGCGTTGGAACAACGGATCATCGACCTCGCGCTTCGGCGCAGCACGACACCTCGCCCGCATCTCCTGCCCTCGGTCACGAAGCTCGTGCTCGCCGCCAAGCCCGGACCATCCAACGAGCAGCGCGCCGCCGTGCACCGCCTCCTCACCGGCGAGCGGCTCGTCGACTCGCTCATCGCCGCAGCCGGCAGCGGCAAGACCTACAGCCTGAACCTCGCCCGCGAGATGTGGGAAGGCCCCGTCGCTCATCACCCAATGGCAAGAACAGCCATAGCGCAATCGTCTGGGACTCGTTCGTCTCCCAGAACGCGGCGTGCTCACATTCACTCTCGTGCGTGAACGTGGCCGCGTTGACGGTAGCTATCAGCCGAATGCTCGCCGGATTGGTGGGGGCCACGACAGTTTGAGCGGTTGTCAAGGTGGACGACTCGACGATTGACGGCGACGACAACGACGTCGCTGTGGTGTTCTGACTGCACGCCGACATACCCAAACTGAGCATGACTGCTGCCAACTAGGTCCCACAAGGCACCCACCCAGACTGCCCGCACCGACGTGCTTTGGCAAGCACCGATCGGCAGTTCGGTTCGTTAGCGCGTTGGTTCCTTGATCGTGATGATGACGCCGTCTGTGGACGTTGAGCTCAGGACGAACATGTTGTGTTCGCCCGCGGGCAACAAGGACATCGTGACAGCACTCCGAACTGATTCCGCACCACCAGCTGGGACTCTCACCCCGTCCAGCGTCGCGATCACGACGTGCGGGTACACGTCCGTGATCACCAACACCGGAGTCTCCTGAAGGGAGTGGTCGGTCGGTTTGGGGACATTGACCGTCACGTGGACGATTCCGCCCGGGCACACTGCCGTTGGTGTCGCATCGATGGCGAATGTGAGCTCGGAGGTGCCCGGGACACGAGTGTGAAAGGTCTACAAACCATCGACGGGAAGCGTCGTAGAGGTGGTCCGCGTGTCGAAGCCGTCATCGGTCGCGGCAACGACGACGGTGCGCTTGGTCGTCGGCGGAGGTGACCGCAGGTGAACTCGACGGAGCAGCGAGCAGGGTGGGGCTGGTCGTCTCCGTCGGCGCGAGGACCGCATCACGCTCGACCCTCGGTGCTGCACTTGAACATGAGGCACCGATGACCCCAAGGAGAATGAGCGGTACCAGGCGGGCGCGAGGCCTCATGAGTCGTTGGACGACGCCAACTGTGCATCGGATCCCGGAAGCGCACATTGTCCGCTCGTCTCTCAAGATGCAACCACGATCGTCGACACACAACGACGTACCGAACGGCAGATTGGCGCTCAGCCTTCTTCGGCGGGCCGGCGGAGTTACGTGTGCAGCCAGCTGGCGGTGGATGTTTCGTCCCACTCGCCTGATGCGACTGCGAGGACAGCGGTCTCGGCGTCGTCGATCGTGGGTTTCGGGTCCCGTCGCCAGTTGTTGATGTCGACGAAGACACGGAACGACACCCAGGCGGCGCGCTTGTTGCCGTCCGGCAGGGGGTAATTTCGGGTGAGCCGTACGAGGAGCACGGCTGCTTTGTCGATGAAGTCGGGGTAGAAGTCGTCGTCGCCGAACCCGGCGGCCGGCGCGTGGAGTGGCGAGTCGGCGAGGTCGGCGTTGGTGATGTTGATCACCGTCTGGAGGTCGAGTCCGGTGACCGCTTGTGCGATCGCGAGGTGGTCGGCGAGGTACAGGTACTCGACGTTCACTTGGCGAGGCGCTCGAGCAGCTCTCGATCCTCGTCGATGATCTGGTGCAAGCGGCGGCGGAACGCGGGGTCCTTCTGTCGACGCTCGACAGCTTCTCGTAGGGCGATCTTGACGGTCTCGTTGAGGCTCTGTCCCTCGGCGCGGGCGAGGGCTTCGGTGTCGGCTGCGAGGTCGTGGCCTCACTGCGTTCAACTTCTCCGAGGCTGCGGTGCGCACATCTTCACCCACAACATCGGACACGTGCACTCCGTTGCCGTTCCAGTCTTCTGTGCCGGCGTCGAACTGCGGTGCGTTCCCACGGGACGGCTTCTGATTCACGACATTGCATGGGGCCTCAACCAAGGGTTCTTCAACGAGACAATGCTCCGAGAAGCCATGGAGGGCTTACGCGATGACCGAACTTCCATAGCTCAGGTGATCGCCGAGACAATCAACCGGCCGGTCAAACGAAACGAGTCGAGGCGATGATGTTGCGAAGCGTTCGACGTTTCACGCGGCAAAGGCGACCGAAATGGGCCTTGTCATGCACACCTCCCGGGAAGTCCTCGATCTCTCACAGCCAATCCGACAGAGAGGGCAGTTTCGCCTCTCATATTCGCAGCGATTCGGTCTCGCCAAGAGAACGATTGACCGACAGTTTGAGATAGAATCCACGACAGGATAGTACGCGCGCTGTAGTCTGTTGCGGTGGAGGTGACGGCTGAGGGACTCGCGCGATTCTTCGCAGTGGTGTTGCCGCACATGAATGAGTTGCAGCGGCGGGTGGCTGCGGGTGCGGCGTCAGAGATGTTGGGACACGGCGGAAAGACTGCGGTCGCGACAGCGTCGGGCATGTCGCGGAACACGGTGATCAAGGCCGAGTCTGAAGTGGCCGCCGGGATTGAACCATCGGATCGTCTGCGGGCTGTTGGCGGCGGGGACAAGCCGTTGGTCGACAAGCAACCCGGTCTGCTCGCGGCGCTTGATGAGCTGGTCCACCCCGAGACGCGTGGAAACCCGATGTCGTTGTTGCGGTGGACATCGAAGTCGTCGACGCATCTGGCCGGCGAGTTGGTCGCCCGCGGGTATGACGTGTCATCGCGCACGGTGCTTCGGCTGTTGCATCAGCTCGGGTATTCGTTGCAGGCCAACGCGAAGGTCGCCGAGGGCCGTCAACACCCGCATCGTGATGCCCAGTGCCGCTATTTGAACGACATCGCCGCGAGCTTCATCGATGATGACCAGCCGGCGATCAGTGTCGACACGAAGAACAAGGAGTTGATCGGCGATTACGCCAACGGCGGCAACGAATGGCCCCCTGAGGGTGAACCGGAACGGGTCCAGGTCCACGACTTCGCCGACCGTTCCCTCGGCGAGTTCGCGAAGGCGATCCCGTACGGGATCTACGACGTTGCGAACAACGAAGGCTGGGTCTCAGTCGGCGATGTCGCTGACACCGCCGAGTTCGCGGTCGAGTCGATCCGACGGTGGTGGAACCAGATGGGCCGCACCCGGTTCCCGAACGCGGACCGCCTGCTGATCACCGCCGACGCCGGCGGCTCGAACGGCTACCGGTTGCGCGCCTGGAAAGTGCACCTCGCCCGCCTCGCCACCGAGACAGGACTGCGGATCACGGTCTGTCACTATCCGCCCGGCACCTCGAAATGGAACCGGATCGAGCACCGCATGTTCAGCTTCATCACGATGAACTGGCGCGGCCGCCCACTCACCAGCCTGCGCACCATCATCGAACTGATCTCCGCCACAACAACCAGCACCGGTCTCACCGTGCAAGCCGCCCACGACCCCGAGTGGTACGCCAAAGGCATCCGAATCACCGACACCGAACTCGCCGCGGTCCCACTCGCACCCCACGACTTCCACGGCGAATGGAACTACACCATCGTGCGTTCAATCAGACATGGCGTGAGCCCAT
Source organism: Actinomycetota bacterium (assembly GCA_043747765.1). Taxonomy (GTDB): domain Bacteria; phylum Actinomycetota; class Acidimicrobiia; order Acidimicrobiales; family Ilumatobacteraceae; genus WLMZ01. The sequence continues at coordinate 13,018 of JAYTOM010000229.1, forward strand.
AGCCACCGGGTTGTCATGGGCGTCGTGTTGGGTCTTCGCCAGTTCGACCTCGACGACGTCCTCAACTGGCACCGACCCGCCTGGCAACGGGACGCACTGTGCAAGACCCCACCACGAGTACAGCGGCGGCGCTCACGCTGGCCGCCGAGACTAAGGGTAGCTCGACCTACAGGTTCTGCATCGTGCCGGCCTGATCGCGGAGCGCCGGGAGGGAACGCGTCGGCTGTACCTGCTGCAACGCGACGCTCTCGGTCCGGTGCGGGCCCTGCTGGAGGATCTGTGGCCCGACGCCTCGAACGTCTCAAGCACATCGTCGAAGAGGAGACCCCCCACCTGGTGGTGACCACGACCATCGAGGCCAGTCCGCAGGAGGTGTTTGCGTACCTGGTGCAGCCCGACCTACTCGTTCGCTGGCTCGGCTCCT
>JAYTOM010000230.1:0-16080 GCA_043747765.1 Actinomycetota bacterium
GCCGCTGGTCGCGACTGGTTCTACAACTTTCCCCCGATGCAGGCTGGCGAGTCGTGCCTCCACGTCGGACCGATCTCTCACGGATCCGGCTACCTCTACACTCCGACGTGGCTCTCGGGCTGCACGAACGTCCTGCTCGATCGGTTCGACCCCGCACAGACGCTGGACCTGATGGAAGATCGAGGCATCGGCTACATGTTCTTGGTGCCAGCGATGTTGAACAGCCTCGCCCGCGAACCCTCGGCGCGCCGTCGAGACTGGTCGAAGCTGAAGGTCATCCAAATTGGGGGGGCACCGATCAACGACGACACGGCCTTGCTTGGACGGGAAGTCTTCGGCGACGTGCTTTACCAAGGTTACGGGCAGACTGAGGCACTGCCGGTATGCATGATGGGGCCGAAGGAATGGTTCGCGAAGGTCGAGGGGTCGAATCCGCTCCGTTCGGCAGGTCGAGCACTGCCGTTCGCGTACCTGCAGATTCGCAACCCCGACGATCACACCGTGACACTCCCAATCGGCGAGGACGGCGAGATCGCGATCAGCTGCGACGGACAGATGCTGGGATTCTGGGACAACGATGACGCCACAGCGGAGCGGCTGACACCCGACGGCTTCGTGCTCACCGGGGACATCGGACGCCTTGACGAGAACGGCTATCTGTACGTGCTGGACCGCAAAGACGACATGATCATCTCTGGCGGCTTCAACATCTGGCCGGCCGAACTCGAGAATGTGATCCAGAGCCACCCGGAAATCATCGAAGTCGCGGTCGTCGCCGTACCGAACGAGCGATGGGGCGAAGCGCCAATGGCGTTGTGCGTAGTAGGACTTGACGCTCGCGTGACCGAAGCCGACCTGATTGCGCTGTGCGTCGAGCACCTCGGCTCGTACAAGAAGCCTTCGCATGTGGAGTTCCGTCACGAACCGCTGCCGAAGAGCCCGGTCGGCAAGCTCCAGCGCAAGGTCTTGCGCGAGCCGTACTGGACCGGTCACGACCGACGAGTTGCCGGCAACTGAGCGCCGGCGACGGGCAGCCGAGGTCCGGCTGTCCGCCTGGCTGCGATCATTTGATCGACCAGCCCCCACACACCGGGAACAGCTGACCGGTCAGGAAGTCGCCGTCGTCGGAGAAAAAGTGAACCATCATCGCCGCGACCTCTTCTGGACGTCCGAGCCGGTTCACCGCGTGCGACGCCGCGAACGCGGCGAGGTCCGCCGGCTGCACCCCGGCAAGGATCGGCGTGTCGATCGTGCCCGGCGCAACCGCGTTGACCAACACATTGTCTGCGGCGTACTCGATCGCGGCTTGCCGAGTCAGGGCGGCGACGCCACCCTTGGCCGCGGAATACGCGGCAAGGTTGGGCAGCCCGCGCAACGCTGCCATCGAGGCGACGTTGCAGATCCGGCCACCACCCCCGCTGATCATGTGCGGGATTACCGCGCGCATCCCCATCCATACGCCCTTCAGGTCGACGCCGACCACGTGGTCCCAGCGCTCTTCCGTCAGCCCGACGATGGTGTCTGGCCCGTCAAGGGCCACGACTCCTGCGATGTTTGCGAGCAAGTCCACACGCCCGAACGTGTCGATCGTCGTCTGAACAGTGCTCTCCCAAAGCGATGCTTTGGTCGTGTCCATCTCGCAGAAGTGGGCGCGGCCACCCAGTGATTCGATCTCCTTTGCAGTGAGCTCGCCCTCGACTTGGATGTCGGCGCACACAACCAAGGCTCCTTCGCGGGCGAACCGTAGCGCCGCAGCCTTGCCGATGCCTTGCGCGGCTCCGGTGACGATGGCAACCTTGCCCTTGAGTCTCATGAGTCCCTCCAATCGTCGTCTGGAACCCGTTGCCCAAACGATCGGTTGGTATCCTACTGAACGTTGTGGGCCATCTGGAAAGCCACAATCTGTCCTCAATACTGCATATCTTGGTCAGTGCTCCGATGGCCGAGCCCGCTCGTAGCCCTACCGCGAACGGCGTTGGTTGGGCTTGACGCCGAACGTTCGTTGGGTTACAGTAAGAGTCACATAGGTTTCAAGTCACAGGGGGTTTTGACAATGCCACTAGGTCTCGCACAACTCGAGCGGGTCACGGCCGACATTCAGGTGAACGATCTGGCCTGGGTGGAGGTGGCGGAGGGTTCGTACTTCAAAGCGCTGACGATTCACCAGCCAACGCATACTGTCGCGTTCGCGTTCAAGATGGATCCGGGGGCACCGGATTTCCCGTCTCACTTCCATATCTGCCGCGCAATGGCGTACACGACGAAGGGGTGGTTCGGCTATCGCGAGGGAACGAACCGGGTCAACGACGGAATGTTCTCCTACGAGGCGGCCGGTTCGTTCCACACGCCGTTCAGCGACTGCCCTGAAGGATTCGAATCACGCGGCATCTTCGAGAGCGACTCCGAGGTGCTGCTTCAGAATCACGTCGCGCCGGATCCGAAAAGCGACGTCCTCGGGCTCCTGACCGTCCAGGACTTCATTGACATCGCCTCGAAAGAGACGCACATCGTGCACGCTGATGGCAAAATTTCCGGTGAGCCGCACTTCAAATACGACTTCGCCGGTCCCGTGGATGTTTTCTCGGGCTGACAAGGATTCGGTCGCCGTTATACACAGATCCCCGCGGTCGACAGCCCGCGGGGATCCGCCGCGTTTGCGCAGATGCATGCACAATCGTCGCGTGGTTCCGGGTCGTCTCGACCCTACGATCATCCGCACGAGGCATTTTCCGGCCCGCCGACGAACCGAATCTGCGCAGAGACACATGATGTGCCCCCACCAGACCCGGTCCGTTGATCGCTGAATTCGATGACTCACCTGAACCCGAGACACAGAGCGGACGACAACGAGACGCAGGAGGGGCATGCCGCGACCAAGTAGGTGGAACGACATTGTCGAGGCCGCTGCGAAGATCTTCCAAGAAAAGGGCTTTGCCGCTGCATCACTAGAGGACATCGCGTCGGAAGTCGGCATGTGGAAGGGCAGCCTCTACCACTACATCGATTCCAAGGAGGAACTACTCCTGGCGGTGGTGCAAGAACCCGCTGAGCATCTGCTCACAGATCTACGGATGGTGGCCTCGCTCGACCTGCCAGCCACGGAAAAGCTTCGATTGGTTGCTCAGGCCTATGGGCATGTGCTTGAGACAACCTTCGTGTACGCGTCGGTGTATCTCCAGGAAGTGGCCGGCCGCAAGCGCTCCGTTGAATGGGCTGCGCGTGATCGTGAATACGTGGACTTGATCACCACGATCATCGAAGACGGCATCGCGCGCGGAGACCTATCGACCCAACTTGACGCGCGTACAGCGACCTTCGCGCTCGTTGGAGCGCTGAATTGGGTGACCCGTTGGTACCGGCCGGACGGGGCACTTTCTGCAGGCAAGATCTCCGAACAGATCTGCACCACGTTCCTGAACGGTCTCATCACCCGTACGGCTCTTGGCACGCCGGTGCCACCGGTCGACATCAACCCTTGAGCGCTGTAGGCAACCAATCGTTTGGTTTAGTGAGAGTCTTGTGTTGGGGCCTTCAATGCCCGACGTTCTCGAGCAGAACCACGACGCAGGCATTGCCGTCGACACCTGAGACACCGCCACCCATCGTCTCGATCGCACCCCAACGCGGAGCAGCGGTCTGCCGCCCGCCGGCTTGTCCGCGAAGTTGCCACACGATCTCAGCCAACTGGGCGAGACCGGTGGCTCCGAGCGGGTGGCCCCTCGAGAGGAGACCGCCCGACGGATTCACGACCTGGGGGCCGCCGAGGCGGGTGTGTCCGGAGTGGAGCAACGCGGCGCCTTCACCGAGGCGCGCCAGACCGAGCGCCTCGGTTGTCACGATCTCACCGATCGTGAACGCGTCATGGCACTCGATCACGTCGAGGTCGCCGGGGCCCACAGCCGCCATCGCATAGGCATCGGCGGCGGTTGCTGCGATCAGGTCGAAGCCCCACACGTGGGGACTGTCGTGATCCCATGGGGCACCCGAGCGCAGGGCCGAGCCGCGTACGGCAACGTGCGCTCCCGAGCCTGGCCGACCCACGACCGCCGCAGCAGCCCCGTCGGCAATCGGGCAGCACTGCAAGAGTGTCAACGGGTCGGCGATCATTCGAGAGGCGAGAACCTCTTCGATCGTGTGCGGCGTGCGGTGATGAGCGCGCGGATTCTGTGTTGCGTGACCGTGGTTCTTGACCGCAACCATTGCCAGCTCGGCATCGGTCAGTCCATACAGAGCCTGGTACCGGGAGGCCGCCATCGCGTACAGACTGGGAAGTGCTAGCCCAGCACGTCCTTCAGCGTCGGTTGGCTCCGGATGGATTGCGCCGGAAAAGGAATCGGTCATCTTCTCGACACCGACGGCGAGCACGGTCTCGTAGCGACCGCTTTCGACAGCGACGATCGCTTCGTGCAACGCCGTGGTTCCGCTGGCACACGCGTTCTCGACCGTGATTATCGGCACGCCCCATATGCCCATGGCATGCAACGCTCGCTGGGCGACTCCCGGGGCGCCGAACACGGTGCCGACGAACACTGCGTCGACTCGATCAACGCCAGCATCTGCAAAAGCCTCAGCCGTGGCCCGCCAAATGAGTTCGGAAGGATGGGTCTCGGGCTGTTTCCCGAACGATGTGGTACCGACTCCGTGAATCGCAACTCTCACGACAACACCTCGACCCGCAAGTCGCCGATCTCTGACTGTGAGCTCAGCGCGACCCGAGTGCCGATGGCTACACGTTCGGTTACCCCGATGATCTCCGCCAAAATCCGCGGGCCGTCGTCCAAATCGACGTAGGCCAGTGCGTACGGCGGGGTCCGGCCCGGCACCGCGATCCGCACAACCGTCGATGACCACAACGTGCCGGTCGGACCGAACTCGCTCACCTCTAGGGCGGGGCTGAGGCACCGGCTGCACCGCGGGGGGTGCACGAGCAACCGGTGACCACAGCTTGTGCACAGCGAGCCGGTGATACGGAAAACACCGTCGGCGCCGGCCTGAGCCCGGGGTCGTGGGTCGGGCAGGGTCGTCATCGCCATCGGTCGATCGTAGAGATCATCGCCGTGTAGTCTACCCATCGTTTGGTTACAGGACGAAAGGCCGATTGATGCGAATTCGAGGATGTGTAGCCCTGGTCACTGGCGGCTCCTCCGGCCTGGGTGCGGCTGCTGCCCTGCACCTCGTCGCTCATGGCGCCCAAGTCGTGGTTCTCGATCTCCGCCCCCCCGATGCGGCAACCACTCCGTCCGACGTCATCTACTGCATGGGGAGTGTCACTTCAAGTGCCGATATCAGCGCAGCGCTCGAATGCGCGGCTTCGCTCGGCGAGCTGCGCATCGTCGTCAATTGCGCTGGAGTCGGTAGCAATGAACGTATCGCCAGTCTCACCGGCGATGGATCGGTCGTGTCGGCCGATATCGACGCCTTCCGTAGGGTCATCGATATCAACCTCGTCGGGACCTTCGACGTCATGCGCTTGGCCGCCGCCTCCGTTCCTGCGCCACGAGAGGCTGACGAGGTCGCTGGGGTGTTCGTCAACACCGCATCGATCGCCGCCTTCGAAGGCCAGGTCGGGCAAGCGGCGTATTCGGCATCCAAGGCCGCCGTCGTTGCGATGACCTTCACTGCGGCAAGGGACCTTGCCCCGCTCGGTATTCGTGTCGACGCAATTGCCCCGGGTTTGATGGAGACTCCACTGTTCGCAACCGTGCGCAGTGACATCCGCGACGGACTTGTCGAATCAGTGGTTTGGCCACGTCGAAGCGGCGCACCAGAAGAGTTCGCCCACCTGGTTGGGCACTTGATCGAGAACGACTACATCAACGGTGAGACAGTGCGACTCGACGCCGGAGCTCGTCTCCCGTATCGGGCCAGCAGCCGACACCGCTGACATGCAGCAGGGAGCAATCATGGTCGATATCGCAGTTCAGAAGCATCTACTCAAACTCACTCATGACTTCGCAGTTCGCGATTCGGTCCGCGTGTAGCCCTCTACGACCGCGAGGAGCCTTCCCCCTCGGGATCCTCGAGAAAATGGGTGCGCTGATCATGCGCTCGGATTCTTTGGTGGAACAATGCCCAAGCATCTTGGGGGAGCAGGCCTTGATCACGTCACGTTCGCGCGAGGCGAGCAGATGGCAGGGTCGACCACATCCTCGGCGTGCTCATGGCGGTGCCACCGGCCCTCGTTGGAGGTGGCATCCTGCAGTTCCGCACGGCCGATCAGCAACGTCGATGGCTCTGCGTTGGCGAAGCGAAGCAGTTGGACATCGCCACCCAATGGGAGACCGTCATTCTCGATCAACGGGCCGTCCATCCGCCGTCGACCACCAGGGAATGACCGGTGATGAACGTGCTCGCCCTGCTGGCGAGCAGCAAGAGCGCACCGTCAAGCTCGTGGGAGAATCCCATCCGAGGAATCGGGGAGTTTTGTTTGATGAACCGTTGAGCGTTCGGGTCGCTTTCCATTCCTGCGGTCATCTCGCTCTCGAACCAACCGGGCGAAAGCGCGTTGACACGTACACCCTTCCTGGCGAGCTGCAATGCGAGTTCTCGCGTCATGTTCACCACCGCTCCCTTGGACGCACAGTAATGAGCCTGCTTCATAGGCGCTCCGCCGACGTGTCCCAACATCGATGCGACGTTGACGATGCTGCCGTAGCCCTGGGCGACCATCGACAACGACACCAGCTTGCAGAGGTGCCACACCGCAGTGACGTTGAGCTCCATCGCGTGACGGAACATGGCCAACGTTTCGTCCTCGATCGACACCTTGCTTCCGATCCCGGCATTGTTGACGAGAAGATGCACGGTGCCGAACCGGTCGATCGTTTCCGCAACCAGTCGCTCTCGATCCTCTGAGAGTGACAAATCAGCCGATACCGGTACGGCTCGCGGCAGCTCGTGTGCCAGTGCTGCAAGCCTTTCGGGGCGCCGAGCTGCGATTACAACAGATGCACCCGCAGCGTGGAGTACACGCGCAAATCGCGTGCCGAGCCCGGATGAAGCTCCGGTCACGATCGCAACCTGGCCATCCAGACGGAACATGGCGTCCGTATCGACCACAAATTCGTCCATTACACCTATGTTCATGTCGGCTGGGCGTGCCAGCGGTGGGATCGACTTGACGACTCAGCGAGCATAATCACATCGGTCCGGCGGCGTCAGCCACGGCCCCGCTCCGTGGTCGGCCTTGGACGTCCTTCGCGGTTTGCTGGCACAGCGGACCCGTGGGACGATTCGCCGAAATCCTCGCTCGGGGCCTTGCCTGTCGTTGCCGCCGAGGTGGACCGGCCGAAAGTTGACGATCTCTCGGGCATCCATCGAGGACGCCGCCTGATGACCAAGCTGACCGACGAGCGGGAACATGGAAGCCCGAGCAGCGCAGTAGGTCATGGGCGGACTGTATAGACACGCAGCTTTCACCGTCCATATTGAGGTGGTTGATCGCGCCGCGGTGCTGTAGCCGGCGAGTCGTTCGAGAATTCGGTCGGCTGTATTGTGCCAGACGAACGGCTCGGGTCGTCGTTCTGGACTTCACCCAGGTGTTGATGTCAGCTGCGAGTTCGGCGACGCTGTTGGTTCGCCGATTGCTTGGTCGTGGCCATCGTGGCCATTCGAACATTCTCGAATCGCCGGTCGATCTGTTGTTGGGTGAGGTTGGGCCGGTCCGCCACGATGTTTCGTCGGGCAGCAGACCCGGATCGGATAGAGGACGTTGGCGTCGAGCAGCAGTAGTGCACCGGTGAACGGGCCGAGATCGCTCACGTGGCAGAGGTCGACGCTGTCGTCGTGTGCGGGTCACTCATCGAAGAAGCCGAACGCCTCGGCGTCGGAGGCGAGTTCGTCGAGTGCGTGTCGGCGACGTGCCAGATCGACTCGAAGGTGATCGAGCACGGCGCGTCGTGAGATTCTTCGGTGGCCGTGGTCGCCGTTGGTTCGTCGATACGGGATCGCTCCGGTGTCGAGTAGCCGGATCAGGGTTGGCCGAGAGACGCCGATGAGCTTGGCGGATTCTTCGGTTGTGAGGTCGTGGGTCTCGCCGGCGAGCATCTCGGCAACGGCGGTCGGAAACGCCTCCGTCACGTCGGTCGCGAGTGATGGTCAGCACCATCGGTCAAAGCGCTGCGAGGAGTTCGCTGAGGCTTACGACCAGCCGATGAGTCCGGTTGCTCGCGGCATCCCAGACCAGACGATCGTCGATCGATGCGTACGCGTGGATCAACACGTTCCGGAATGCGACGAGCCGAGCAAGGTCGGGGACCTTCGAAGCCAGTACGGGGTCGGCTTGGCGCAGCTTGTTGAGGGATTCGCCAACGATCTCGAATTGTCTTTCGACTGACGATCGCAACATGGCGTCCTATTCATATTCGTCCCAGGCCCGTCCGTCGATGAACTCCTGCACCATCGAAGCGGCACGATGGCGCCCAGAGATATGTCTTGCGATCAGGCGGCATACAGCTCGAGACGAGATGCCTTGACGGATTTGGCGAAGTACGGATTCTTGAGAGCTGACGGATCGACGAGGTCGACCGGCCGTGCGAGCATTTCCTCCAGGGCCTTCTTGAGGCCGAAGAAGGCGTCGAATCGGGTCATGCCTGCAGGGGGTTCAAGCTGGACGAGGAAGTCGATGTCGCTCGTCGCGCTGTCGAACGCTCCGCTAACTGCAGAGCCGAACACGGACAAGCTCAATACTCCGAAATGACGGCAGAGTTCGACGATGGTGTCATGGCGGTCTGTCAGCTCAACGAGCATGCGGGGTCTCTCTTCGTCGCCATTCGATTGTGCCCGTTGTCGACGATGTACGCCACGACATCGCCACATTGTAGAGACGCGGCGCCTGTCACGCTGGCTGCGCAACGCGACGCGCACCACGGACCATTGATCGACCGGCAGACCCCTTCGTTCCTCGCTGTTGTCGCACCCCCCAAGTACGGCTCAGGTTTCTCGGCGGCGCCCAAGCATTGGACACCTCGTTACTGAACGTCTCGTCACCCCATCGAAGATCACGGCATTCCTCGAGTGTGGGCACTACCTCAACTTGTGGCACCGATTACCTGGCGTGATCGTCAACGGGTGTCCCTATCTCGATTGTCGGAGCCTTCCAGCAACGTTCCGAGCGTCACCCGATCATGAAGTCGAGCGAATGCGACGTCCGCTGCGTTCGGCGAACCGGTCGAGAGCGACCTCGATGTCGGTAGCGAGCCAAGCGCGGTTGCGCTCCGCTCCCTTGGGCTTGACGAGGACCTCGGCGGCTTCGAGCATGTCGATCGCGCAGAGCGCGGCCGGTTTCGAGATCCCGAGCTGTTCCTGGACAAGGTTCGGGCGTTGGTGATCGAGAGGAAGGCGGCGTCAGCCATCTGCTCGACGATCTCGTTCGGGTCGCCGTCGCGATATGCGTTCAGCGGTGCGAAGTAGGCGTTCGTGTCGACGAGCAGCCCCGACGAGATCGGGACCGTGACGTTCCGGGTCACTCCTCGGCGGCGGAGCATCGAGTGGATCGACGCGCGTCCGGTGCGGCCATTGCCATCCGGGAACGGGTGGATCGTCTCGAACTGCGCATGGGCCAGGGCAGCTTGGACGAGGGGGGACGTCGGTGCGCAGAGCGAACCCGACGAGGTCGTCGATCGCTGCCGGTACTCGGTTCTGATGTGGTGGAACGAAAGCTGCGCCGTGCGGACCGAACTTGTTGCCGCCGACCCACACTTGGGCGCGTCGCGCCAATGAGCAACCCATTCCGGATGTTCATCTTCGAGAAGCGCAGTGTGCATGGCAATGATGCTCTCGGCGCTGATGTCATCTGCGAGTGAGATGGCTGCCTTCATCGCCTTCACGTTGGCAACGATCATCGCGGCGTTCTTGTTGCTTGTATCTCCGAGCTCAGCAAGAGCGATTGCCTTGGCCGTGGCGGTCAACTACGCGATCCGGCTCGACGCCGTCGACTCTGAGCGCAGCAGCATCGACGAGAACGTGACCATCCGAGCGCCGAACTCGGCGTCGAACCGGACGATCTCTGTCCCTGCTTCTTCGGCCTCGTTCGCTGTCGCCTGGTCGAGTCGGACATCCAGATCTGCGATGGGAGAGGTCATCGCTGCCTCGTACTGGCCGGCGTCTTTTCGGCGGGCGGTGTTCGACATCGAAATGTCGGGCGGGAGACGCCAATCGAGACTCTCGTATTGAATGCCATACTGACGTCTTCGGCACGCGGATCTCGCTGGCGGCACCGACATGGCGCCTGGAGTTCCCGACGGTCGGGGTTCCCTCGATCATCCATCACTTCAGACCTCTCTGAGTAAAGGAGAGGCCATGAGACATTACTTGGGAGGAGCGCACGCTACAGCGAGTCCACGACTGCGATCAGCCCACGAAACTGTCGCACGATCGACAGCCCGGTGACCTTCCTACGGGTCGGCGCGTGATCTGCAGACCGAGATCCGCCATCGCTGTCAGTGTGATTCAGGCATCCGGGTCGTCGTTCGCTGGTTCGCCGAGACTTGCATGGGGCAGCGGCAGGTGCTCGTCGATCAGGGTAAGGTACGACTCGGGATCGCCGCTGCCGGGGACCGCTCGGATCTCGGTAGCTGTGCGGCGGCTGTTCAAGATCCGGTGCGCGTCCCATGCTGACACGCAGAGCGTCCACCCAGGGGTCCCCTCGGACGTGACGAACTGGCCGAGCTCGGTCTCGATCGCCACTGGTGCGAGGTTCGTCGCACTGATCTGGGTGGCAAGTGTGGAAATGCTCATCGACAATTGATCGGCCAGTTCGGGTGCTCGGCGATGGCCGATCGAGCCGATCGCCCCGTGAAGATCGCTCTCGTGCACGAACAGATCCAGGACGAGAACTCCGGCATGTGCGGCCAGACCCTGCACCGCTGGTTCGTCGCTGTGCCACCACGAGACCAACTCGGTGACGGACTTCGATCGGTGGCGGGCGATCAGACCTTCGATCCAGGGGTTGGGATCAGGGCCATCGGGAACGTCGCCGGACACGATGGCCATGGGCATCGAGGCAACGTGCACGAGCAACTCGTGCACCGACCACACCGGACATGCCGGCACGACAGCGGCCAGTTGCTCGGGTGAGAGTTGCTCAAGGGCGTCCACGAGACGCGAGCGGATGGCGACGTAGCTCTGGGCGTGGTTCATGTCCGCCGGCCACTTGGACCCTGTGGCTGTGAGATAGCGGTGAGCATCATGGCCTGACCTCCCTGCGATCGGCGATCGACGTGGAGACGATAGCGGCTGGTCCGGTTCGCCGGCCTCGGGGTGCGGCCACCAACTCGTCGGCGAAGACGGCCTGATCCTGTGGGCTGGATGGGCTGGACCCGCGTCAGCTTCGGTGAACCTGTCGACGCGCCACGTGGAAGTCCAAGGAGCGGGGTCAACGTACTCGCTGGCGGTCGCACTCGGCCTCTGCAACGTCTTCAATCAGACCACAGCCAGTGCGTCGGTCACGCCCCATACACGCGCAAGCGCAAACGTTGTCAGCGTTGGCGCTGAGGGTTGCCGACGGCGGTCGCTGCCGTGGCGTTCCAGGGGCATGATCATGGCAGTCACGCGAACCCGACTGAGCACCACGGTGGACCGAAATCTCCTCGATCATGCCAGGCAGGACTCGCGTGGGGTCGAGCGACGCTCAGCTGATCGATGCGGCGTTGGCGGCACTGCTCGCACAGAATCGTGGGTCGTGTGGGTTCGATCCTCGTCACGCTCGGAGGTCAACTCTCCCGCCACCACAAAGATCGCTCAGGGGTGGGGGCTTGCCGCAAGGACCCCTCTTGTGTTGTCAATGTCGGCCGTCAGCTGTCGCTGGCTGGCTGGCTGGCTGACTGATTGGCTGACGGCGCGGCATCGGAGGCAAGGAGATGGGTTCGAATTCGACGGAGGGTCCCGCACGGGAGCCGGAGCACATGCGGTCCGGGTAATCAAACGCTGCCGACCGCTCCATGCTGGGTCTCGAGGAAATCGACCAAACGCAGGTTGCGCTGGTCGGCGGGAAGGCCGCCCATCTGGGTGAGCTGACGCAGATCGACGGCGTCCATGTGCTGGCTGGCTTCTGCGTCACGACCGCCGCATTCCGCAGGATCATGGCGCAAGCGTGATCGATCGACGATCGGCTCGATCGGCTGTCGCGCCTGAATTCGGACGATCGGGAGGGGATCCGTACGCTCAGTGCAGAGATCGTCGTGCCATCGAAGGGATCGCCGTTGCCGATGATGTGGCGGCGGACATCGACGGTGCGCTCGCACAGCTCAGTGGGTCTGTCGCGTGTGCCGTGCGGTCCAGCGCGACCGCAGAGGACTTGCCGACGTCCTCAATTGCCGGGCAGCAAGACACGTACCTGAATGTCGTGGGGTCGGCGGCGATCCTCGAGCATGTCAGCCGGTGCTGGGCCTCGTTGTTCACCGAGCAGGCCGTGACGTACCGTCAGCGCAACGGCATCGATCATCGCAGGGTCGACATGGCCGTGGTCGTGCAGCAGGTGGTCGTCGGGGCGACGTAGCGAGGTCGGGCAGACTGGTCGGATGCAGTTCAGTGCCGCCCTCCGCGAGCGCGTAGCGAACGGGACGATTACCGTCCCGTACCGTCTCTGGTCACGGTCGAAGATCAAAGTCGGTGGCGTCTATCGCAGCGGTTCGGTGATCATCGAGGGCGACGACATCGAGTTCTTGCCGTTCTCCTCGATCAGCGACGAGGACCTCGTGCTGACCGGAGAAGCCGACCGTGAGAGCCTTCGCCGTCGCGCTGCGCATGCCGGGCCGATCGACGATGACACGGTTCTGTTCCGCGTCCAGTTCCACGTCGTGGGGTCGCCGGATGACGCGCTCGGGCTGGGTCGACGGTTCATCGCTTTGACGAGATCGCCGGTCGACCGCCAGATGACAGTGTCGATGAGGTAGTGGTGCAGGTTGACAAACACGAAACAGACGGCAGTGAACAACAATGGCGCGCCCGCGGCAGTCACCGTTGTGTCGAGCCGTTGCGGTAGCCAGAGGCTGATGATGAGACCTCCGCACGCAGCGCCACCGAAGATCTCCGCCCATCGCAGCGCGCTTCGGCGCGTCAGGGGCGCCAACCCGAGCGCCACTTCAGCTCGATGGCAGCAGGCCATGTACTGCATCGCATGCACTGCGCCGAGCGCGCTTGTCGCGCCGAAGTAGTTGGTCGGCGCGGCCAGCCACAAAAACGCAGCCAGGTACGGGGCGACGACCAACGACGGAGGGAAAGCCTTGCATCGCGCGCTGGCGCGAGCGATGACGACAGCGATAGCGGCGGCACACAGGATCGCGACGACACGAGCCGTCGCGGAGACCCCGTTCGGTATCAGGTCGACCCCGTTCGGTATCAGGTCGACCCCGACGTCGAATCCGGCGTACCGAGCCCCCGAGCCGCGTGCCAGCACCCGCCCTGCACTGATCAACCAGAGCGGGTACAGCCCGTAGCGCAATACGCGGACCTCTCGCCCGGTGAGCGCGATCTTGCGATAGCTCGCTCCGATTCGGGCGACGCCGTAGACCTGTTTGATGTAGTGCCACGTCATCAACAAGAAGACCGAGACAATGGCGATCTGTGTCGCTCGGCGGGTTTGCAACGATCTGGCTCCGCTCGACTGCGACGGCCGTTCTCGTCGAGCGATTCCTGGTACGGGGACGCAGCCTGGGGATGCTTGTACAGCCATTGCATCCATGAATGAGTCGGAGTGGAATCCAGGTGCCACCACTCCTCCTTCACATCCTCGCCGTGATTGCCCTCGTGGCTGGTCAGCCCGAAAGGGCGTTCCTTTCAGGATCTCGTCGCGCTCGTTCCAGAGACCGATCGCGAAGCACAAGTGCTGCCATCGATCGCAGACGCCTGCCAGCCCGTCTTCACCCCACCGAAACGCGCGGCTACGGGCATGGTCATGCGGAAAGTACTCCCACGCCGAACCGTCCTCGCTGTAGTCCTCTCGCACCGAACCCCACTGGCACGCTGACACGTGGGGCCCCACCACTTCCAACGCGCGAACTCGCCATTCAAGAGATCGTCAAAGTCTGACCACGAAGCGTCGCGTTCGGTTTACAGTTGAAGTGCGGGAGAGGGAAGGGGCTCGAGGGTGGCGGGAAGCACCTCGAGCCCCGACTCTGTGCGTGGACGTCGCTGGTTGCTTCTTGCGCGGTTCTGGCAGCGCTCTCGTTGGCCTCGTGGGCCGGGTCGGTATTGGAATGATGATCGCCGCCGGCTCCTTTGCCTGCAGCTTCGGCTGCTGCGACTGATGCCGATTCTGCGGCTTCGTGTGCAGGATCATGATTGGTTGTTCCCCTTTCGATGCGGCCATCTGGCATGGCACTGGTCCGTTGCTGGTGCTCGGTGTTGAGGTCGACAACCGGTATTGGGCGCAATGTAAGTGTGGGATAAGACCGAACGCTGATCGCGCGAGCACGCGGTTACGTTGCGGGTTTCTGGAGACGAGGTGCTGGGTGATCGAAGCCGTTGGTCTGGTGAAGTGTTATGGCGACAAGGTTGCTGTGGATGATCTCTCGTTCACGGTGAGGCCTGGGATCGTGACCGGGTTCTTGGGCCCGAATGGGGCTGGGAAATCGACGACGATGCGGATGATCGTCGGGCTCGATGCGCCGACGAGCGGGGCGGTGAGTGTGAACGGCCGGTCGTAAACGGATCACAAGGCGCCGTTGCACGAGGTGGGTGCGTTGCTCGAGGCCAAGGCTGTCCAGAACGGTCGTTCGGCGCGCAATCATCTGCTGGTGCTCGCGGCGACGTGTGGGATCTCGACGCGTCGAGTCGACGAGTTGTTGGGGTTGGTTGGTCTGGCTGATGTCGCTTCGAAGCGGGTTGGCGGGTTTTCCTTGGGGATGGGGCAGCGCCTCGGGATCGCGGCGGCGTTGTTGGGTGATCCGGCGACGTTGATTCTCGACGAACCGGTGAATGGTCTGGATCCTGATGGCATTTTGTGGATCCGTCATCTGTTGCGCGATTTGGCGAGCGAGGGTCGAACGGTGTTGGTCTCGTCGCATTTGATGTCTGAGATGGCGTTGACAGCTGATCAACACCTGCTGGTGATCGGTCGCGGTCGACTGATCGCGGATGTGACGGTCGCCGATTTCATCCGGGAGGCGTCGTCGGATCTGGTCAATGTGAGCACACCTGATGGTGAGCGATTGCGTGAGCTGTTGGTCGGGCCGACTGTCCACGTGACGGTGTCGTTGCCCGGTCGATTCGAAGTGATCGGGATGACGAGCGACGAGATCGGCGACATTGCTGCTGCGAACGGGATCAGGTTGCATGAGCTCGTGCAACACCAAGCATCATTGGAGGAAGCGTTCATGACACTGACCCACGACTCGCTCGAGTACCGTCCGACCGATGTGGCGACGATATGACTGTCATCGAGGCGAGTCCTCGACGGGTTGCGCCGATGTTGAGCGATGCCGAGGCCGGCGCGATTCGGGTCACTTCGTGGCGGGTGACGCGATCGGAGTGGTTGAAGTTTCGGACGCTTCGTTCGTCGTGGTTGACGATGGCGTTGGCGATCGTGTCCGTTCCCGGGATCGGTATTGCGATCGCGTGGTCGACAGCGAACGACTGGCCGAACATGCGACCGCGCGAGAAACTCCATTTCGACGCGCTCGCTGATCCTCTGTCCGGTTTCAACCTCGCCCAATTGGCGGTCGGGGTGTTGGCCGTGATGCTGATCGCCGGAGAGTATTCGGGAGGAATGATCAGGGCGACGTTGGCTGCGGTGCCGCGCCGGCTCCCCGTGCTGTGGGCCAAGGTCGGTGTGTTGACGACCTTGACGTTGGCCACGATGGTGCCGGCCGCTGTATTCACGTTCTTCGTCAGCGAGCATCTGCTTGCGGTGCGTCACATCGGGATCACGTTGTCGACACCGAACGTGCCCAGGATCGTGATCGGTCTCGGGTTGTACCTGACAGTCGTCGCTGCGTTGGCGATGGGGATCGGTGCGATCGTGCGGAACGTCGCAGGTGGCATCGGTGCGTTCGTGGGCATCATCCTCGTGCTCCCCGTGATTGCCAGTGCACTACCCCAAACCTGGGGTGACCGGATCAACAAGTGGTTGCCGAGCAACGC
>JAYTOM010000231.1:0-1789 GCA_043747765.1 Actinomycetota bacterium
ATCCCGATGGTGATGAAGGCCGTCCTCGGATTCCGCCCGCCGGTGCAGGTCTTCGGAACGGACTACCCGACGCCTGACGGCACAGCCATCCGCGACTACGTGCATGTCGACGATCTTGCCGATGCCCACATCAAGGCCCTCGACTATCTCGCCGGCGGTGGTGTCAGCACGGCGCTCAACGTCGGAACAGGAATCGGATCGAGCGTCAAGGAGATCATCACGGCCACCGAATCGATCACCGACAGGACTGTCCCGGTCGACTACGTCGGCCGGCGCGCCGGCGATCCGGTCAGCACGTTCGCAGATCCGCTGCTCGTCAGGGCCACCCTCGACTGGACGCCGCAATATGGTCTGCACGAGGTCATCGAGACGGCATGGAACTGGCACTTCTCGCACCCGTACGGCTACAAGCCGGGTCCTGCGAAGTAAATCGGGGCCGGGTTGCGCAGCGGGCTCGAGGCACGAATCATCACAGCAGCTGAGTGTGCCGGCACCCGTAGCCGAAGCCACCGCACTCCGGTGCGCGCGGCCTACGTGGGCCGCCCGCACCGACCGGACAGAACCCGCACACCAACGCGGTGTCAGCACTAGTCTCGACCACCGTGGCAAAAATTGCGGTGATCGGTACGGGATACGTCGGGTTGACAACGGGCGCATGTTTCGCCCATCTCGGACACGAGGTCGTCTGTGCCGACATCGATCCGTCGAAGATCGAACGACTGTCGCGGGGCGAGATCCCCATCGTCGAACACGGTCTCGATCGGCTCGTTGCCGAGGGCCTGCGAACCGGTCGGCTGTCGTTCGTGCTCGGCTCGGCGATCGCAGCTGCCGACTGCGACATCGCCTTTCTCTGCGTGCCGACACCCCAGGGTGAGGACGGCTCGGCAGACCTCAGCTACATCGAGGCTGCGGCACGCGAAATCGGGCCGGTGCTGCCGTACGAGGCAGTGGTCGTCAACAAGTCGACCGTTCCGGTTGGCAGTACGAAGGTCGTCGAGCGCGTACTCGGGCGCCCGGACGTCAAAGTCGTCTCCAACCCAGAGTTCCTGCGTGAGGGCTCGGCGGTGCAGGACTTCCTCAAACCAGACCGAGTCGTCGTCGGATGCGACGATCAATCAGCAGCGATCAAGGTCGCCTCGCTGTACATCAACGTTGCAGCGCCGGTCATCGTCACCGACCCGGCATCCGCAGAAACGATGAAGTACGCGGCAAACGCCTTTCTGGCCACGAAATTGAGCTTCATCAACGCCATCGCCGCGATCTGCGAGGGCGTCGGGGCCGACGTCAACGACGTGGTACTCGGTATGGGATATGACAAACGTATCGGCCAGGACTTCCTGCGGCCGGGCCCCGGCTGGGGCGGAAGCTGCTTCCCGAAGGATTCGCGGGCACTGCTGAAGATCGCCGCCGATGGCGGTTACGGATTCGATCTGCTCGAGGGTGTCATTGCGGTCAACGATGAGCAGTTCGGCCGAGTCGCCGACAAGATCGCCGCCGCTGTCGGGGGTTCGCTGCAGGGCAAGACCGTCGCTGTCTGGGGTCTGACGTTCAAAGCGAGAACCGATGACCTGCGCGACTCTCCTGCATTGGAAGTGATCAAGCGGCTGCTGGCGGGCGGCGCACATGTGAGGGCCTTCGATCCCACCGTCGACGGCCCCAAGCCCGGTATTCCGTCGACCGTCGAACTGTGCGCAGACGCCTACTCCGCATGCCTCGATGCCGACGTGCTCACCGTCTTGACCGAATGGGACGAGTTCCGCTGGCTCGACGTCGCCAAGGTCGACGAAGC
>JAYTOM010000232.1:0-11455 GCA_043747765.1 Actinomycetota bacterium
CGCGTGGTGTTCTCGCGGGACATCACCACAACATGGGAGATCGAGACCGACCCGGCCAAGACGAGCGAGGTCGAGATCACCTTCGACGCCCTCCACACCAGACCGCACCCGGGTCGTGTTGACCCACCGCCACCTCGACCGCCACAGCGACGATTGGGAAGGCATTCGCGACGCCATGTCATCGGGATGGAGCCTCGACGGGCTCCCCACAACCCTCGCAGCAGACCAGCCGCCGCCACGGATCATCGACGACCAGATACAGGCCCGCCTCGGTAGGTCGGCGGCGAACACGATGGTCGTGCTACTCCCGACCGACACGCTCGTCCAACCGCAGATCGACCCGATCATCTAGGCCCACGGGGGATCTTCACCTACGAGATCCACCCGATCCGCTTGCTCCCCGGCTCGACACTTCCCTGAACGACAACGACCCAGCGGACCCAAAGACCCTTGAACGGGTGAGCAATCATGGACGTTCTCGATCGAACTCCAACAGACCTTCGCCATGACCGCGTCGTCGACGAGATCACCCCGGCACAGCCCGTCCTGCCGACAGCGTGCGACGAATCGAACGTGGGCCCAGTCACACCATCGGCCTCGAGAGGGCCTATCAGCGAGCGGTCACGATCGTTGGCTTGTGAAGTGAACGGCGTTCAACACGTTTGCAGAGCTATTCGCATGTTCGCTGTTGACACAGGTGCGTCGTCGGCGATGCGTCCTGCGGGTCGATCGGCGACGGGGTCTGGCGTGGTGGTTTGCAAGGGGGTGGGCCGGGTAGTTGTCAGCTGGTGGCGATGCGGTTGCGGCCCAGTCTTTTGGCGTTATAGAGGGCAGTGTCGGCATGTCGGAGTGTTTCTGTGAGGTCGCCGCTCAGTTGGGTTACGCCGATACTGATCGTCACGTGGATCACGGTGTTGGGAGCGACTTCGATCGACAGATCTTCAACGGTGGCTCGTAACGCTTCGGCAGTGCGTGCAGCATTGTCAAGGGTTGCGCCTGGCAACAGCACAGCGAACTCTTCCCCGCCGAAGCGGGCGATGAGGTCTATCGTTCGGAGCCGACCGATCAGCGCGGCGCTCAGCGAGCGAAGGACCTGGTCGCCGGCATCGTGCCCGTAGGTGTCGTTGACCATCTTGAAATGATCGATGTCGAGCATCATCACTGACACGGCAGCACCGTTACTGGCGCACGATGTGATCAGGGGCGCGGCGCGGGCGTCGAAGCCGCGGCGGTTCGCTAGTTTGGTCAGTGGGTCGGTGTCAGCCTCGTGTCGCAGTTCGTCCTCGCGTCGCCGTAGCTCGCTGGCGTCTTGGGTGATGACGACGAAACCATCGGGATGACCGGCTTCGTCGACGAGTGTCGAGATCATCGTGTCGGAGTAGAACGCGGTGCCGTCGGGGCCGCTCGACCATCCCTGTAGACGCCGCCAGCCAGCCAGCACGGCCTCATCGAGCGCATCGACCAACTGCTCGTCGTTGGCGGCGAGGGCGTCGAGCGACGCTCCGATGGCCTGCTCTGTTGACAGGCCGAACATACGTTGACCGGACGCGTTCCACGAGTCGACGTGCCCACTACGGTCGATCGTGTAGATCGCGTACTCTCGGACCATCTCGACGATAATCCGGATCCTGTTACGTTCGCGTCGAAGCTCATGTTCTTGTCGAACAACGTCGGTGACGTCGCTGAGCATCGCCACATACTGTCCCGGACTCGTGCAGTGCACGGAGAACTCCACCGTTCTCGGGGCCCCGCCGGCAGGGGTGAGTGTGCCCCGACGGCGGGCCAACACGATGCCCTGCGACACACCCCTGGCGGTCAGCTCAGCGAGATCGGAAACCAGCGGCGCCAGCAACGCGAACGCGTTCTGCATCGCCGACGGTGGCACGAACGGATGCAACAACTGCACCGACAACGGGTTGATCGCCTCGACAGCACCGGCCTGATCAAATGCCACCACGCCAACTGGCAGCAGATACAGCAACTCGTAGAGTCGCTCGAGTTCCTCAGTCAACGGAGCTTCGCTGGACGAGCAGGAACTGACGACTCGCTACCGCACGCCGAAGCAGCCGGAGACGAACCGGGGTTGGTTTCATCCGCAACGTAAACACGTAGTCGATCGTCGCATCGAGCGATTCTTCGGTTTCGAACCGATGAGCAACCATGAAATTGTTCGTGCACGGAGCAACCTCGGTAAAGAAATGACGTCCGATCACCCGTTCCGCTGACAGCCCTGAAAATGCTGCCTCCGCCCGATTGTAGAACACCACCCGATGATCGTGACCCAAGCCAATCACCCCGAAATCTACATCGCCGAGTTCGACATCGCTCGCCGCCAACAACTCGTCGTAGACGTCGGCACTCTCGAACTTCATCAGCAAACCCTACAGCTAACACACCATGAGCTCTTACACAACTACACGTGCTGTCCCCCAACAGCCATCGTTCTCCGGGTCGTCAAGTGTGGCGCTCTTCTGAAGGGTTCGGTGAGACTTGACTTCGCCCCTCCAACTACTGACCGGCGAAATCTCTTTCCGGATCTGTCTTCTGGCCAGGTGACCGTCACACCAATATCGGCCGCCTCGAAAGCGACCCGTGACCATAGCCACCGCCCTGAACACGCTGCCGTCCACCGGAACCTCAGTCCGATCGATCGTGTTGTGGATCCCCCATCACCACATCGTCGATGCCGCCGGCGTGGTCACCACGCCGATGAAACGTCGATGGATGCTCGCAGCTGGCTGCGTTCTGATCGCCGGCAGTATCGGCGCCGGAGCCGCCGGTGCGCCCTCCCCGGCCATGGCCGCTGTACCCGTGACCGGTATCAAGTCCATGCTCGTCGTCACGGTGGCGCTCAGCCAATCGCATGGCACCCCGAAAACCGTTCCCCTCCAGACGCCGGCGCAGGGCAGCAGCGCCTTGACAGCCACCGGACCATGGTTCACCGAGGTCTCCCACGCGCTATTCAACGGCTGGAAACCGATCAGTGCACCCACCCTCCCGATCACCGTGACGACCACCGCAGTCCCGTGCACGTCGGCATGGCTCGCGGAGATCAGCGACCAGGCAGACTCCTATGTCTCCCATCACACGAGAGCCCATCCCGGCAACTACGACGCCGTGGTCTACTACATGGGCGCAGTCAGCGGATGTGACGCCGAGAACGGATGGAGTGCCGTCGGCGGTCGCCGCATCTGGCTGAACGGCACGCTCGCCCTGCAGACGTTGACCCACGAACCCGGTCACCATCTCGCTCTGGCCCACGCAGGGACCGAGACGTGCTCCGGCGGCACAGTGCCGTTGAGCAACGACTGCGTCGA
This sequence comes from Actinomycetota bacterium, assembly GCA_043747765.1. Classification (GTDB taxonomy): domain Bacteria; phylum Actinomycetota; class Acidimicrobiia; order Acidimicrobiales; family Ilumatobacteraceae; genus WLMZ01. The sequence continues at coordinate 3,318 of JAYTOM010000232.1, forward strand.
ACAGGAGGCCGATGACGCTTCGAGCACGATGGGTCGTTCAATTCCTTATGGGTATTCCTCCGCTGCGCTGCAACAACTCGGTTGGAACCAGGCACGCGTGGCGACAGTCAGTGGAGACTATCCGACCACCAACTACTGGCTTCCCCCGCTGGAGGTGGACCGTCCTGACGTTACCCAGGCGGTCCGCCTCATCGACGGTAGTTGTCGATCATCCATTCGGAGCGGTGCGTGGTAGTGGCGCGCAGATGCGTGCGCCGGCGGGGAATCCACTGCTCAGTGAGAAATCGTTCGAGTTTCAACGACCGGGTCCACGCGTCAGCTGGTGGTGACGAGGCAGGCCATGCGCATTTCATCGGCATCTGACTCGTTCGGAGCCGACCCGAAGATCAGTCGCCGCGTCACCACCTGATCACGCAAGGCGCCCACCTGACGAACTTCGGCTTGCAGATCGCAGCCGCGTGCCTGAGGGCTCGCATCACGCCGATTTTGGTGCTGACCCGCAACGTGCCGGTTCGGCTCTTCAGGTTCGCGACGGTTGAGGTGACGGAGGCGGCCCCGCAGCTGTGATCGCGTCGATGGTGATTGTGCCGGCGACGAGGGCTTCGCAGGTTTCGGTGAGGCCGCGATTGTTGCTCCGGGCGTAGGTGCGCAGGGCAGAGAATGCTGTGTCCATGTTGATGCTGCGTCGTTCGGCGATCATGCCTTTGGCTTGTTCAATTGCGATTCGACTGTTCAACGCGAACTGCAGATGACCCTCGCGAGTCGCTGCGTTGCGGGTTGCCTCATTTTGGATGATCGCGATGCTGGCGACGTCGGCGAGTGCTTGCGCGAGCGAGACGTCGCTGTCGGAGAGTCCGCCCGGTCCGGTCACGAAAATGTTGAGACAGCCCAACATCTGGGCTTTCAGGCGCAGCGGTACCGCACACACCGACGCGAAGCCGGCGTCGAGGCAGAAGGCTGCGAACTGTGGCCATCTCGACCCGATGTCATCATCGGAGTGGAGGACGATCTGTCCAGTGTTGAAGCAGTCGAGACACGGTCCTTCGTCATTTTGTACTTGGAATAACTCGAGCAGTTCGATCTGCTCTGTCGATGCTCCGACAACGCGAAGATGGCCGCCGCTGTCGGCGAGAAGGATTCCAGCCGCAGCCGCATCCAACAGTTCAACGCACCGCCAGGACAGCAGGGTCAGGACTTCGATGACATCGAAGTCGCCGACGAGTGTGTCGACGATCTCGACGAAGGCGGCCGCAATCAATGTTTGGCGCGTAGCGACTGTGGCGAGGGCATCGTCGGACACGTCCAGTCCTCAGCCTTTGGTTGGTGACGGTCGGGGAGCCGAAGCCGAGCGGGCCATCGCAGGATCCGACATCAGATCAGCTTCTGGGACGACGGACACCCCCCGATTCTGAACGCTGCGAGCCCAAGCGCCAATACACGCAGCGCAACTTTCGGCGCCGGATCTCCCCGAAAACGCAAGATGGACGAGCCTCTCCTTCGAGGCTGCGCGTGGTCGTCACCTCAAAAGCAAGCGTGGCGCGTCCCTGCGGTGCGGCACAATGATTTGCGTCCAAGCCGGACGGCTAAATCGTCGGGCGTGACCTGCAGCGGAATCGGAGCGACGTCACGCGCGAAGGGTCTGACTCGGGAGACGCCCGTACGCAGAGCGGTAGTACTCGGCGAACTTGCCTTGGTTGTAGAAACCCCATCGCGAGGCGATAGCGGTGACAGTTGCGCCGGTGGAAAAATCAGCGGTGATGAGGTCGCGATGCACCCCGTCGAGCCTGATGCGTCGCAGATACGCCATTGGTGACATGGCGAGCTGAGTACGGAACGCATACTGCAACGTCCGTACCGACACCCGGCAGTGCATCGCGACGTCGCCCACCGTGATCGGCAGTTGCGCGTTGGATTCCAAGTAACCAATCGCGCGTTGCACGACCGCTGCTGTGGCATCGCGACGGTCGTACAGGTTCGGGATCGGCAGGTACGAGTTCGCAAACGTAGTCAACGTCGCCGTGTGGAGCAGCTGTACGAGGCTGTCGCGCACGAGCGGCTCGGTGAAGACATCGGGTGTGGTTTCGGCCACTGCTTTGACGTGCGCGAGGACCAGACGCCAGTGCTGGCTCGCTGTCTCGCTGACGGGCGTGAACGATTCGAAGCGGAGCGGGCCGGGTTCGCTGCCTCGCGGAATGCCGGCCGCTCGGGCCAGCTGCTCAGGTGCCAGAGTGATTAGATTCATGCTGGAATCGGATATGCGACCCTCGTACGGACGGTCTGGATCGGCCACTACGGTCGGCTGGCCGACCGAGAAGAATCCGTGAACACCGGCCGTGTGTCGCTCGCCGCGGCCCTCGGTTAGACAAATGATCAGAATCGCTTCGAGGGGATCGGTGGCGTATCGAAACGTGACCGGGTTGTCGATCTCGTCGATGAACACATCACCGAGATCGACACGCGCAAATCGGAGCGAATTGCCACCGGACCAGCCTTCGATCCGGGTGTTCCCGTAGGCCTGGCTCAAAAAGTCTGCTGTCTGTTCGGCGTCGGTGATCACGAGCGCGTTCTGCTCGACGGATCCTTCACCATCAGACTGCACGGCACCCTCCCAAGAGGTCAACCTCCGCCTCGCTTCGATTCGATTGACGATGGCTGGAGTACGCCGTAGTTTACGTCACACCTGCGTGGGAGGTTGAGATTTGCGTAGTCCGCGTGTTCGCGGCCGCCTTAACGGCGGCTGAGCCTCGCCTCCGTGCGGGCTTCTCTCACCGCCCAGCACATTGTTGCCGCTTTACTCCAGCAGGAATTTACACTCCGACGCAATCAGGAATACAGCTCGCGGGATGTAAACCTGCTGATTTTGGACTTGGAACAGCTCCAGCAGATTGATCTGCTAGGTCGACGCGCCGATCACCCACAACGTCCCGTCTGCATCTGGTACGTAGGACCCCCGCCGCAGCCGCATCAAGCAACTCGAGCCAACGGACGAACGCACACTCGTCCAAACGCGGTGCATGCACGGATTGCCCTGAACGGTATGCGCCACGACACGGTCCCTGCCCGATCGTGAACTGCAGATCCTCCAACTCGGCGATGCTCGAGTCCGACACACAGATTGGCCCGGCCTGGTCGCCGCCCATCAGCGTGATCCCCGCACCCGACACGTCCAGCACCTCGACACACGCCGCACACAACCGTGCAGTCGGAGACTTCGCGGTCTCACGCGCAAACGCCAGCGCAATCCGACTCAACTGATTGCCTCTCATCTGGACCCCCAAACGCTCGTGGTACCTGAAACATGAAAATAGGGCGAGCTCGGCGAGCGCGGCTACTGCCATTCGGTGAAGGTCAAGCTCGTCGCACAGAGCCAGCGAACGATTGAGGTGCACGACACCTTCATCGGTTCTCCCGGCGGCGACCTGGGCTTGACCGAGGTTGCAGAGCACGATTGCCAGCCCTGGCCGGTCGCCCGTTCGCTCCGCCACTGCCAGTCCCTCCAGCAGCACCCGGCTGGCCTCATCAGGCAATCCTCTGGAGACGGCGACGGCGCCGAGGTTGCCGAGCCTGATCCCGAGGCGCATCCAGTCCTCGCTTCGACGGAAATAGCGCGCCGCTTGCGACCAGTGGTGATGGGCAGCATCAAGCTCGGATCGGAAGAAGGCGACGGTCCCGAGGCCGAACGACGCCTTCACGACACGGTTTTGTCGTCATGCGCACGCGCGGCCGACCGGGCAGCACGGAACCGGCGTTCGGCCAGGTCAAGGTGACCACGGTCCACGGCAACGCTGCCAAGGCATTGTTCAGCGTCAACCTGTCCGGCCCAGTCATCAAGCCTAGAGAACAGTTCTCATGCCGCACTGAGCCGGAACTCAGCGCTGTCAAGCGCTCCGGCGACCTCGAGCAACAGCCCGAGCCCGCTGAGTGCCTGCCACGCGCCAGCGAAGCACCGGTACCGCCGAGGTTGAGCGCTCGCTCGTACCAATCGATCCCCTCGGGCACGTTGGCTCGACCCCAGAAATGACCCAACGCGTTCGCCAAGCGAAGTGCGCCCTCGAGGTCGCCTGCTGCACAGCAGTACTCGAAGACTGAACGTAAGTGGTGCAGCTCAGCCTCGGTGGCAACCATCCAGGCGCCCTGCTCCGAAGACGCCGAATGGCGTGCCGCTTTCTCGGCGAAGCCGAAAATGTAACGCTTCAAGCGGTCCATCCCAGCGGTCCGCTGGTCGGTGGCCAGGTGTTCGCCGGCGAACTCGCGCACAGTCTCGGCGATCCGGAAGCGGTCGCCGCCGCGTTGGATCAACTGCTCGTCGATCAGGTTGTGCAGCACCGATAGCGAGGAGGCGTCGCGACCGCTTCGACGAGAGCGGCGTCGAAGGGACCTGGGAACAAGGAGAGCCGCTGGAGTAGCCGCTGTTGATCTGGGCCGGCGATGTCGTAACTCCACGCGATCGCCGTTGCCATCGACCGATGACGACCAACGGATTCGACGATCACGGGTGAGTCGACTGGCTCTGACTGCGCCCATGAACCCGCAGTCGAGATCACCGCCACGCGCGCTGACGGACTCACAACAATGGTGGCAACCGCTCAGTGACGATCACACCTGTTCGACGACACACCCGTCCGCCGAGAGAGGCCGGCCGAAAGGAATCCCACTCGATGTTGAACCCGCTGGCGAGACCGTGTCCGTCGAATCGAATAGGCCCAACGGCACCTGTCCTGCTGCCCTTTCGACCTCTGGACCGGCAAAGTACGTCGTACCTTGCTGTCGGCGGGGTTCGATGCGAAGGCGTCGACAACGGTCCTTTCAGCCAGCTCCAGGCTCGAGTGCTAGCCTCACGGCCGAGTTGCTCCAGACCCCCGGCGACGCAGTGCCAGCGCTTGTTCTTGTTGCCGGAGGTGGTTGGTTTGAGTGTCGTTCGAGATGTCATCGCACCGGGGCAGACATGGGTTCGGGGCGAGGGCATGAAGTTCGAGGTGGTCATGTTCGATGCGGGCGGCTGGCGCGTGGTGATCGTCGAGGGTCAGGGCGCGGACGAAATTCTGGTCATCTCCGCACACGAAATGCGCAGAACGTGTTGGCAGACGGTCGGTCGTTCGCACTCGACAGCGTCAAAACCATGACGCTGTCCAGGTGCTGCAATCGTCACGCCACACATCCGCGACGCAAAGTCCGCCGCCGGGCGCAGCATTGAGGAATCCGGTACTCCGCTCCCGCGCGGGTCCATGGTAATTCTCAGATCGCGACGACGCGGCTGCCCCCCGGCGCGTTTGGCGGCATCCATCGCTGCGTCAGCGGCCCTCAGCGCAAGCGGACGCTCTCGAGAACTCTCCGTACCGGCCGAGGCACCAACCCTGACAGCGCCCACCGAGACTGCAGCGATCATTCGTAGCGCACGGTGTTCGAGTTCGTCGCCTTCGGCACCGGGACACAGAACCACGAACTCGTCGCCACCCCACCGCGTCACGATGTCACCCGAGCGTGTGCAGCCGTTGAGCGCTCGGGCGACGGCCCGCAACACCTCATCGCCGATGTCGTGGCCATAGGTGTCATTGACGGTTTTAAAACCGTCGAGGTCGATCATGACGAGGCCGATCAGGGGCATGTCGACGCCGTCCAAGGAGCTTCCGCCGAGCCATCGCTACAGTCCTTCGCGGTTCGTCAGGCCAGTGAGAGCATCTTTGGTGGCGTGTTGCGTTTCGCGATCGAAGCGAATTTTTGCGTTGTCGAGCCGATCACTCGTTTCATCGAGGCTCGCCGCCAGACACAAGGCGGCTTGCCCCAGGGCTATCTCGTCGACGGTGTCCGGCGTATTGCCAGTACCGGCGATAGCTGCTTCTGCGAGTTCCACGATGTCGGCTGGCAGGCGATCGTCAAGACTGGCAAGGATCCGCCTGGCCCGTGCCGCCCCGCCAGTTCGATCGAATCCCCAACTCGCGCGAAACCGGCGGCGGTTCTCCAACGTCGAACCGGTGACATCGAGTTCACCAAGATCTGTACCCACGACGTCGGCGGCAAATGTCGGAGCGAGAACGATCACACTCCACTCATCAGCCAACGGTTCTGGGTCGGTCAACGTGATGGTGACGACCCCGGGTGCGGTGACACCCTCGCCGGCAAAGCCGACAACGACGGTCAGGCCAAGCCCTGCGAGTTCGGAGTAGACGGGCGCCATCGGCGCAAAATGCGCGCCACGCTGAAACAGAGCAATCACGATTGTCTCAGGCCCAGCACCACGAGCGACGCGTTAGATGGCGGACGACATCGCCGCCAACGTGCGCTGCGTCGCAATCGTCGAAACCGCCTGTTCGAAACCAGCGTGCCGCTTCTGTGCTTCTTCTTGCATCAATGGCGCCTCCGTGCGTAGGCAGCGAGTCCGGTTCCGGCCGCTAGCGCGAACTTGCGGCCGCCCTCCGATGTTCGCATGACGAAATCGAGTATGACCATCTCGTCAGGAAACTGTGGATCGGGCACGATGGAACCTCGTCAGAGGTACAAGCGCAATGGTCGGTAGATGGACGCGACGGGCATGAATTGGTCGAACCCAATCGAATACACAGCGACCGGCATCGACATGCGAGTGCACCACTTCGGTCCTCTGACGCACCAAGCGGATTATCGCGCTCCAGGCGATTTCCGCCGGCAGCCGCAACGTGCCGCCGCTTTCGTCAGCTCAGAGCGGTCGAACCACGATTGGGCACGCTGTCGGGAGTACGAGGGAAAACGGCGCGGCGGTGTCGTTGTACTCCGAACCCGCAGGAATTCAGGCCGGTGCGAGGTAGTCATCGTCGTCCGCCAAAAGGCCGAGCGTTCGCACGAGTCCCTCGGGGTCAGCAGGCGTAACGGTCAGGTTCGGGTGCCGTATCCGACCGGTGGGTTCGATTCCGGCGACGGGTTGCTTGAAGCTGATGCGGACGCCGCGGGACCGGTTTGTTGCAAACGTGATTCCGTGATCGCTGAACGAGAGGTGTGCTGGGCCTGCGACCTTGAACCAGCGATACGGACCGGTCAATGAGACGTCCCGAATATTTCGGAGCGGCGTGTGAACCACCCAGGGACCGTGTCTGGCAACGAGTTCACCGTCGATCACGGTGACGAAGGCGAAACGGTCACCGCCGGTGAACACCTTTGAGATCCAGCCCGTGAGTCCGGCAACACGCGGCGGGAATCGTGTCTGCGACGGGGACTGGTTGGCCGCTGCGGCGCCCGCCATCGCCGTGCGCTCCGCTTCGACCTTGACGATGGTCGCAGGTCGCGGGTCGCGATGCAGCGGCTTGTCCTGTTCGAGCAGCGGATGGTGACCTGGCCTGTTCCCTTCAGGGAGCGGCTCGGCACCCGGCTCAGAAGAACCATTGTGCGGTGGCAACGAGGACTCAGACGACGACGGCATGAGTTGCCATGCCCGTCACCGGGTTCGAGCAAACGTGATCCGCTTTCGAAACAGGCTCTCGCACTCGCTGCAAATGCATCGCAGCTCGGCGAATGACGGCTCACGTTCAGCCGGGCTTCGATTGTCGCGTCGCCATCGCAGTGGCGCGGTGGTTGGCCTTGTCGATGGCAGTGACAAGATCTGCCTTTGTCATCGTCCACCGACCCCGGATGTCGAGTCGTTTGGCCACCTCGAGCAGATGGGTCTTGCTGGCCCTGGCGTCCACTCCCCCGGCGGTCCGGACCGGCCTCGTGCGTGCCTCGACACCGGTCCTGGCGTCTTGATCGTCGCTCGGGCCGGTTTCGTCCTTCGGTTCCCAGTGGTCGCCGACCTTCTCGAACGAGTGCTTGAGCGACCCGAAGGCGATTCGATGGGCCGCTTCACCGTCGCCATGTGCTTGCTCGGCGGATTCCAGCGTGTGCATGTAGGTAGCCTGCGCCTTGGCTGGCGACCGTTTCAGCGTCGCCGGAAGCCGATCCTGTTCCTGCTTGTTGAGCACCATGCAGTCCTGATTCCCCCAGCGACGTGCGATCAGACTCGGATGCCGGGTCGCCAACAGTGAAACCCTGAGTCGGGCCTGCCGTCGGCGCTCGTGGCTGGCCATCGTCCGCACGTCTGTGGAGCGGCTGGAAGTAGCTTGTCGATCGTGGATGACCCGCCGCACATATTCGGTAGTACCCGTGGTTCGAGTACTGCTGAGCCCGACAAC
>JAYTOM010000233.1:0-11612 GCA_043747765.1 Actinomycetota bacterium
CGCCGAATCAGGCTCGACATGAGCGTTCCGGATGTCAAGTGGGGTGTCGAGGTCGACGTCCATCACAGTCATTTCCTGCTCGAGGGCAGTACCTCCGACAAAGACCGCGATCGCAAATGCCGGCGGATCGGCTGGCAGGTCGACCGCTGCACCCAGATCGATCTGCTCGACCTCGACAACATCGCCGACGAATTGGTCGAGCTCTATCGCCTGCGCTGCCTCGAACTGAAACACGCCGCATGAGTATCTGCGCAGTGGAGGTTCTGCGCACCACCCGGGTGCGTGGGAAACCCTCCGCTGCGCAAAGCCTCCGACTACATGGCTGTGTATGCCGCGAACAGCAGTCCGCCGGCGCGAACGTCGCCGGTGGTGCCTTCGCCCATCCGGTTCATCACATACGCGAATGTGGTTCTAGTCGGCAGATCGTTGACGCACAGCGAGCCACCCCAACCACCCCAGAAGCAGGCTCGCTCGTTCGGGCTGATCGGCACCTCGGGGCACTGCAGGCCGTAGCCGATACCGAGCTTGAACGTCGCCGGCAGGATCAGGTCAGGGCCGTACGTCTGCTCGCGGAAGATCCGGTCGATGCCTGCCTGCGAGAGCAGGCGCACCCCGTTCACCTCGCCGCCATGGCTGACGACCGACTGTGCGGTCGCCACGGAACGGGCGTTGCCGTGGCCACCGGCTGCGGGGATCTCGGCCCGCCGCCACGGCACCGTCTGCGACGCTGCGGCATCGAGCGGCGGGTTCGACATCGTGCGATACAGCAGCGATTCGTGAGGGATCTCGTCGGCACCGGCAAGTCCCACCGCCGGCGGGATCACGTACGCAACCCGGGCATCTTCCGATTCCGGTGTGCCGATGAAGAAATCCGCACCGAGCGGGCCAGCGATCTCGGATGCGAAGAACTGACCGACGGTCGCGCCACTGACCCGCCGGACGACCTCGCCGACGAGGTATCCCTGGGTGATCGCGTGGTACCCGCTCTGGGTGCCGGGCTCCCACCACGGTGCCTGCGCGGCGAGCAGCGACGTGCACTTGTCCCAGTCGTACAGATCGCTGGTCGTCATTGGCTCCTGCCAACCGGACAGGCCAGCAGAGTGGCTCATCAGATGGCGTACGAGCACATCGGATTTGCCGTTCGCGGCGAAATCGGGCCAGTACGTGGCGACCGGCGCGTCGACATCGAGCGCGCCGCGATCGGCCAGAATCAATGCGCTCAGCGCCGCCATTGTCTTGGTGGTACTCCAGACGTTGATGATGGTGTCGCGTTCCCACGGCTTCTCGACACCGTCGTCGCCGGTGATCGTTCCCCCCCACAGGTCGACGACCATCTCACCGTCGACGATGATCGCGACCGAGGCACCGACGTCGAGCCCGCTGGCGAGGTTCTGTTCGAATTGTGCCTTGACCGCTTCGTAACGGTCGTCGACCGTCCCCGACACATGGACTGCAGAAACCTCTGACATTGCGCCCCCCCGGCTACTTCATCCTGAGGACGATGTCCTCCGCGAACTGCTCAATGTAGCTCTGGTAGGCCGCCGCAACATCGTTCAGGTTGCGGCGGTCGCCCGTGTTCACGTTGCCCATCGCCCACGGCATGCACATCGTGCCGGTGATGCCGAGCTCGGCTTCGGCGCGCTGATAGATCTCGACCGAGGGCATCTCATAGAGACCGCAGATGATCTCGAAGCCCGACGTGTCACGCTCTTCGGCGGCCAGGAACTGCTTCAGCTTGGCGATGTGATGCTCGGCCTCGGCCCACGGATAGGCATTCCCGATCCAGCCGTCGGCGAACTTCGCAGCTCGCTTCAGGGCTGCATCGCTGTGCCCGCCGACATAGATCGGCACAGGCGTGGGCGGATGAGGTTCGAGCGTCATCAACGGGATCTCGTAGTACTCGCCGTGCCATTCGACCCAGCCTCCCTTCCACAGCTCGCGCAGCGCAGGGATCATCTCGTTGAGGCGCTTACCACGATTGGTGTAGTCCTGGCCTTGGAGGTCGAACTCCTCCTTCATCCATCCTGCGCCGACGCCGAGAGCGACACGGCCGTCGGTCAACACGGCTGCGGTACTGACTTCCTTGGCCACCTGCAAGATCGGCCGGTGACCGGCGATGTAGATGTTCGTCGTGAAGTGGAGCTCGGTGGTGACGCTGCTCATCGCTCCGATCAACACCCATGGGTCCGGCCACGCAGCTTCGGGCTCCCAGATCGGCCTGCCGTCCTCGTGCGGTGAGTACGGATACTTGCTGACCAGCTGTTTCGGATAGCAGAGGTGATCGCTGATCATCAGGCCGTGATATCCGGCCTGATCGAGCAGTTTCGAGATGTGCACCAACTCGGTGGTGTTCATGAACGCAGTCGCGCACCAGAACTTCATTTCATGGGCCCCTTGATGGATTGTCGTGGTGCTTGTCGTGTCAGCGGCTGGCCCGGGTCATGCCCAGACCCACGGTGGCGACGATGTCACGCTGAATTTCGTTGACGCCGCCGCCGAAGGTGTTGATCTGGGCCATGCGTCCGGCCTGCTCGACCTCACCGTGCAGAACCGCACCGGGCGAGCCGAGGCGCAGATGGCCGACGGGTCCGAGCACGCCGAGCAACAACTTGTAGACCTCGACACCTCGCTCGGTGCCGAAGACCTTCACCGACGACGAGGCCTGCGGAGTCAGCGTGCCGTCGTTGACGGATCGCACGAGCTTCCAATTCATCAGCTTCAACGCCTCGAGGATGGCCTTGCAACGGGCGAAGTCGGCCTGCACCCACGGCAGGTCGATCATCCGTTCGTCGTTCGCTCCACCGGAGCGCTCGAGCGCAGCCCATGCCACCACGTCGTCGTACAGACGATGCGTGAGCGCGGTCAGCGCGGCGAGACCGACTCGCTCGTGGTTGAGCTGGGTGGTGATCAGTTGCCAGCCGCGATTGATGTCGCTGACGACGTTCTCCTTCGGCACGCGGACATCGGCGTAATACGTCGCGGTCGTGACGTTGCCGCCGACGGTGACGATGGGTGTCCATGAGAAACCGGGCGAGTTCGTCGGAACGATGATGATCGAGATGCCCTTGTGCTTCGGGGCCTCCTGATCCGTGCGACAGGCAAGCCAGACGTAATCGGCCTGGTTGGCGCCGCTGGTGAAAACCTTGTTCCCGTTGATCACCCATTCTTGGCCGTCGAGCACTGCCGTGGTGCGCAGCGAGGCCAGGTCGGTTCCGGATTCGGGCTCGGTGTAGCCGATTGCGAAGTTGGTCTCGCCGGCGAGGATGCCCGGAAGGAACTTCGCCTTCTGCTCCTCGGTCCCGTACGCGATCAGCGTGGGGCCGACCGTGTTGATGGTGACGAACGGGAACGGTGCGTGGGCGCGCTGGACCTCGTCGAACAGGATGAACTGGTCCGTCGGCGGTCGGCCCTGACCGCCGAACTCCTTCGGCCACCCGAGGCCCAACCAGCCATCGGCACCCATTTGTTTGACGATCCGGCGGAACTCGGGGTTGCCCTCACCGGACTCGCCCATCTCATCGCGGACGTCCTGCGGAAGCAGACGATCGAAGTACTCACGCAGCTCCTTGCGCAGGGTTTCTTGCTCATACGTTTCGGCGAGATGCATACGAAATCAAACCTTAGTGGATGCTACGTTACAATCTGACGTTGTGTCAGAAACTTTGTCCGACGGGCCTTTGAGCCCTGCAGGACAGGTTCGACGAGATGAATCACAGGGGTCTTCCGTGTCAGGATATTTGCAGGACAAAGTCGTTGCGATCACGGGTTCGGGACGCGGCATCGGCCGCTCCATCGCCCTTCTCGCTGCAGCAGAGGGCGCCAAGGTGATCGTTGCCGACTATGGCGTCAGCGCTGACGGAACCGAGCCCTCTTCGGCAGTTGCCGACGCAGTCGTGGCCGAGATCGAGGCCGCCGGCGGCGAGGCGATTGCGATCGCCGGCGACGTCAGCACGATGGCCGGCGGCGAAGGAATCATCACCGCGGCAATGGACACGTACGGCCGCATCGACGGTGCGGTCTGTGTGGCGGGCATCCTGCGCGAGCGGATGCTGTTCAACATGACCGAGGACGAGTTCGACGACGTGATCCGCGTCCACCTGAAAGGGACGTTCACGGTGTACCGAGCGGCCGCCGCGATCATGCGCAAGCAGGAAGGCGGCGGCAGCCTGGTCGCCTTCACGAGTGGCGTCTGGGCGCTTGGCTCGGTGGCCCAGGCCAACTACGCCGCAGCCAAGGGCGGCATCGTCAGCTTCTCGTATGCGGCGGCCGTCGGGCTCGAGCGCTACGGCGTGCGCGCCAACGTGATTGCTCCCGTGGCCCGCACGCGGATGAGCGCCGGGGTGCCAATGGCACTCGCCGAGAACGGCGACCCGGAGGACATCGCGCCGATGGCGGTGTACCTGCTCAGCGACAGCAGCAAAGACATCACCGGGCAGGTCTACAGCGTCGTCGGCAACAAGATCGCAGTGTGGAGCCAGCCGCGAGAGCTGCGCGCGATGTACAACGACAGCCGTTGGACGCCGGAATTGATCGCAGAGCGTCTGCCGACGAGCATCAAGACCGAGCGACTTCCGTTCCTCGACATGGTCGAAGAGATGAAGCGCGCCGCCGCTGCCAAAGAGACCCCGAACGGTTGAGCGCCGAGATGAGCGTCGAGCCAAATCACGTCGCACTCCACGAGTTGGCGCTCGAAGACCACGCACTGAACACCCTCACCGACGACCAGTTCCGTCAGCTCGTCAAGACATGGCTGGCCGAACACGTCGTCGGCGACTACGCATCGTTGAAAGGACGCGGCGGTCCTGGCGACGAGGAGATCGGCTTCGACATCCGCGTTGCGTGGGAACGAGAACTCGGTCGTTCCAACTGGATCGGCATCGGCTGGCCGATCGAGAACGGGGGACGCGCGGCATCGGTGGCCCAACAGATCATCTGGGCCGAGGAGTACACGCGCTCCGAGGCCCCGGCCCGCGTCAACCACATGGGCGAGAACCTGCTCGGACCAACGCTGATCGAGTACGGCACGCCCGAACAGTGCGACCTGTTCCTGCCCGGCATTCTCGACGGCACCGTGCGGTGGTGTCAGGGCTACAGCGAACCCGATGCAGGGAGCGATCTGGCCAACGTCAAGACACGAGCTGTTCGCGATGGCGATCAATGGGTCGTCAACGGTCAGAAGGTGTGGACCTCGTTGGCCCACGTCAGCCACTGGTGCTTCATCGTTGCGCGCACCGAGGCCCGGTCAGCACGGCACAAAGGGCTGTCGTTCCTCTTGATACCGATGGACCAGGCCGGCGTGGAAACGAGGATCATCCGCCAGATCACGGGGGGCGGCGAGTTCAACGAGACATTCTTCACCGATGCACGGACTCCCGCTGAGATGATCATCGGCCCTGCCGGCGACGGTTGGCGCGTCGCGATGGGCCTTCTCGGTTTCGAACGTGGCATCTCCACACTCGCTCAGCAGGTCGGCTTCGAACGCGAGCTGGCATCGACAATGGAGATCGCTCGCTCCTCTGGCAGGCACAACGACCCCGTCGTCCGCCAACGTCTCGCTCGAGCGCACACCGGGCTGCAGTTGATGCGCTGGAACGCGTTGCGGTCGATGGGGAGCGGTGTCCCCGGGCCCGAGGCCAGCATCGGCAAACTGCTGTGGGGCACATGGCACCGTGATCTCGGCGAGCTGATGGTCGACCTACAGGGGGCCGATGCATTGGTGCTCGGCGACGACGGTGACCTCACGTTGGAGCAGAAATTGTTCCTGTTCACGCGCAGTGACACCATCTACGGCGGAAGCAACGAGATCCAACGCAATGTGATCGGCGAGCGCGTCCTCGGTCTTGCCAAAGAACCACAGCCTCACGCATGACCGATCCCGAAACCACAGCCGAAGGAAACTCGATGACCGCTCCCCCATACGTCCCCGGCCACGGCCTGCTCGCCGGTAAGAACGTACTGATCACTGCAGCAGCAGGCACCGGTATCGGCTTCGCCACCGCCAAGCGCTGCGTCGAAGAAGGCGCGACGGTCGTCATCAGCGACAAACACGAGCGTCGCTGCGGCGAATCAGCGGCCGAATTGGGCATCGTCGGCATTCCGTGCGACGTCACCGACGAGCAGTCCGTTCAGGCCCTTTTCGCCGGCGCGACCGAGTCGCTCGGCGGAATCGACGTGCTGATCAACAATGCCGGACTCGGCGGTACCACGGAGCTCCACGAGATGACCGATGAACAATGGAGCATCGTGTTGGACGTGACGCTCAACGGTACGTTCCGTTGCATGCGTGCCGGTCTGAACCACATGTACGAACGTGGCAGCGGAGTGATCATCAACAATGCATCAGTACTCGGCTGGCGAGCCCAGGCCGGCCAAGCCCACTACGCGGCGGCCAAGGCCGGGGTGATGGCCATCACGCGATGCGCCGCCATCGAGGCCGGTCATCGCGGCGTGCGCGTCAACGCTGTTGCACCGAGTATCGCGATGCACCCGTTCCTGGCCAAGGTGACGAGTGACGAACTCCTCGAGGAGCTGACGCAGCGCGAGGCCTTTGGCCGCTTCGCCGAGCCATGGGAGGTCGCCAACGTGATGGTCTTCCTGGCCAGCGACTACAGCAGCTACATGACAGGTGAGATCGTTTCGGTCAGTTCACAGCATCCGTGACCTGACTCGCGGTTCATTCTCGTGAATCGGGCGTGAAGAACGCAACGACCGATGTGAAGAAATCGTGAAGCCCCGGCCTGGCGCGAGCGCGGTCGGCATACAACGGTCCGGTGAACAGCACAACGGTTTCAGGATGACATCGACCACAGCGGCGGGCGGCGCAACCGTGGTTGGACCGGCGACCTCGTCAACGTCGATCACCGACACGCAGTCGTCGACGCGTAAGGATTCGTCGATGATCCGAATTCTCGTGGTCGACGACGAGCCACAGATACGTCGCGCGCTCAGCCTCAATCTCGGCGCGCGGGGATACGAGGTGTTCGAGGCAACCACGGGTGAATCGGCTCTGACCGTCATCGCAGCCGAACATCCCGACATCGTCCTGCTCGATCTCGGACTGCCCGGCATGGACGGGATCATGGTCCTGGAGGCTGTCCGCGGCTGGAGCACGATGCCCATCATCGTGCTCACCGTCCGCGACGACGAGCGGTCGAAGGTCGAAGCGCTCGAGGCGGGCGCTGACGATTACGTGACCAAGCCATTCGGGATGGCCGAACTGGTGGCCCGGATCCGAGCGGTGTTGCGCCGCAATCCGGAGGCCTCGCCCGAAGTGCCCGAGGTGTCGACGACCGCGTTCCGGCTCGACCTCGCCGGACACAGGGCCTACGCCGGGCCAGATCTGGAAGAGGTCCGCCTGACCCCGATCGAATGGGGCATCGTCGCCCATCTCGTGCGCAATCCCGACCGATTGATCACATATCGACAACTGGTGACAGCGGTGTGGGGCCCGACATACGACCCGGACCAGAACCTACTGCGCGTCCACATGGGGCACATCCGCCGAAAGCTCGAGAGCGATCCGTCCCGTCCTGAGTTCTTCATCACCGACCCAGGCGTCGGTTACCGGTTCCAGCCGACCACCTGAGACGGAGACGCCCGCCCAGTCGTCGTCGAGGATCAGCCCGGCACGGCCTTGACGATCAAGTGCTTGATCCCGTGGATGAAGTTGCTGCGCAACCGTGACGGCGGCTCGACGAGTTCGAAGTGGTGAACATGGTCGAGGAGGACCTCGAACATGATTCGCATCTCGAGACGGGCCAGGGTGACGCCGAGGCAATGATGCGGGCCGCCGCCACCGAAGGCAAGGTGCGGGTTCGGCGAGCGAGTGATGTCGAACGTGTCGGGATCGGTGAAGACGTCGGCATCGCGGTTGGCCGAGATGTAGTACATCACGATTGCTTCGCCCTCTTTGATGACCTGCCCGTGCAGTTCCATGTCGCTGGTGACGGTCCGTCGGAACTGCATGACGGGCGTGCCGTACCGCAGCACCTCCTCGACTGCGCCATCGATGTACTTGCCCGGATCGGACTTCAGCAGCTGCCACTGATCAGGGTTCTCGAGGAATGCGAGCATGCCTTGCGCTGTTGCGTTGCGAGTCGTCTCGTTGCCAGCCACGGAGAGCAGCAGAACGAACAGATCGAACTCGTGCTCGCTCAGTTGCTGATCGCCATCGGCCTCGAGCAGGGTGGTGATGATGTCCTGCTTGGGCTCGATCTTGCGCTGCTCGGCCAACTCGTTGGCGTACATGTACAACTCGGTCATTGCCGTTGCCGCCATGTCGTCGGCGCCCTGGTACTCGGGGTCGGCGGCGCCGATCATGGCATTCGACCACTTGAACACCTTGTGTCGGTCTTCTTGGGGCAGACCGAGCAATTGCGCGATTGCGTACAGCGGCAACTCGGCGGCGATATCGGTGACGAAGTCGAACGTGCCGTTGGCAACGGCATCGCCGATGATCCGATTGGCGACCTCGCGGAAATGACCGTCCATCGACTTGATCACCTTGGGGGTGAAGCCACGACTGACCAACTGGCGCAGACGAGCATGCTCCGGCGGATCAAGGTCGATCAGCATTCGCGCGAACTCGAGGTCAGGACGGTCCTCGGTGAGGATCGCACCCTTGCGCTGTGAGGAGAAGTTCTCCCACTGCCGATTGACCTTGACGCAGTCGGCGTGACGAGTGACGATCCAAAACCCGTCAAGTGGCTGTTCCGGCTCCACCTGCCGATGGCGAAAGACCGGGGCTTCGGCACGCAATCGGGCGAACTGGTCGAACGGTACGCCGTCCATGTACGCGTCGTGACTGGCGACGTCAATCTCGTTGGTCAGATCGGAGTCGGTGGTCGGGTCGGTCAAAGTCATGGTGTCTCCCAGAGCGTGGAATCGAGGTCGGGGGCGGGCGTCAGCCGACGCCCAGGATCAGGCCGCTGGTCGGCACGCCGGTTCCAGCAGTAACAAGAACATGTTCTACATCATCGACAGGGTTCGCGGACGTACCCCGAATTTGACGAACTCCTTCGGCAATGCCGTTCATCCCGTGGATGTAGGCCTCACCGAGTTGTCCGCCATGAGTATTGATCGGCAGATCTCCACCGATCTCGATCCGTCCGTCACGAATGAAGTCCTTGGCCTCGCCGCGTCCGCAGAACCCGAACTCCTCGAGCTGCATCAGCACGTACGGGGTGAAGTGGTCGTACAGGATCGCTGTCTGGATGTCGGCTGCGGTGAGGCCCGAGCCCTCCCACAGTTGCCGGGCGACGACGCCCATCTCAGGAAGTCGGGCGATGTCGTCGCGGTAGTAGCTCGTCATCATGTGCTGATCGACGCCCGTACCCTGCGCAACCGATGTGATGATGGCCGGCTGACTGGCGAGATCTCGCGCCCGCTCGACGCTGGTGACGACCAGCGCCTGGCCACCGTCGGACTCCTGACAGCAGTCGAGGAGGTGGAGCGGTTCGGCGATCCAACGGCTGGCCTGGTGATCCGCCAGCGTGATCGGCTGCTCGTAGAACCACGCCAGCGGGTTCGTCGCTGCGTGTTTGCGATCAGCCACAGCGATCCGACCGAAGTCCTCGCTGGTCGCGCCGTACTCGTACATGTACCGCTGCGCCACCATGGCCACCCAGGAGGCGGGCGTCAGCAGACCGAACGGCGAGTACCAGCTGAAATGGGCGCGCTCTGCATTGGCCGACACTGGGGCGTCCTGCACCCCGGCACCGAAGCGGCGGCCGCTGCGCTCGTTGAAGGCCCGGTAGCAGACCACAACGTCAGCTGCTCCCGTGGCCACGGCCATCGCCGCCTGATGCACGGTGGCACACGCCGCGCCACCGCCGTGGTGGACGCGGCCGAAGAAGGTGAGTTCGTTCATGCCGGTGTGACGGGCGATCTCGATCTCGGGGTTCGTCTCCGGGCCGAAGCAGGCGAAACCGTCGACCTCGCTGGGGGCGATGCCGGCGTCGTCGAGCGCGGCGACGACGGCCTCGCAGGCCAGGCTCATCTCGCTCCGGCCGGAGTCCTTGGAGAACTCGGTGGCACCGATGCCGACGATGGCGGTCTTGCCGCCGAGTTGGTTGCTCCTGGTCATCGTGAAGTCTCCCCTGTCGAGGCGGCAAGCGCCACGGTGACGATTCCGGTGACGTGGTCACCCAGGTTGTTCTTGCCGACGATGGATACGTCGACCGTGCCGCCACCGTCGGCGCCGTCCTCCTTGCGGGTCACGGTTCCGGTGAGGGTCATCGTGTCGCCCGGGTAGTTCGGTGCACCGAGTCGGATCGCGACTTTCTTGATCACGGCATCGGGACCGGCCCAATCGGTGACGTACCGTCCGATCAGGCCGTTCGTGGTGAGGATGTTCATGAAAATGTCCTTCGAGCCCTTGGCCTGGGCGAGCTCGGCATCGTGATGGACGTCCTGGTAGTCGCGGCTGGCGATGGCCGCGGCCACGATCAGCGTGCGGTCGAGAGGAATCGGCAACGGGATCAATTCGTCGCCGATGGCGATGTTGTCGTACTGCACGGCGGTCATGACGCAACCGCCGCAGCGCGCCCGGCTTCAGCGGCGATCAGTCCACCGAGGCGGGCCAGCTGCACGCTGCCGGCGCCGAGCGTCGTTTCGTTCTGTACGCCCCACAGGAAATAGCGATGGATCGGGTAGTCGATGTCCGAGCCCATTCCACCGTGCAGGTGTTGGCAGAGGTGGACGACTTTCTGGCCGCCCTCGCTCGCCCAGTACTTGGCGATCAGCACTTCTTGGCGAGATGACAGTCCGTGCATCAGACGCCATGCGGCCTGGAACATCGTGACGCGCATCGGCTCAGTGAGGATGAACGCGTCGGCTGCCTGATGGGCAACACCCTGGAACGTGCTCAGCGGCTTACCGAACTGAGTACGGGTGCTCGTGTACGTGGCGGTCTGTTCGATCGCCGCAGCGCACACGCCGAGCTGGATGGCGCACAGGCCGACGAGCGCTCGTTCGAGGGTCCACAGCAACTGCTCGGCCCCATCGCCGTCGTCGCCGCCGAGACGATCGCCGGACAAGACATCCGTGTCGAGCACGAGGTGGGCGTGCGGCTGGTGGCTGGTGGCTTCGACGACCTGGACCTCGACACCGGACGCGTGGGGATCGACGAGGAAAAGACCGATCGTGCCCTCACCACCGGACGCGTCGTACTGACGGGCAGGTACCAGAATTCGGTGCGCGAACTGCGCGGCAGGAACGCTCGGTTTGTAGCCCTGCAGGTGCCAGCCACCGGATGTCCGTGTTGCTGTCACGGTCGGTCGCATTGCGTCGTCCGCACCGGATTCGCTGAGCGCTGCTGACAAGCGGACCGTTCCGGCGATCACGCCCTCCAGCAACACCTTCTGTTCGTCCGTGCCGAACTCGGCGATCGGCAATGCGCCGAGGACGACCGTTGCCCACAACGGCACCGGGGCGACCCGGCGACCCTGCTGCTCGAGCAACAGGCACAATTCCACCAGTCCGAAGCCGCTCCCGCCGAGGTCCTCGGGCAAACACAGCCCGAGCAGGTTTGCTTTGGCCAGCTCGTTCCACAACGCCTCGTCGAAGCCACCGTGATTGCGCTCGACGTCCTTGACCCGCTCGACCGGAGCATG
>JAYTOM010000234.1:0-1749 GCA_043747765.1 Actinomycetota bacterium
TGCGATCCGCTGTGCGAGCTGACGCTCGACTTCACAACTGGGCTGGAGCGCGTCGACAATCTGCTCAAAGATTGCTTTCTCGTGTTCGATGTCACGCGGTAGATCCCCGACGTGACCGCGTTCTCAACCTCGTGGGATGCCCCGTGCTTGGTCACGTTCTGGGCAGATCGGTGTTTGCCCGCCGGCGTAGGTGGTCCGGTCGACTTCCTCGCTTTCACGCCTTACTTGGAAATTTGCGACTGCGGACGGTGCCTTCGCCTCTGGCCAGGCCTTTCGGGTCGGCGACTGACGGACTGCGGCGATGCAGGCGCAACGAGATGGCCACCCAGCGGTCGCCGCCGCCTCGGCATACGACCCGCCACAAGCGATCGCGCCGACCATGTACAGATCACGCGACAGCGCGGCGGCGAACGCGCGACGGCGAACGCGCGACGGCTGACAACATGACGCGAACGGACCTAGCCGACCCGCCAGTGCGGGCGTGGCATTGGGAAGGCAACGCCCAGGCGGCGCTCCTGGAACCGGTCAGCTGGCTCATCGATCGACCATTGCTCGTCGATCACCTACGCGACCATCTTGGGGCGATGAGCCACTCGTGCATCACGGCCATACTCGAGCGTTGTCCCGTCACCATCGTGCAGAGGTGTTCACGAGCGGGCGGGCTGGACTCGGCTCGGGTCGGCGGGGCCGCCTACGGTTTCACGTATGAGCGCAATCCAGCAGATACCCCTATCCACCATCACCGGCGATGACGCATCGTTGGCCGATCACGCCGGCATGGTGCTGCTGGTCGTCAACGTCGCCTCGAAGTGCGGGCTCACCCCGCAGTACGAGCAGCTCGAAGCGTTGTACGAAGCGCGTCGCGGCGACGGTTTCGAGGTGCTCGGCTTCCCGGCGAACAACTTCATGGGCCAAGAGCCGGGCACGGACGAAGAGATCGCCGAGTTCTGCAGCAGCACCTACAGGGTGAAGTTCCCGCTGTTCACCAAGATCAGCGTCGCCGGCCACGACCAGCACCCGCTGTACCGCGAGCTCACCGCAGCCGTCCCGCACGCCGAGGGCGACCCGAGCGCGTTCCGGGACACACTCAAGGGCCACAACATCGAAACCACCGACGAACCGGACGTACTCTGGAACTTCGAGAAGTTCCTGATCGCCCGCGACGGCACAGTCGTGCGCCGCTTCGCACCAACAATGACCCCCGACGACCCGGTGATCCAGGCCGCCATCGACCAAGAATTGGCCAAGCCCGCCTGACCGACCAGACCGACAACAGCAACGACATTGCGGAGCGAACCCGCATCGAGGCGCCGCGACCATCAACGCCGACGCGGCCGTAATCTTGCGGATCCTCAGTGATCCGCACGGCCACGTCGCGATCGATGCCTCGGGCATGTGATGGATGCCACCGGCGAACCCGTTACCGCAGTCGGCGACCAGTTCGTGGTGCCATGGACCGCGAGTCGCTGAACGACTTCCCACTCGGCAAATACGACGTCACCATCGAGATCTGTGCGTTCGTGCAAGACCGAGTGATCGCCTGGAAGATTCGCAGTCAGGTCCACCCGCCGATTGGTCACGTCTATGGCTACACGCTGGAGCCGGTCGACGGCGCCACGGTGGTGACGTCGTACCACGACTGGTCGAACACCGATCCAGTGTGGAAGAACGCAACATCTTCCCAATCATCTCCGAAGGCGCGCTACGCGCCAACATCGGCATCCTGGCCCGCAACACCGAACCCCGCCT
>JAYTOM010000235.1:0-14516 GCA_043747765.1 Actinomycetota bacterium
AGCATGCCCGCTGTCCTCGCTGCACGTCGCCTGAAGATCCCCGTGGTCGTCGTCAGCTTCGACAAACGTCCGGGGAAAGCGAGCCGGGTAGCGGCCAGACGCGCGGTGGCGAGCGCTGTCGCCTTCAGCGATTCCCCGTTGCCGAGGGCCACGGTGACCGGTGCTCCGGTGCGCCAATCGATCCTCGGGGTCGACCGAGTCGACGATCGCGCCGCCGCCCGCGAGCAACTCGGAATCCCCCTCGACCGTTTTCTGATCTGCGTTTTCGGTGGTTCTCAAGGGTCCGGCATCCTCAACAGCGTGATCGCCAAGTTCGTCGAACGGCATTCCGGCCGAGACGACCTCGCCGTGCGCCACGTCGTCGGCGAACGCTTCCTCGCCGACGCGTCCGCGCCGCGCCGCGATCCAGACGGCATCCTGTACGACGTGATCGGATACGAGGATCGGATGCCACTCATCTATGCGGCGTGTGATCTGTTGGTCGGACGCGGTGGGGCCAGCACCGTCATCGAAGTGGCGACGACCGGCACACCGGCAATCCTCGTGCCATGGTCTGGTGCTGCCGAGGATCATCAAACCGACAACATCCGCTGGCTGTCGGACTCCGGAGCTGCCGTGCTGATCCCCGAACCGGAGTTCGACCTGTCGCGGTTCGACGACGTGGTGCTCCGCCTCGTCGATCACCCGATGGAACTGCAAGCGCTCGGCGAGCGCGCCCACCAACTCGGTGCGCCGCATCGCAGCGGCCGGCTCGGCGAACTCATCGACCACATCGCAGAGACCAGCGGATGACTGCGCCGATGCTGGCTCCTGTTGCTCCGCTCGACCTGGCGGTACCTGGCCGCTTTCACGTTGTCGGTGCCGGCGGACCGGGCATGAGTGCGATCGCGCTGGTGCTCGCTGAAATGGGCCACGACGTCTCCGGGAGCGATGTCCGTGATTCGGCGGTACTCGATCGCCTACGCGTCGCCGGCGTGCGAATCAACGTGCCACATGACGCTGGCGTCGTTGCCGGAGTCGATGCGGTCACGTACTCGACGGCGATCCCGGAGGCGAACATCGAACTCGCTGCCGCACGCCGAGCCGGCACACCGACGATGCACCGATCCGGGATGCTGGCTTCTATCTGCGCGCAGGCGAAATCGCTCGGCGTCGCAGGTACACACGGCAAGACGACCACGACCTCGATGCTGATGCTCGTCCTCAGCAGAGCCGGTTGGCGGCCGAGCTTCGTCATCGGTGGCGACGTGTCCGATATCGGGACCGGTGCGCAGTGGACGGGTGGCGAATGGTTCGTCGTCGAAGCCGACGAGAGCGACAAGACCCATCTTGCACTGCCGCTCTTCGGCACGATCCTCACGAATGTAGACGTCGATCATCTGGAGAACTACGGGACGTTCCAGGCGATCGTCGCCGGATTCGAGACCTATCTCCGCCAGCTTCGCGGACCGAAAATCCTGTGCGCCGACGACCCGATCTGCATCGATTTTGCCGACGTGCTGCGTGCGGACCTCGGCGAAGTCAGCGGTGTCGTCACCTACGGACTCTCGCCCTCCGCCGACTTCCGGGCGACGGACGCTGTCGGTGATCACGGTTCGTTCCGCTTTCGCCTGCTGCACGGAGACGTCGACCTCGGGGAGTTCTCACTGCCGCTGCGCGGCATCCACAACGTGGTCAACGCGACCGGCGTGATCGCCATGGCCACGTCGATCGGCGTCGACATCGAGCAGACGCGCACGGCACTGTCGTTGTTCGGTGGAGTTGCCAGACGCTTCGACGTCCGAGGCGAGGTCCACGGTGCCACGCTCGTCGACGACTACGCGCACATCCCGACCGAGATCGCCGCCGTGTTGCGCGCGGCTCGCGAGAGCGGTGATGACTGGCAACGGGTGATAGCCGTTTTCCAACCGAATCGCTATCGGCGCATGGCTGTGCTTTCGCCGGAATACCGCGACGCGTTCATCGCAGCCGACGTCGTCGTGCTCACCGAGATCTACCCGTCCGGAGACACCCCGATCCCAGGCGTGACCACCAAACTGGTCGTCGACGCTGTGCTCGACGCGCACCCCTGGCAGCGGGTGGTTTGGTTGCCGCACCGCCACGAACTCGTCGACTTCCTCGTTCACGAGCTACGCCCTGGAGACGTATGTGTGTCGATGGGCTGTGGCGATATCGCCGTCCTGCCGACGGAGATCCTTGCCAGAGCAGACGAGCTGGACTGCGCTGGATGAGGCGCGACCGTCGAGTCATCGACGCTGCCGCCACCATCGTCGGAGATCTTGGCGGGCGGTTGCAACGGGACGTCCCGCTCGGGCCGATGACGACGTATCGAGTCGGCGGCCGTGCGGCCTTGTTCGCCACGCTCGCATCCGTGGCCGAGATCGCCGCTGTGGCCGAAGCCGTTCAGGCGACGGGTATCGAGGTGCTGGTTGTCGGCAGAGGCTCGAATCTGCTCATTGCCGATACGGGGTTCGATGGGCTGGCGATCACGATGACCGCCTGTGCCGGCGCCCTCGACCTGCACGCCGGCGACAGTGCTGATGGTCGCCTCATCACCGCTGGGTCCGCCGTGCTGCTGCCAGTACTGGCGCGGCGCACCGCCGCAGCGGGCCTCAGCGGTCTGGAGTGGGCTGTTGGCGTCCCCGGAAGCGTTGGCGGAGGCATCAAGATGAACGCGGGTGGCCACGGTTCCGATGTCGCAGGGACGTTGGTCTCTGCAGAAATCTTCGACATCTCGACGAACCGCAGCGGCACCATCGAGGCAGCGCACCTCGGCCTGCGCTTTCGAGGATCGAGCATCGCCAACCATCAGCTCGTCATCAGCGGCACCTTTCGACTGTCGTACGGAGATCGGCAACGGTCAGAGGCCGAAATCGCCGAAATCGTGAGGTGGCGTCGCGAGCACCAGCCGGGCGGCCAGAATGCAGGTTCGGTATTTGTGAATCCCGTGCCGGGAGAAGTCGCCGCCGGCGAACTCATCGATCGGCTCGGGCTGCGCGGGTTGCGGATCGGAACAGCTGAAGTGTCAACCAAACATGCGAATTTCATCCAGGCAGACGAAGGCGGGAACGCCGCTGACGTGCGCGCCCTCATGGAACACGTGCGTACAAAGGTCTCCGAGGTATTCGGTTTCGAACTGCGAAGCGAGATCAGGCTCGTCGGTTTCGACGACGTCACCCCGTCAGCGCATGCGTTCGAGCCGGGAGTCAGCATTCCGTGACCGATGTGTTCCCGCCGGACGACGACAGTGAACTCGTCATCGTCCGCAAGCTCGTCAAACCGCTCGCCAAGGCCGAGCCGACGCCTCCCGAAGCAGGCGGAACACCTGCTGAGCCGTCTGTCCCCGCTAAGGCTTCGCTTGATGCCCTGGCAGTCGGCGGAGATAGTGCAGAGGAACCTGGGGCGGATAAAAGGCCCGGCGACGAAGCAGCCGGCGACGAAGCAGCCGGCGATGAAGCCGGCAGCGATGAAGCCGGCAGCGACACCGTTGTTGGGAACACCGTTATCCCCGCCGCCGTTATCCGCCGCCCCGCCGCCCCGCCGCCGAAGTTCGTCAAAGTGATCAGCATCTCCCACGAGGAAGATCTCGCCGGTCCGCTGCCTCTCCCGATCGGTGGGGAGGACGCCCCGGTCGACAACGATGTGCGTTCGAACGCCAGCGTCGCCGTCGACCCGCGTCTTCGCGAGCGCCGTCGAGAAGTCGATCGGTTGATCACTCGCAAGCGTCTTTTCGTCGGCTTGGGGATTTTCACGGTCCTGCTGGTCGTTGTTGGCACGCTTGCGGTGTTCGCATCGCCTGCCTTCGACGTCAGAACCATCACTGTCTACGGCAATGTCTTCACCACAGACGACCAGATCGCACCGGTGCTTGCAGAACTCCGCGGCAAGCCTATTTTGACCGTCGACATCAATAAAGCGAGGGCGCAGCTCGAAGCGTTGCCGTTCGTCAGGCAGGCCGACATCGCCACTGATTTTCCGCACACGGTACATATCGAGATCGAGGAGCGCCAGCCTGCGCTCTCCTATATTGGAACCGATGGTCAATGGCGCATCATCGACAATGACGGACGTGTACTGACGCTGCTCGGTGGCCAGCCTGCCGAATTCAAACCGATCGACGGTGTCGGTCCGGCAATCGGCGCCGGGGAGTATGCGGGTGCCGGGTATGGCGCAGCAGCGACGATCGCCCGCTCGTTACCCGGCGAACTGCAGCCATATATGGCTTCGTTCGACGTCAAGCAATCCGGTGATATCGATCTTGTCCTCTCCACGGGAACAGTGATCAGTTTCGGTCAGCCGACCGACATGACCGCCAAGCTCGCCGCCGTGTTGACCAAGTTCCGCACGACCCCACCTTCGAAGGTTGCGGCGATCGACGTCACCAATCCAGCAGCGATCGGCGTCACCCTCAAGTAGTGAACGAGGTGACGATTTGCGACTATTGCACCGGGTTCCCAGTTTTCCGGGTACAGACGTGAGAGGATTACTCCAACAATTCTCCCGGAGGTAAAGCCGATGGCCGGATCACCCCAGAACTACCTCGCAGTCATCAAGGTCCTTGGTGTCGGTGGTGGCGGTGTGAACGCAGTCAACCGAATGATCGACGCAGGCCTCAAAGGCGTCGAGTTCATTGCTGTCAACACAGATGCACAGGCGCTCCTGATGAGCGACGCCGACGTCAAATTGGACGTCGGCAGGGAGCTGACGCGCGGGCTCGGTGCCGGCAGCGACCCTGAGGTCGGTCGTCAGGCTGCTGAAGCGCACCGAGACGAGATCGAAGAGGTACTCAAGGGTGCCGACATGGTTTTCATCACCGCCGGCAAGGGCGGCGGCACCGGTACCGGCGCTGCGCCGGTCATCGCCGAGATCGCCCACGGAATGGGTGCGCTGACGATCGGCGTGGTCACTCGTCCGTTCTCGTTCGAAGGCCGTCGCCGTTCGGTACAGGCTGACCAGGGGATCAACAAACTCAAGGAAAAAGTCGACACGCTGATCGTCATCCCGAACGACCGCCTGCTGACGGTCGCCAACGAAAAGACGAGCGTGCTTAATGCCTTCAAGATGGCTGACGAAGTCCTCCTGCAGGGCGTTTCCGGTATCACCAACCTGATCACCACACCAGGCCTGATCAACACCGACTTCGCCGACGTCAAGATGATCATGAGCAACGCCGGTTCGGCGCTGATGGGTATCGGCCAGGCCAGCGGCGAGAACCGCGCAACGATTGCCGCCAAGGCGGCGATCTCCAGTCCTCTGCTCGAAGCGGCGATCGACGGTGCCCGCGGCATCCTGCTGAACATCACCGGCCCGTCTGACCTCGGTCTGTTCGAGATCAATGCCGCTGCGGAGATCATCCATGGTGTCGCCCACCAGGACGCCAACATTATTTTCGGTACCGTCATCGACGACGAGATGGGCGACGAGGTCAAGGTCACCGTCATCGCCGCCGGATTCGACCGCTGGGATGGCCAGCCCGCTGGTGCAGCCGTCGGCCTGCCCAAAATTGATCCGGCCCCGAAGCCGACGTCGACCATCAAAGACCTGTTCGGAGAGCCGGAACCCGATCCGTTGGACGACGACGATTTCGACGTCCCCTCGTTCCTGAAGTAGTCGTCCGCTCGTCGGGTTGCGTTGAACTCGATCGATGACAGTGGATCGATGAGCATCGATGCCGCACGTGTCGCCGACAACGTGGCAGCACTGCGTGTACGTCTCGCCGAGCTCGGCGGCGCTGGCGTGGCGCTGCTGGCGGTGACCAAGACGTTCCCGGTCGAGGCAGCCGTCGCTGCCATTGACGCCGGCTGCGACGGGATCGGCGAGAACTACGCCCAGGAACTGGTCGCCAAGTCCGACGGCCTGTTGGCGATCATTCCTCGACCCGACGTGCATTTCATCGGTCATCTGCAGTCGAACAAGGTACGCAGTCTTGTTGGCGTCGTCACGGTGTGGGAAACGCTCGATCGGCCCTCGATCATCGAAGAACTGGCGCGTCGGGCAGCAGGCGCCACGGTGATGGTGCAGGTCAACGTCAGTGGTGAAGCGTCCAAGAGTGGATGCGCACCGGCCGCCGCCGAATCGTTGGTCAGCACCGCGATCGAACATGGACTGAACGTCGTCGGTTTGATGACCGTCGGCCGAGCAGGCGATGCAACAGCCGCCCGTCAAGGATTCCGCGAGCTGCGCACGCTTGCCGATGGGCTCGGTCTGGCGCAGTGTTCGATGGGGATGAGTGACGATTTCGAGTGGGCGATACAAGAGGGTGCCACCCAGGTGCGTATCGGCAGCGCACTGTTTGGCCAACGTGTCCGCCCGTGAGCGTTCTCACTGGGCTACCCTTTGAGCAGGAGGTTTCCTGATGACAGTCTTCAAACGAGCGATGGATTATCTCGGCCTTGGTCCAGACGATGCCTACGACGATTATGACCTCCCGCCGGCAGAGCCAGAGCCACGCGGCCGCGGTGGGTACGAGGAGCAACGACCGATGCGTACACGTCCCAGCCAGGGTGGATATGACGACCCCGATCTTGCCGCCCGTGGCGGGCCGCCACGCAACGGGCCGACCAGGGCGGTTCCCGGTCGTGATCTTGAACCGTCACCGCCTCGTCGTTCATCGCCGATCGACGATTCGAACATCGCTCCGCGGCCATCGCGTCAGGGATCGACCGTGCGTCTTGCGCCACCGCCGCCGGCTGAGCCGTTGACCGTGCGCCCGCAGCGTTTCGAGCATGCCCAGGAGGTCGCCGACAAGTTCAAGTCCGGCCAGCCGGTGATCATGAACATCGAAGGCAGTGACCGAGCCGACTCTCGCCGTCTCATCGACTTCGCCAGTGGTCTCTGCTACGGACTCGACGGAACGATGGAAAAAGTCGCCACCGGCGTCTACCTGCTGAAGCCGATGGTGCGTACAGAAGAACGCCACGAAGAATACGGCTACTGATCATATGAGAGTTCGCTAGCGCTCACTCGTCGTACTCGGGGACTCGTTCCTTGCCCGCTCGCCTGCCGCACACGCCCCAACGGGTCGCCCCATCGGGCGTGAAGCTGGACGGGCCGTGCTCGGGGACTCGCCTGCCGTGCTCGGGGGCGTTGAGCTGCACTGCTGTGCCGTGAAGGCATGCTCGAATGATCTCGGTCGAGGACTATCAGCCCCTCGGACGTTGGGTTGGCCTAGAATGAACCACATGGAAGTGTCGCCGCAGGCTATTGCCACCACCACATTCCGGGTCGTCAAAAAGGGTTACGATCCTGATGAGGTTCGCTCCTATCTCGGTGAACTCTCACGGGCGATGGACACTGCCCAGGCGCACGCCCAGACGATGGAAGCCCGTGCGCGTCAAGCGATGGCCAAGGCCGAACGGCTGGCGACCTCGACTCCGACAACATCGACTTCCGCGCCGACCGAATCTATTGCCGTCACGCCCTCGTCAGCACAGTCGATCGAGTCGCAACCGTTGCCCAGCGGGGCGGACACCATCAGCCGCACCTTGTTGTTGGCCCAGCAGACCGCAGAAGCGACCGTCACCAAGGCGCAACAGGAAGCTGCGGCGCTGAAGGCCAGTTCCGAAGCCGAGGCCAAGTCGGTCCGTGATAATGCAGCGTCGACCGCTGCGAAAGTAGTCGAGCAGGCGCGCCACGAGGCCCGAACGGTCGGTGACGAGGAGAAGGCACGTATCGAGGGCGAGATCCATCAGCTGCTCGCACGTCTCGAATTCCTTCGGGGCGACATCGATCAACTCGAGAAGCATTCGGCCAATCACCGCCAGCGGCTCCTCGAATCAGCCGATGCACTTCGCACGGTCGCTGAAACCCCGAACAGCGGATTTGCCAGTGTCCGCCGCCCAGTGCTTTCGGGTGCCTCGGACTCGTTGAAGGCCGACTTCGCAGATCGCGATGCTGCAACAACGGCCGCCTCGGTCACCCCTGCGGAACCGACGACGGTTGACGCCAGCCAAGGGTCGGCGGTCGATGCCGACGTCCCCGGGGCCGGTTCACTGTTCGACACCGCCGACGAGGTTGGAGCAGACGATGCCGGAGCAGCAGCCAATGCGGCGGTCGATGCTCCCCGGCACAGTGAGGCCGCTGATTCCGATGTCACTGCTGAGGTGCCGGTCGTTCACAGCTGACCCCGATGCGGCGGTTTCACCGAAGGCGGCGGCAACCGTCATTCGGTGAAGTCACACCGTTGGCGGGCAACGCTGACGCTCCTGCTCTCGTGAACCTGCGATGTCGTGGGTCGCTTTCCCGGTGAGATGCCAGCTCAGTGGTGGTACGTGGCCCAGGCGCTTGCGCTGGTGGCGGCTTCGGTGACGAGGCGTTGTCGTTGTTCTGGTGAATTGTCGAGTTGCCAGTATTTGGTGCGGAACGTTTCGCCGGAGGGGTGGTGGTAGGCGTGTCCCGGTGGGGGTTCGGGTAGCGGGCTGGTTGGTGGGATCGGGTTCCGGCGGCTGGGATGATTGCGCCGTTGCGTTGTCGCCAAACGGTGCCGTCCTGCAGGTCGGCATTGCCGATGGCTGTAGGCGCCGACGTGGGTGCCTCGGTGATTTTCTGGGCAGAGCGCGGCGAGGTTGAAGGTGTCGGTTGGTCCGCCCTTGATCCAGTGGAGGTGGTGGACTTCGAGGTGCGCTGCGGAGTTGCAGCCGGGGTAGCGGCAGCAGCGGTCCCGTTCGAGGATCAGTCGTCTGAGGTCGTTGCGGACCGTCCGTGTCGCCCGGCCGAGGTTCACGGGTTTGCCACCGTGGTAGTAGACGGGTCGCACGATCGTGTCGCAGCAGAGGTGGTCGCGGATCGGGTCGGTGAGGCCGGGTCCGGCGTTGAGCCATGCCGGGAGTAGTCGTGCGGGTGGGTGGTTAGTGACCCAAGTGGAGCGTGAGAGTCGATTCGGTGCAGCCGGTCGGGTCGGTGCGACCGGTTGCGCAACGACCCTTGCCCCGGCCTCGACCTGATCGGACGGGACGTCGACCTGATCGGACGGTACGTCGGGTTCGCCACCATCGTCGGTCTCGTGGTCGGTGGTTATTGGCGTTTCGGTGGTGACGTCGAGGTGGATGTAGACGCAGTATTTGTCGACTCGTGAGGTTGATCGGATACTGCCGAGAGAACGGTTGCAGACTTCGGCGAGGGCGGTGATCCAGGTGACGTTCGTGTTCCCGGCGTTGATCAATGCGTCTCGGGCTTCGCGCAGCGCCGTGTCGATCAATGCACCGATGTCTGCGGGGCATTCGGCGTGGAATTGGTAGCGGCCGTCATCGTCGAACCACATCGTCACCCCACCAGGATCCTCTGCCGCCACGTTGGCCTGGCCGGCGTCATCGCCAACGTCCGCATTGCCCGTACCGTCCTGAGGCTCAGGGTCGTCGCCGGGCTTGGCGTCGTCGCGCGGCTTGGCGTCGTTGCGCGGCCTGGCGTCGTCGCGCGGCCTGGCGTCGTCGCGCGGCTTGGCGTCGTCGTCGTGGGTGTCGGCACCGGTGGTCGGGTGCCATGCGGGTTGATGCCGTGAGAGCGCGGATCGGAGTTGTATGACGGTGGCTTGCGTGGCGAGGTAGCAGGCTTCGGCGTCGTTATGTGGGGCGGTGTAACGGGCGACCTGGGCGATTTGATCGATGGCCAGTTCACCGTTGGCGAACGTGGCAAAAGTGACGGGCAGGTCGTCGTGGCGGCTGGCGATCATCACGAACTGCTTTGCGCGTTCGGGCGACAATCCTGTCTGCCAGGCAACTCAACGCAACGCGGGAAAGAAGATACGGAGTCGGTTCGTCTCGGCGAAGTGACGAAGCTCGGCTGCGGCTGCGGGCGGTGCGCGTCGCTTCGATCAACCAGCGCGCGGCCCCGAGCAGCGAGCGGGTGCCTCGCTGCGGCGATGTGCTGGTGAGATACCTCAGCGATCTGCCGCGCAGCGCTGACGGTCAGAATCGAGCAGCGTCAGGCACCGACGTTGTCGGTGTGCCATCGCCGTCCGAGGCTGGGGTGGCGCAACTTGCTCAACGCTTTCGCCTCGATCTGGCGGACGCGTTCCTGGCTGATCTCGAGTCCTTGGCTGATGTCGGCGAGTGTCCGCGGTTCCTCGTGCAATCCAAACCTGAGCGTCAGCACTTTACGTTCCCGTTCCGACAGACGAGCGAGCTGCGAATCGAGCGCCAGGCGTTCGAGCGCGGCGGCCGCGGCCTCGTAGGGAGCGATTGCTTCATCGTCGGCGATCAGGTCACCCATCTCGACGTCACCTGTCTCGTCGATTGGCATCGACAACGACATCAACGGTCGCCTGTGCTGCTGGGCGAGGTTCACGTGGCTGGTAGTCAGGCCGGCTTCCTGTGCGACTTCGGTGGAGGTCGGAGACCGGTCGAGCTGCTCGTTGAGTCGGATCGTCGTCTGGTCGATCAGCGAGTAGGTGTCGCGCACATGCGCTGGCACGCGGATCGTTCGTGACGTATCCGCCAGTGCCTTGCCGATGGCCTGGCGGATCCACCAGGTTGCATACGTCGAGAACTTGAAACCCTTGGAGGCGTCGAATTTCTCGACGGCGTGCATCAGTCCGAGGTTGCCCTCCTGGATGAGGTCGAGCAATGGCATGGCAGCGTTCTCGTAGCGCTTGGCGATCGACACGACCAAGCGAAGGTTTGACTGGATGAACTGTCTGCGAGCCGCGGCCTCGCCGTCATCTTTGGCGGCGATACGGTCGGCTAGATCCACTTCCTCGGCTGCCGTCAGCAGAGGATGCGCGCTGATCTCGTCGAGGTAGCGCCTGAGCGCGTCGGCGTCCGAGCCGTTCGCTGGCCGATGAGACATTGGTACGAAGGTAGTCGCACGGCATAACGCTGTACGGGATGCTCGCCCTCTCACACCCTCGCACCGACCCACTTGCCAGTGCCGATATCATCGTCAGGTCCCGGCGACGGGCGCATAGCTCAGTTGGTAGAGCACTGCCCTTACAAGGCAATGGTCGGGGGTTCGAGTCCCTCTGCGCCCACAGAGAACTCCTGCTCAGAGGCTATTTCCGAAATTTTGCTGGCGATGGTTCTTTCAGGCGGGTGAGCGCCTCAGCCTCCATCGCTGTTTCATTTTGATATCTCGCGTCCCTTAGGCAACTGAGACCAGTTCGCTCTAACGGTAGGCAGCGCCCGAGCAGCACGACGCCGGCAGCGTTCGATCGTCTCTGGCTTGCTGAGCACGCTGGACGCGCCGGGCCTGTACCGTTCGAAGCGGGCGGCGGGGGTGATGTTCCAGGCGTTGATGCGCCAAGAACTCTCTGCTCGTCTCGGGGTGATCTGGCGACCGGGTCGGAAGGATTCCGGGGAGATTGCGGGCATCGCGCCCGACGTCCTCACGTTGTTCTCGAAGCGTTCCACACAAATCGACATTCGGATCCGGTGAGTGAACGATTCGAGATCGTCCGCCAAGACCACGCCACCGGGGAACGCTCGCACGTTCCGACGGATTTCGACGGTTGGGTCACCAACCTCGCACATCGACTGGTCGACGTCGCCGCCACGGTCACTCGCCACGACCTGCTTTCACACGTCGCCGCCGACGTCGGCACCCTTGTCCAGCATCCCGACCTCGCACGTCTCACCGCACGTCTCTGTCGCAGAGCAGATCATCCCACTCCTTCCACCGTCGAATGACCGATCAGATGTTGCGGGTTGGGAGCAGCGCTACACCACCAGTGTCGTCACCGGTCAGGAACTGAGCATCGCAGCAGGAATCGCCGCCGCCTCACAGGACCCGGCGGCACGCAACTTCGCGTTCGCGCTGCTCGATGTCGACGTGACGGTCGCCGGTTGGACATTGGGTACGGACCAGGCGGACGTCGTGCGGGCGATCACGGTCTCGACCAGGCGGCGTGTGCTTAGGTTGTCGATAGGCCCGACGACATCCCGTCACATCGATAGGCAAGCTGACCGAATGAGGCATCCCGATGCGGGCATCCATAATCGGATGACGGTTCGCATTCCGCTGGCGCAGAGGAGCTTGAGCATTCAACCTGCCCGTGCCAATGACTATGTCGACGGCGTTGCGACGCGTAGCATGCAGCGGCGTCTGTTACTTGAACGCGTCGCTCGAGGCGAATTGAACCTGCGAGCGGAGGATGTTTCGGACGTGTTCATCGACCGTGTGCTCGAGGCCTCAACCCGCCTGGCAGACACCGACATGAGCTTCGAGAGGGTCGAAGTTGCGGAGGGCGGCTGAAATCGAAACTGTGGAGACCCATCAGATTGTGTACAGTCCGAACGAGTACGGGCAGTCTGGTGCGGTGTCGCAGTCATACGCCCGGACGATGTCATCTGGCGGCCTCGCAGCGAAGAGCACGTCGCTGACGCTCGTTGGGCCGGGCGCCGCTCTTTCATGCTGGCTCGGCCATCCGTTCAACGCCACAGAGCTTGAGCCTCGTGGGCGGACGTCGAATGCTCGGACGTTTTGTTTTGAGCGGTTCGGCACCGTTCACGCTGCTGTGTCAACTCGACTACCGCAGCGTCACGAGGCCAGGTACTCCCGGAGTGCTGCTCGGATGATCTCGCTGTTCGT
This sequence comes from Actinomycetota bacterium, assembly GCA_043747765.1. GTDB lineage: Bacteria > Actinomycetota > Acidimicrobiia > Acidimicrobiales > Ilumatobacteraceae > WLMZ01. The sequence continues at coordinate 12,520 of JAYTOM010000235.1, forward strand.
TGCGTGATCCTTGATTGCTCGCACCCGAAGAGAGTCGTGGAGGTCGGGATCCAGCCGAACAGGAACGAGTCGTGATGGAGCAGTGCCGAGAGAGGGTCGGCCCCGTCGTCGGATGGCGTCGACATCGAAGTGCCGACTGGCGACGTCGTCGGCGATGGCGTCGATCTCGTCATCCGTCAGGACTCGTCCGGCTTGGGTGATGTTTTGTGCTTTCTTGTTCACGTTCATGTTCAGTCCGTCGGATCGGGGAGCAGCGCGTAGAAGGTTGGTCGTAGTGGCATTGCATGGATCACCAGGAGGTCGTCGTCGGCCAGTACAAGGGCGATGAGTTCGAGTAAGTTGCCCGACTGGTCGGGTCCGATGGTCAGGATCTTCGGTGGGTCCGAATCCGGGTCGAGATCGGCGACGCTGATGCTGTTGTCGAAAGCGTGTGTGGTTCGCTCGGTGGTCACGTCGTGCTTGAAAGCCGAGCGGTGTAATCGCTCCAATTTAATGTAACACAATAATCGCTGCGGTGTCGCAAGCTCGCACGGCGGCGCCGGCCGTGCACTCAGACCGGTGACGAAATCGCCCCTTTGGCGATCTCGATGATCGGGCAGGACAAACGTGGTCCTGCTCGATCTGCTCGATGGTGGGCCAACGGACCGTGTTGCCCCAGTCCGTGATGTAGGCGGCGGGGATCACAGGTCGGACTCGACATCGGTGTTGACGGGAATGTTCCAGGGTTCCTTAGATGGCTCGGCCTGACGACCGACTGCTGCCAGTGGCCTCGGCTTGAGGCGAGCATGTGACTCTGCTTCGAGCGGCGAAAGATCGACCTCGGCACGAGTTTCTTCGGCGACTCGTTCGAGTAACCATCCGGTGCGCTGTGGCACGGCTGTCGGGTAGTCCTTGGCGAGCGAGGCAAGCCGCTGGATGTCAAGCAGCCCGTCGCGCAGCAGTTCGCCCAGGATCGTTGCGACGTTGGACAGGCCACCGCATTGTTCCGGGCGGCGACGAGATCGAGGGCGGTTGTCTCGGGGAGTGGAAACCTTCATGGTGCCCGTCGGTGTGTTCACTGATGTCGTCGCGCGTGTCGCCGTCTTCGCCGACGTGGTGAACTCGATGCGAACGCGGTCGAACGCGCGGTTGTTCAAACGGGCATTGGTGATCACTTGGAAGACCTGCGGTCGTAGATGGCTGCGCCGTGGAGATCGGCAGCGAAAAGGTACGCGACGTAGGAGTCGTGGTCGAGGTGGCGCATCATCGGATCGATGAAATGGCTCGCCGGCACCGCCTGCCACGACCGATATTCAGCAGGAATCGGCACGTACCCGCCACGAGCAGGGGAAAACAACCTCCCGGCCTGTCGTAGGCGCGCATGATCGGAGGCACTTGCTCGATCGGAATCGCCAGGATGGTGGCAATTTGGTTCGTCGTGACCCAGTGTCTCCCATCCGAGATCAACCACTCGGCAAGATCTCATGGCGGCGTCAGCCTCTCTGATCGGCGAGTACGGATCGGTTCACGCCTCCAATATCGCACTATTCGCTATTTTGGATGCGTTAGCGGCGTGAGGCCGCATAACTGTCGAGCGAACCCGGAGTTGTCGCAAGTCTGGATCTGGTCGGCAGCGCTCTCGACGACATCGTCAACTACGTGCGTCTGACCAGTTTCCGGCGCGATGTGCCTCTGGGCCTTAGCGACCGGTCGATCGCACTGCCAGCCTTGAGGTGTGGATCTCGATCGGAACGGCCAGCGAATTCTGACACCTGCTGAATGCCTGCAAGTCCTTACCACGACTGGTGATGGCCGAATCGCGCTGTCCGAGCATGCCCTCCCGATCATCGTGCCTGTCGTTCATCGAGTCGACGGGGGAACCGTTGTCTTCGGTGTATCGGGTGGGCTGCTCGCAGCGGCAGCCGAACGGGGTGACGTCGTGTGCTTCGGGGCCGGCTTCGCCAGCGCCGACGCGACCGAACTATCGAGTGTGGTCGTGGTCGGCAAGCTCGGGCTCA
>JAYTOM010000236.1:0-8999 GCA_043747765.1 Actinomycetota bacterium
CCGGACCAGGTGGAGCGAGCGTTCGACGAGTTCGTGCGCGCCGATGGCCAACGACTGCGGAGGGTGATGACCTCCCAGTACGGCGTCGACATCGGGTGCGAGTCAACAGACGCCGCGATGGCATGGGCCTGGGAGCACTGGGATCGCCTTTGCGGAATGTCCAGCCCCCCGGTCACCTGTAACGGGTCGCGCAGACCCGGTCGCGCAGAGCGATCCGCTGCCCGGTCCGGTCACCCAGAACGGTTGAACCGCGCGGCGCTGCGCGTGTGACAGTTCCACTCCGACGCTTGAAATATGTACCATCCATGTACCAACACAACGGTAAACAGCGGTACACAGAGGGGAACAACGGTTAACACGAAATGCGCTGTGATCAGGTGAAAAGCCTCCTACCAGGTACGGAGCGATCGTTCGGACGTGGTCTCATAACCCGACGGTCGCAGGTTCAAATCCTGCCCCCGCCACCAAGAAAGCCCAGGTCAGACACTATGTCGGACCTGGGCTTCGTCGTTCAGGACCCCGGCTTCTAATGCTTCTTCTAATGCTTTTCGCGGGACGTGGTCTGCGAAACGCAATTTCGCGAAGAGTTTCGCGAACTGGCCGGGCCGTGGCGGTCGGTCTGAACGTGGCTGCCTGGATCGTCGGCGATGGGAACGCCGCCGAGGGCTCTGGCGAGCGCCGCGAGCTTTGCCACCGCTGCGTGAGCCAGTTCCTCTCCCAGGCTCACTCCCAATGTGTCGATGAAGGTCCGACCCCAACGATTTCGGAGTCGCCTCGCTGTTCTCCGATCACACAGCAGTCGCACGGCGAGTCCTGCCCTGTGATCGCTCGTCGAGCGGACATGACGGTTCTTGTTGCTCGTCGATCTGATCGACGGATATCCAACCGACTGGGTCTCTCAGCGTGTCCGTCAACGTCTCAGCGAACTACCGGGCGAGTTGCGGCAAGGGCGAAGACCTCAGCCACGTGACACCGCAGAGTTCGCACGCGTCGAAATTCGAGTTGAACAACCGGCCCCGACGTACGCTCCACTAACTCAGTCCCACTCAGCGAATTGCAGAGCTTTCGGCGTTGATCCCCAGAAATCGCCTGATCACAGAACGCGGCTTTCGTTGATCGCCCGCATCATCCGGGCGCTGCCGACGACAATACGTCGGCCCATTGCTGATCTGACACCGTTCGAAGGTTTTGGACTACCGATGACGTCAGAGCTGTTCCGAGGGCATGAGTGGTAACGATCACGAGGTTTCCTGCAGTATCAACCCAGGCTGCTGTCACGTCGAGATCCGATGATGAGAGAAGTGCGGCTGCACCGCCGTGGACGTCTACGGAACCCAGTGACCGTAGCCAGTCCGTTGCTGCACGCCTCAAGAACGAGGAGTCGGAGGGCGTGCCGCTCACCTCGACGCTTAAGGTTCCGTCGCTGTTGGCCGATTCGTAGGTCAAGGTGGTCTTGCGCGACGGAGTGAGGTAGCCGGCGTCTTCGACTATGTGCATGTCGGGTGGCGGTGATGGGATTATCGCTCCCGTCGACGGTGATCCACTGGGATCACGCAGCGTTACCTGCCCGGCAGCCCCCAACAAGTCGTTGACGCTCAGACCAACCGACCAAACCTCCAATGCATTCTCACCGCTCAAATCGAACACCACGCCGACAGCCGCCCCGAGATTGACAAGAGTGCCCGATCTGTTACCTGCTTCGATCTGACCTCCAACCCACAAGTGGGATCGTGGACCGACCCAGACCAGTAGACGACGATCGTTGGCGTCGTTCGCGTAGGTGGTCGTATGGCTCGTGCTCTGCTGGGGTGCGACATCCAGTGCCGTCTTCAGCTTGAAGATTTTTGGATCGAGGTCCGGCACGTAGTGCACGAATTGTCCGAAACTGGGGGACAGCGTCCCACTGGACGGGGGGGCGTCGCTATGGGCGGACGCAGTGGACACCTGAGTTTCCGGATGGTTGGATGACTGACGGGCGACCACGACGATTACAGCGGCCGCTGCCGCGGCGGAAGCAACCAACACTTGGAGGGTCCGACGCCGGGTGTGATGCTCCGACGCGAGGCGTCCGTCCTGTCGTACCACGGGTCGGGAACTGGCGATTTGGGCGGCGGGATCGGACAGCGCCGACGACTTGTGGGTGTAGTGCGCCCGAAGGCGTTCTTCGATGTCGTTGAGATTCACGGTTCAAGGTTCCTTCGCAGTCGGGAGAGTGATCAGTGGACGAGGCTGCGGACGGTTGAGGGGCGGACACCGACCACCTTTGCGATCTCGACATCGTTCAAGTCCTCGAAATAGCGCAGGGCCAGAACAGACTGTTGCCGTGAGGGCAGGCGCGCGATCGCGTCGGCAAGCGCCTGATCGAAGGACTCGGTGACCGCCTCGGGGCGTTCCGCAACCTGTCGATGCGCCCGGCGAGCAGTGCCGTTGCGCCGATGGAAGGAGCGACTGCCGTTGACAACGCCGATCCGAACGTATCCCTCGGGATTCTCGACACGCGCCCAGTTTCGGAACGTCTGAGCGAACGCTTCCTGCACGATGTCTGCGACGTCTCGATCCCCGACGAGCACGTACGCCAGACGGATCATGGTCGATTGCTGCAATCGGAAAAACAACTCGAAGTCAGACGAGATGGGGCTCTCGTTCTTGCGCTCCTCACTCATCACAACATCTATGACGTACCAGGCCTTCGTTTTGTTGCATGATTCGCGTTCCCGTCGGTCCTCAGGGCATCTGTGCGCCAGATTCGACTGAAATGAGTTCGAGAGCGCTGTACGCCGGTCATTAATCTGGTTGCCGGTAGGAGACACCGAACGCGCGGCGCTTATTCGCGCCGAGTGACTGCATCGCGACGCGCTCATATCGAAGCATCCGTGTCCGTGCTCGGCCGGCGCCCCGAGTTGCTTGCCGGCGTCCCTCCCTCGGGTCGAAGCAGCGAGCGACGATTCCGAGGTGACCACTCGAACTTCGTTCGGGATACGGGCGATCATGGGTCAATTCAAGGTGCACGCTGGACCCAACGCCGATCAAGTCGGACCGAACACCGCCGCGCTGAACGCCGCTGCGGCGTCGGCCTGCATGCCGGGGAGGACGTGCTGATACACGGTCATGGTGAACGCAGGACTGGAGTGGCCCAGACGTTCGCTAACGACCTTCACGGGCACGCCGGCCTTCAGCAGGATCGTGGCGTGTGTGTGGCGGAGGTCGTGGAGTCGGATCGTGCGTAGCTCGCTGTCGCGCATCAATCGCTGCCACGACTGGGAGAAGAAGTCGGGGTGGATTGGTCCGCCGTCGTCGCGGGTGAACACGAAGCCCTCGTCCTTGCGCTGGCCGGTGGCGAGCTTTCGCTCCAACTGCTGACGACGCCACGTCCTGAGCACAGCGACCGTTCGCGGATCGAGATCGATGGTGCGGCGGCTGTGCGATGTCTTGACGTCGGCGACCTTGGCTTCGTACTCGACCGACAGAATTGTTGGCTGACGGTCAGCCGGGCGGTGTCGAGGTCGACGTTGCGCCAGGTGAGGCCGAGGACCTCGCCGCGTCGCATACCGGTGTTGGCAGCGAGGAAGATCGGCACGTACCACTCGCTGTCCTCGATGCTGGCGAGGAAGTCGCGGAGCTCATCCGCTGCCCACACCGTCATTTCTCTCGATCCACCGAGACGGACCTTGGGCGCGTCGGCGAGGTCGGCGACGTTGCGGGAGACGGTGCCCTTGCGCATTGCGTCGGCGAGCGCCTTGCGGAGGATTCCGTGGATGATCCGGACGGTCTTGGGTGCGAGTCCACCGCCGGCACCGTTGCGTTTCCCGTCGGTGAGCAGGTGGGCGTAGAACATGTCCAGGTCTTCGGGCTGGAGCTTCTGCAGCGGGATCGCGCCGAGATGGGGGATCACGTGCAGCTCGATGTTGTTCTTGTACGAGCTGAACGTCGAGAGCCGAAGCTGGGCGCGCGTGGTCGGTAGCCACCGCTCGAGGAGATAGTCGCCGAATGTGATCCGGTCGGGTGCGCGGTAGTCGCCGTCATGCAGCCGCTTCACCAGATCGCCGAGCAGCTTCTCAGCGGCTTTGCGCGTGTCGCCGGCTGCATGCCAGCGGTACTTGTCCTTGCCGGTGAAAGCGTCGAATCCTTCGTAGACGACGGCGTAGTAGCGGCTGCCCTTGCGGGCCACGTGGCCTCTCATGGTGTCGCCCTCCGGTGGTTGGTGACGGTTGATGTCAGTTGGTGCGCCTCTGCGGCTGAGCACGAGTGGCGGATCTCATCCACCGGTTCGCCGACCCAACAGTCGATTCGTCCGGTGGCAGCGGCCGTTGCAGCCAGCGCCATAGGGCCATTGTACGCCTCGACGCAAGAGCCGATTTCTCAGGCTTTCGTGCTGCGCCTTGGCGCGAATGGCTTCTGTATCAGTCGGAGAGATTCCCCCGTTTCGCCGTAACGGTTCCCGTATGTACGGGTGGGGCAAATGACGGACGCGCCGTCACGAAATCGCGTTTCGAGAGGCATGTGTTGGTAGAGGTGCTATGACGAACAAGCCGGACAGCCATCGGACGAGCCCGCCCGACTTCCTCACCGTCGAGGAAGCGGCCGCCGTCTTGCGTATCGGGCGTACGTCCGCGTACCGGCAGGCACGCAGATATCTCGCTACGAACGGTGCTGAGGGATTGTGCGCCGACCGCTTCGGCAAGCAGATCCGCATCCCGCGCTGCCATCTCGAGCAGCGACTCGGTGGACCAATCACATGGCCGATCCTCGATGACGTCGCACCAGTCGCGACCACGAGCGCGTCGATCACGACCGTACCCGCGAGCAAGCGCGCTACCCGACGCGCTACCCGGCAACCCGTCCAAGACGCCCTGCCGTTCCCCGCGTGACCCCCCATGATCTCGATCCAGAACCCCCGAACCACCAACTTTTCAAAGACAGACGAGTGCACAGAGACTCGAGTGAGCGGAGGTGTGTGGTGACCGTTCGCGTGACGACGTTGAAGGGATTCGACGCCGGCTCCTACTACGTCGAGCAGTTGCCGAACTATTACCTGGACTCCGGCGAGCCACGCGGTGTGTGGTTCGGCGATGGCGCGCAACAGCTCGGCGTGACCGGCGAAGTCGAAGATGCTGCGTTCCTCGCGGTGATGGCCGGCATGGACCCGCGGCGACCCGACCGCGATCTCGGCCGGCACTACGACGAGAAGTCCGTGCGTGGTTTTGATGTCACTGCGTCGGCTCCCAAGTCCGTCTCTGTGTTGTGGGCACTCGGCGACGCGGGCATCCGTCGCGAGGTCGCCGACTCACACGACTCCGCCGTCCGCGAGCTGGCCCGTTGGATCGAAGCTCACACCCACACCCGCTATCGGATCGGTGGAGAGGTGGCCGTCGTCGACGCCGAAGGGATCGTCGCCGCATCGTTCCGGCAACACACCAGTCGCGCCCTCGACCCGCAGCTGCACACTCACCTCGTCATCGCCAACAGAGTCAAGTCACCCGACGGACGCTGGCTCGCCCTCGACGCCCGGCTGATCAAACGCGACCAACAGACGCTCTCAGCGCTCTACCACGCCAGCCTGCGGGCCGAGCTCACTGAACGACTCGGTGTGCGGTGGAACGAACCTGAGCACGGCATCGCCGAAATGGCCGACATGCCGGAGCCTCTCCTTGCGGAGCTCTCGACTCGGACTGCAGCGGTGGCGCGACGGATCGACGAGAAGCTCGACCGGTTCGTCGAGACCATGGGACGCGAGCCGACGCCTCGCGAGCGTTGGCAGTTGGAGCGCGAAGCGGCGATGGACAGCCGCCCCGCCAAAGCACGCGGTGTCGATGCCGAGAGCCTCCACGCACAGTGGGCCAACCAGACACGCGCTCTCGGTCTCGAGCCGGCCGGTGTCGTCGCCGACGCGACCAGGCAGGTCGTTGGTCGGTCGGATGTCGATCGGTCGACAACGGCGTCGATGGTCGACCTCGCGATCGCGAACATCTCCGAGAAGCAGTCCAGTTGGCGACCCACGGAGATCCTTCGCGAACTCGCAGCCGTTGTCCCGACCGACGTCGCGGTTCCGGCGGCTCGGTTGGTCCCGTGGCTGAACAAGCTGACCGATATGGTCGTCGCCAACCGCTGCATCGATGTCTCCAAGCCTCTCGAACCAGACGCCAAGCTCCGCAAGGACGGCCGCCCGATCACAGAGTCCGTCATCGACCGAGCACTCACGACCCAGGCAATCCTCGATCAAGAAGCCGCACTCATCGACTGGGCAGATCATCGCCTCACCTATGACGGGATTGATCGCCCCGAAGCAGTGACGAGAAGCCTGCGACCTTTGAACGCCGCGCAGGCCGAAGGAGCAGCCGCCGTTGCTGGAACATCGGACCTCGTCCTCATCGTCGGCCCGGCCGGGACCGGCAAGACCACAGCGCTCGCGCCAGCAGTCGCGCAACTTCGCGCCGAAGGACGACCCGTGTTCGGAGTCGCGCCATCAGCAACCGCAGCGGAGGTGCTCTCCGACGAGACCGGCCTCGCGGCCGACACGCTCGACAAGCTCCTCATCGAGCACCGCCTCAACCGCCCACCGGGACGACGATTCGATCTCCCCGTCGGCACCACGGTGATCGTCGACGAGGCTGGGATGATGCCGACGGCGAAGCTCGCCGAACTGGCAGACCTCGCCGATCTCAAAGGCTGGCGCATCGCGCTCGTCGGTGACCCGCTGCAGTTCTCCGCGGTCGGCCGCGGCGGGATGTTCGGCCTTCTGGTCGACACTTTCAGTGCGATCGAACTCGAACGCGTCCACCGCTTCGACAACGACTGGGAACGCGAATCCAGCCTGCGACTCCGTCGAGGAGACGTCACGGTGGCCGAGGTCTACGAGCAACACGGCCGACTCCACGGCGGCACCCGCAACCAGATGGAACGAGCAAGCGTCAACGCGTGGTGGGATCGCCGCCAGGCCGGCGACAAGGGTCTGCTGATGTCACCCACCAACGAAGCAACCGAACGACTGAACGAACGCGCCCAGCAACTGCGCATCCGCGCCGGCCAGATCGACCCAGACGGACAACACCTCACCGTCGGTCCGTACACCCTTCACGTCGGCGACGAGATCGCAACACGCCAGAACGACCGCACCCTCACCACCGACCGCAACGAGATGGTCCGCAACCGAGCCGTCTGGACAATCCAACACATCGGCGATGTCGGCTCGATCACCGTCACTGGCAGACACGGCACCGTGGAACTTCCCCCGAGCTACGTCGCCGAACACGTCGAACTCGCCTACGCCCGCACCGTGATGGGCGCTCAAGAACGCAACGTCAAAGGCGGTGCAACCCTGTTCGACAAGCCCACCGACGTCCGCAACCTCTACGTCGCCATGACTCGCGGCACCGGCATGAACGAAGCCTTCATCGTCACCACCGGCGAGCACACAGCGACCGACGTCTTCGCCCAAGCGATCGCGACCGATTGGATCGACCTCCCGGCACACGCTCGCCGAGCAGAGCTGCGCGACGAGAAGCCGCATCGCCCCGGCTTGCTCGACGGCGGCGACCTGCGAGGGCTGATGGACCAACGGTTTGCTATCAACGACGAGATCGAGAGCGCAGTGACTGCCCTGCGCCGGCTACCGAATGAACGGCGCGATGCCGAGGACGCGATGGCTCGAGCGGACAAGGCAGTCATCGACACGACGGCCGCGTATCAACGAGCACAAGACGTGCTTGATCAATACGACCGACCACTCCATCGACGCAAGCACGACATCGCGATCGCGAAGGCCAAACGAGATGTCCAAGACTTGCCGAGCCGCGTCGGGCGAGCACTCCGAGACGTCGATGCTGCAGCGACCACCCTCGATCGACTCGGTCCCGTGGAGGCGTCAGCGACCGCAGTGCTCCGTCGCCGGCCCGAGCTGGAGGCGACCATCGGTGGCATCGACGAACAGATCGAACGCGACCTCCGCATCCGCACCCGCATCACCCGGGCCGAGCGGCCAGCGGCCGTTGTCGACGCGCTCGGCGAACGACCGTCCCCCGGCCCAGCAACCAGAGACTGGGATGTTGCGGCCGGCCGCCTCGCACAACACCAAGCCGCGTTCGATATCACCGACGGCCTCGGCCGCCGTCCCGGCTACTTCGACCGCAGCGCCTACGCCGAGAGTCACGCGAAGGTCGATGAGCTACTCCAACCGCTACGCCCGACCCGAGTGATCGAGTGCGAGGTCCCTTCGATCGAGATCGACTTCTGACCGCATGGTTGCGGCACGCTAACGCAGTGCTGCGACTGCGCGTCGCCGGGCCGTCGGCCGCCAGGCCGTACAATTGAATCCGATGCCGACGCAGGGGACAGCTACGGATGGGTGAGGGCGCGTCCTACCTCACGGCCGAAGCCCGCGCCCGCGTCGAGATCGATCCGCAGCTGGCTGCGAGTGGATGGATTGTCCAAGATCGGTCGGCGATGAACCTCTACGTAAGCCAGGGCGTTGCCGTTCCTATATGAAGCCATACAGGTTTGCCATATCCGTGGTGAGGTCAGTTCAGATCGCGGCGAGGAGATCGTCCGTCAGGGCGATCGCGCTGCAAGCGTCCGTCCGTTGCGTGGCGATCGAGACCTGTTGAAAACTGCGGCTCGATCGCTACCTCGGCAACCGTTGCCAGGTCGTGCTCTGACGGGCGTGCGTGAAGATCATCTCGACGTCGTCCGGAGCGAGCGTTGGCGGAAGTGATCTGAACCAGTCGAGGAGTCGCTTGCGAGTCGTCACGTGGACATCCAAAGGAAGCTGCTTCACGTTGAACACGTCGAGGTCGACGAACACGATCACTGGCGTGACAGAAACCGGGTAACCGCACGACTCGGACAGGAGCGCAGCGGCTCGCTTGCCCTCGAAGCGGGAGTTGCGCAGGTAGTCGGTCCGTTGTCCGTTGATCATGATGGCTCGCTCGCCGACCCACGCCTTGCCGTGAGGGTGGCGCTTGGCGTTGAGCGTGAAGACTCCGGGCGGCCCAATCACCACGTGG
>JAYTOM010000237.1:0-8576 GCA_043747765.1 Actinomycetota bacterium
CGTGAAGTTGGCGTGGCCGGTTTCGGTGCGGAACTCTCGCTTGTCTCGTGGTGCGTGGGGCAGGGTGAACCCACCGGGAACGGTGATCTTGGCGTTGAAGTCGGCGAAGTCCGGAAGGACCCTGCCGATGGCGTCGCGAATGCTCGAGTGATCGCGTTCGAAGCGCGTCCAGTCGGCGCTGCTGCTCGTCTGGCTGAGCGTTGCCCGAGCCAACCGGCTGACGATCTGCACCTCGCTGAGCAGATCACCAGACGCCGGTTCCAGAATGCCGCGTGAGGCGTGGACGACACCCATCGAGTCCTCGACCGTGACCGCCTGCTCGACTCCGTTCACGACGTGGCGCTCGGTGCGCCCCATCGTCGGCAAGATCAGCGATTCGTGACCGGTGACGAGGTGCGAGGCGTTGAGCTTGGTCGAGATGTGTACCGTCAGTCGGCAGTTGGCCAGTGCTCGATGCGTGGCCTCGGTGTCCGGGGTGGCCGACGCAAAGTTGCCGCCCATGCCGATGAACACCTTGATCTCGCCGTCGATCATCTTCTGAATCGACTCGACCGTGTCGCTGCCGTTGTGACGTGGCGGAGCGAAGTCGAACTCGGTCGCCAGCGCGTCGAGGAACGTGTCGCTCGGCTTCTCGTAAATGCCCATCGTGCGGTCGCCCTGCACGTTCGAGTGGCCGCGTACCGGGCAGACACCGGCACCGGGGCGGCCGATGTTGCCGCGAAGGAGCAGGAAGTTGACGACCTCGCGGATCGTCGCGACCGAGTTGGCATGTTGGGTGAGGCCCATTGCCCAACAGACGATGATGCTGTCGGCGGCGAGTACCCGCAGCACGAATTGTTCGGCAACGTTGCGGGAGAAGCCGGTGGCCGCGGCGTACTCGTCCCAGTCGAACACCGACGCGTCGTCAGCGAACTCGTCGAACCCGGACGTGAACTCGGCGATGAAGGCGCGGTCGATGTTTGCCTCCCCGCCGGCCAGCAGGACGTGGTTGACCGCTTTGAAAAAGGCAAGGTCGCCATTGACTCGGATCTGCAGATAGTCGTCGGCGAGCGTGGTCCCGTGGCCCGCCAGTCCCTTGGCATGCTGCGGATTCTTGAAACGCATCAGGCCGGCTTCGTGGATCGGATTGATGGCGACGATCGTGGCGCCCTTGCCCTTGGCGATCTCGAGCGTCGACAACATCCGCGGATGGTTGGTACCTGGATTCTGACCGACGACGACGATCAGGTCAGCCTCCTCGAAGTCGGTGATGCGAACCGAGCCCTTGCCGATGCCGATGGTCTGGCCGAGCGCCATGCCGCTGGCCTCGTGGCACATGTTCGAGCAGTCGGGCAGATTGTTCGTGCCGAACGCCCGCGCGAACAGCTGATACAGGAACGCGGCCTCGTTGCTGGTCCGACCTGACGTGTAGAACGCGGCCTCGTCGGGTGACTCGAGTCGATTCAGTTCCGACGCGATCACGCCGAACGCTCGGTCCCACGAGATCGTCTGGTAGTGCGTTGCGCCGGCCGGCTTGTACATCGGCTCCGTCAATCGGCCCTGCTGGCCGAGCCAATAATCGTCGTGCTCGCGCATCTCAGCGAGCGAGTGATCGGCAAAGAATTTCCGCGTCACGCGAGCGGTGGTTGCCTCCTCTGCTACGGCCTTGACACCGTTCTCGCAGAACTCGGCGAGGTGGGCGTGTGCGGGCTCGGGCCACGCACAACCGGGGCAGTCGAATCCATCGGGCTGATTGAGGATGCGCAGCGTCTGCACGGTCCGGCGGGCGCCCATCTTGGCCAGGCCCTGACGCATCGACACGACGACGGCTGGAACGCCTGCCGCCCACGACTTGGGTTCCTCGACCGTGCCGGTGAAGTCCTCGACTGTCATCCGCTGCAGTCTAGGGGGAGCCCTTCGGATGACGACTCGGTTGGCTCGGTTGACTCGGTTGGCTCGGTCGATTCAGTCGATTCAGTCGATTCGGCAGGTGGCTGGAGCCGGCAGCAGCAGTGGCAGCGGATCGATGACCTGCTGGTCGCCGTTCGGATGAACCTCGAAATGGAGATGGAAGTTGCCGGTACCGGGATCGCCGGTGTCACCGACGTACCCGATCACCTGACCGCGCGTGACTGCCGAACCGTTGCTCAGTCCATCGGCGAATCGAGACAGGTGGGCGTACATGTAATACGCCTTGCCAGTGTTGGAGGACAGCCGCCACGAGTTGCCGGACAGACTCGACCCGGGCTGACCGTTGACGACCTGCCCGCCGAGTTTGCCGTCGACGACTGCATAGACCTCCTGGTTCGGCACGACCCCGGCTGCCCACTTGTAGGTGCCCATGATGTCGGTGCCTTCGTGGTGGCGGCCACCGGATCGCGGGGCGCCGAAGTTGTTCAGTGCCTCGCAATTGAAGGGCGGAGTCGCCTGGATCGGGAACAGCAGATTGGGACTGGTCGCTGCAGCGATGGTCTTCGCCGAGCCTGCAACACGTACCGCTGGCTGCGTGGCATGCGCTGGTCCAGCGACGTCGCTTGCTGCACTGAGCGTCACAACCACACCGTTGGCCGAGGCGACGGAACTGGTCAGTTGCAGTGCCGCAAGGGGCGCGGCGACGACAGCGATCATCATCATCCAACGTACGGTCCATTTGGTTGTCGACATGGCAGAACTCCCTCAGACCTCGACGGTCCGTCCGCAGCCCGAGAGAATAGTAGAGCCCGGTGGGCGAGTGGCCGCGACCGTGCTACTCGGCGGCGGTTTCCAACAGGCTCGCCGCGAACGCCGCAGACTCGCGGTCGCGGAGGGCCACGTTGATCCGTTGCCGTTCGAGCACCTGGGCGAGGGTGGTCATCGACTGTTTGATCGGGTGTTCGGCGAAGAAGCCCTGGACGTCGGCCAGCGACTCGCTGGTGTCGAGGAATTTGACCGGATCGATCATGCGGATGATGGACGGGTTCGGGAAACTCGCGTTCGCCGCGTTCCAGTTGGCACGCACGATCTTCCAGGCCACTGCGCCGTGGGCGCGATTGGCGATGCAACGGCTCAGCAGATATGGCGCGTTCTGGCTGCGCACGGCATTGCTGAACGCGAACTCGCATGCCTGGCGGATCAGATCAGCATCATCGAATTCGGCCAACGCGTAGAGGTTGCGTAACTGCTCCTGTGGTGTCGGCGCGGCTTTGAAGGCGGCGACGAAACGGTCGAAGTCGTGCTGATCGCCGCTCGCCGCGACCACCGTCGTGGCAGCGGCAATCAACTCCGGATCGGCCGCAGCACGATCGCCATCGAGAATTGTTCGACACTGCTGCTGGGCGGCCGTGTCGTTGCCGAGGACGGCGGTTGCAATCACGAGCAGACCACGCAGCTGGGTGCGCAGACCATCTTCGCCGGCAACGGCTGTCCAACCGAGATCGTCCAGCGCAGGAGCGACGAGGGCGACGACGCGCGCCTGGAACGGTGCCCGTTGGGCGCAGTCGAGCAGTCGCCCGAGCCGGCCCAATGCAGCAGTGACGGCTTGCCACACAGCCAGGTCGCGTTCGCCGCTGAAGCCCTCGAGAAAACTGAGGAGGGCGGACGCCGACAGCCGACCGGAGACGAACGCGGCGCTTGCATCGTCGACGAGGTTGTACCGCTCGATGGTGTTCGACGTTGCGAGTGCCTCGGCGTCGAGCCGCGATCGAAGCGTGTCGTCGTAGGCGACACGGAAGAAGCCGTGGCCACCTGCGTTGACCACGATTGCGGGACTGACCAGATCCGACATGCGGCCGATCGTCAACGTCGCCTCGGCCTTTTCGAGGAGGATGTCATGAACGGTCTCGCCGATTCGAATCGCAACAGGGACGATGAACAGAGTGGGGTCGGTTGCTTCGCTGTCGAAGCTGAAACGCTCCTGGTGCAGATGCAACTCGTCGCCGACCAGCCCTGCCGTGACCAACGGATAGCCGGCCTGCCAGATCCAGCTGTCCATCATTTCGCGGACCGGCTCGTTGCCTCCGTCGGCCGTCGTGACCGCCTCGATGCCGTTCCACAGATCGCTCGTCTCGGTGTTGCCGTAGCTGTGGATGCGAAGATAGTTGTTCACTCCCTGTCGGAAGCGTTCTTCGCCGATGTACTGCTGCAACATGCGCAGCAGCGCGCCGCCTTTCTGATACGTCAAGACGTCGAACATCCCTTCGCAGTCCGTTGGCGCGCGCACCTCGAACTCGACCGTACGGGTCGACTCCAGCGAGTCCACTTCGAACGCAGCGGTCCGCTCCAGACTGAATGCGGTCCACCGCTCCCACTCGGGCTTGAAGATGTCGACGGCCATCACTTCCATGAACGTCGCGAAGGCCTCGTTCAACCAGATCCCGTTCCACCAACGCATCGTCACGAGATCGCCGAACCACATGTGGGCCAGCTCGTGGCTGACCACATCGGCGACAGTACCCTGCTCGAGTTGGGTGCTGGTCTCGGGGTCGACCAGCAGGAGCGACTCGCGGAACGTGATGCACCCGAGGTTCTCCATCGCACCAGCTGCGAAGTCGGGCAGCGCGATCATGTCCACCTTCTTGCCGGGATACGCGATGCCGTAGTACTCCTGGAACCAGCCGAGGCTCGACGCCCCGATATCGAGGCCGAATTGCGTCAGGTGCGACTTGCCCGGCACGTGGATCACGCGGAGCGGGGTCCCGGCGACGTCGACCGGATCAGTTGCCTCGAGACGGCCGACGACGACGGCAACGAGGTAGGTGCTCATCGCCATCGTGTCCTCGAACGTGATGGCCGTCCGGCCTCCGGGACGAGCCGCACGCGACATCTCCGGACCATTCGACACGGCCATCATCGCCTCGTCGACCACGAGGGTGATTCCGAACTCGGCCTTGAAGCCCGGTTCGTCGAAGCAGGGGAACGCTCGCCGACAGTCGGTGGCCTGCATCTGCGAACAGGCGATGACGTGCTCGGCTCCGTCGTCGTCGGTGTAGGTACTGCGGTAGAAGCCGCGCAGTTTGTCGTTCAGGGTTCCCGCGAACTCGACCACGATCGTGCACGTTGTGGAGGCGACGAGAGTTGTATCCCCGACGTCGATGAAGAGTCGTTCGCTGGCCTCGTCGAGCGAGAACGTGGCAACAGCGCCGTCCACTCGCACGTCGCGGATGTCGAGTTCGATCGCATTGAGCACGATCCGCTTCGTCACCTCGACCACATCGGCTGTGATAATGACCTGGCCGACGAACGTGGCGGCGGCCAACTCCGGTTCGAGCGTGACTGCGTAGTGGCGCGGGATGACCGAGCGAGGAAGTCGATACGGATCCAAGGTGTCGGCAGACACGGCAGGCGATGACATGATCGGGAGCCTACTTGCGGTCTTTCGCAGGCGATACCGGCCCGGCAGCGGCTGCCGCCCGCCCGGCATCGCCGGGTGCGGGTCCGGTGTCCCGGCCGCTAACCTTCCCACACGTGCCAGACGGATCAGAAACCGCCAACGTCCAGGCCGGCTCCCGTCCTGCGCAGTTCGATCGTCCCGCCCAGTTCGGTCGTCCCGCCCAGTTCGATGTCGTCGGTATCGGGAACGCTTTGGTCGATGTCATCGCCCACGCCGACGAGTCCTTCATCCACCGTGAATCGTTGCTCAAGGGTTCGATGACCCTGATCGAGACCGAGCGCGCTGTCTCGCTGTACAAAGCGCTCGGTTCGGCGGTCGAGATGAGCGGCGGTTCTGCTGCGAACACGATGTGCGGAGTCGCCTCGTTCGGCGGACGGGCTGCGTACATCGGTAAGGTCTGCGACGACGATCTCGGACGGGTCTTCGGACACGACCTCCGCGCTGTCGGCATCACCTTCCGGCCTGGTGCACCCGAAGTCGGTACCCCGACCGGGCGTTGCATCATCGTCGTCACCCCGGATGCCGAGCGCACGATGAACACCTACCTGGGCGTGTCGTCGTTGCTGTGTCCCCCCGACATCGATGCCCAGACGGTCGCCGACGCCAAGGTGCTGTACATGGAGGGCTACCTGTACGACCGCGACGAAGCCAAGCAAGCGTTCCGAGCTGCGGCGCGAATCGCTCATGCGCACGGTCGTGAGGTGTCGCTGACACTCAGCGATTCGTTCTGCGTCGACCGCCATCGCACCGACTTCCGGGCCCTGGTCGCCGACGAGGTGGACATCCTGTTCGGCAACGAGGACGAGCTGATGTCGCTGTACGAGGTGGACACATTCGAAGCAGCGGTCGTCGCTGTACGTGGCGACTGCGCATTGGCCGCCATCACACGAGGAGCCGCTGGATCGGTGATCGTCACCGGCGACGGCGTGCTGACGATTCCTGCCGAAGCGGTCGAACGCGTGCTCGACACCACTGGCGCCGGCGACCTGTTTGCCTCCGGCTTCCTGTACGGGTACACGAACGGAAAGTCGCTCCCCGAGTGCGGCCGGCTCG
Source organism: Actinomycetota bacterium (assembly GCA_043747765.1). Taxonomy (GTDB): domain Bacteria; phylum Actinomycetota; class Acidimicrobiia; order Acidimicrobiales; family Ilumatobacteraceae; genus WLMZ01. The sequence continues at coordinate 6,401 of JAYTOM010000237.1, forward strand.
GCTCGATCGCTGCAGCCGAGGTGATCTCGCATGTGGGTGCTCGCCCCCTCGTCGAACTGACGACGCTGGCATGAGTGACGCTGGCATGAGAGACGCGGCGCCTCACTCGAAAGAGATCCTCGACCGGGCCAAGTCCTGGCTGGCCGCAGAGCCCGACGCCGATGTACAGCTCGAACTGGCCCATCTGATCGATGGTCCGGCCGACGCGCTGGCCGCTCGATTCGACGGGCGGCTGCAGTTCGGAACTGCTGGCCTGCGCGGCGAGATGGGTGCCGGGCCGCTCCGGATGAACCGGCTCGTCGTCCGCCAAGCCGCAGCCGGACTCGGTCGCTACGTGCTCGACCAATGGCCGGATGAAGCAGGCGAGCGGGGGATCATCATCGGCTACGACGCACGACGCAAGAGCGATGACTTCGCGCTCGACACGGCTCGCGTCCTCGCTGCGATGGGAATCAGCGCCCTGTTGCTCCCTGCGCCGCTGCCGACACCGGTGCTGGCCTGGAACATCCGTGCGCACAACGCAATCGCCGGTGTCGTGGTGACCGCCAGCCACAATCCGCCGGCTGACAACGGCTACAAGGTCTTCCTCGGCGATGGTGCACAGATCGTGCCTCCGCACGACATCGGAATCGCTGCCTGCATCGATCAGTTCGATCCGTGCGCTGTACCACTCTCGGCCGTCGACGATCCGCTGATCGTTCGTCTCGACGACGCTCCGCTGCAGCGCTATCTGGCGTCGGTGCGAGCGGTACGAATGCTGCCTGATTTGGCGGGAGGGCCGGTGGCGTACACGGCGATGCACGGAGTCGGAGGAGCGACGTTGCTCGCAGCGTTCGAACGATCGAACCTGCCTGCGCCGTTCGTGGTTGCTGAACAGCAGCAGCCAGACGGTTCGTTTCCGACGGTCTCGTTCCCGAACCCCGAGGAGCCGGGGGCGATGGACCTTCTCCTCGCCCGCGCTGAGGCGTCGGGTGCATTGCTGGCGCTCGCCAACGACCCCGACGCCGATCGCCTCGGCGCAGCGATTCCGTCGATCGACGCGAGCAGCGGGGTTGCAGGCTGGCGCCGGCTGACCGGCGACGAGATTGGTTGGTTGCTCGGTGATCACATCCTTCGCCACACGTCGGGCAACGATCGTCTGGTCATCACCACCGTTGTTTCGTCGTCGATGCTCAGCCGAATGGCGGCGTTCCACGGCGTGCATTTCGAGGAGACCTACACGGGGTTCAAGTGGATTGGTCGAGTGGCACTCGATCATCCCGATCTGAACTTCGTTTTCGGTTACGAGCAGGCGCTCGGGTACCTGGTCTGCAAGCAGCCGATGGACAAGGACGGCATCACGGCTGGTGTCCTGTTGGCCGAAGTCGCGGCGCTGGCGGCCGCTGAAGGAGTGACGCTGCAGGACCGCCTCGACGCGCTCGCCGAGCAGTTCGGCCGGCACGTCGTCGCCGATCTCTCGATCCGGCTGGACCCGGTCGATGCTGCGGCCAAGGTCGCCGCGATGCGGGCGAATCCGCCGAGCGAGGTCGGTGGTCATGCTGTGACGGGTGTCGAGTGGTACCAGGAAGCGGGCCTGCTCCGCCTGTGGCTGAACGATGTCCGGCTGCAGATCCGCCCGAGTGGAACTGAGCCGAAGGTCAAGCTCTACGGCGAAGCGATCGGTAGCGATCCCGCCCCCCTCCTGCAGTCCCTCGCCGCCCTCCTCTGACCCCCAAGAAGCTTCCGCGAGCGTTTTCGTCCCCTATGGCGCACTTTTGACCGCAAACTCTCGCAAGCGTGACCGTCGTTCATACACGTCGAGCACCTGTCGTGCGCACCGCATCAGATCGCGAAGTTCGATCTCGTCGAAACGGATCACCTGCCATCCGACCTCGTCGCAGCGCCGGTCGCGCTCGCGATCCTTTCGTCCCTTGTCGTTGCCGCCGTGCCACCAGTTCGCGCCGGGTTCGATGCCGAGCCGCACGTCAGGCCAAGCGAGATCGAGATGGATCGTGATCCCGTCAAGGAGAGTCAACGGGAACTGCCGGAGTGGCGTCGGTAGGTTCATCCCGTCGAGAGCAGTGGTGAGATCGATCTCCAGACCACTCTGAGCAGGGAGTGGTCGTTCGACGGCGGCGTCCAACCATCGTTCGAAGCGGGCGACGCCGTGACGACCCTGACAACGCACGCTCGCCAG